>JBDHGL010000013.1:0-65822 GCA_039589875.1 Gemmatimonadota bacterium
TCGACGCGAACCCGCTCGAGGACGTGTCGAACGTCGGGCTGATCACCGGTGTGATGGCCCGCGGCCGCTGGCTGCCTAAAGCCGAGATCGACCGGATTCTGGAGGGCCTCAGAGCGGATTGAGGGAGGCAGGCGTCAGGTGTCCATGACGCCGATGTACGGCAGCGTTCTATTCTCCTCGTGTAGGTCCAGGCCGTACCCGACCACCCAGCGATCCGGGATGTCGAACCCGAGGTAGTGAACCTCGACCTCGCTCTCGAGCCGCTCCTTCTTTTGAACGAGAGCGCAGCAGCGGAGCGAGGCCGGCTCGCGGGCCCGCAACATGTCGATCAGGTATCTGAGCGTATTGCCCGTATCCACGATGTCCTCCACCACAAGCACATGGCGACCCCGTACATCCGTCCGCAGATCCATGAGGAGCCGCACCGCTCCGGACCCGTGGCTGTCACCGTAGCTCGACAGCGCGATGAACTCGATTCGCCGCTCGACGGTGATGCGGCGCGAGAGGTCGGCCAGGAAGATGAACGACCCTTTGAGCACGCCGACGAGAACGACCTCGCCGGCGTCGGCGTAGTCTCGGTCGATTTCCGCCGCCAGCTCCCCCACCCGGCGATAGATCTGCTCCTCAGAGATGAGAACCGGCGGCTCTGGCTGATCCGGCACTTCCCTACTCCTCCTGCTCCGGCTCCAGCTCGAGCGCGGCCGAGTTGATGCAGAAGCGCTGTCCTGTCGGTTGTGGACCATCGTCGAATACGTGGCCGAGATGCGCATCACATCGGGCGCACAGGACTTCCGTTCGACGCATTGCCAGGCTGTCGTCCGGAGCCATCGCCACTCGCTGCGCATCGATCGGTTCGTAATAGCTCGGCCAGCCGGTACCGGAATCGTACTTTGCTTCGGAGCTGAACAACTCGTTGCCACAGCAGACACATACATAGGTCCCCTGCTGCTTCGAGTCGTGGTACTCTCCGGTGAACGGGGGCTCCGTTCCCTTCTGTCGGGTCACGTAGTACTGCTTGTCGGTGAGGCGGCGCTTCCAATCCTCTTCCGAGCGATCCGGTTTTTCCCTGTCGCCGTCTGACTCGTCCCTCAACTCTCACCTCCCGGGGCATTCCCGCCCCTACAGTTGAAACTTTCCGTGTCGGCCTCTCGTGGAGACTTACATATCGTCGACGATACATCTCGGAGGCCGTGGTGAAAAAGGCTTTGTTGTTGTCGGCGCTGCTGGCGGTGGTCTGGGTCATGGCGATGACGGGGTGGTCAGCGGCCGCTCACATCACCGGAGCGCCCGGACCGGCGCAAGCGGCGAACCTGATGTTCGACACCGGTTCGGCTGCTCTCGAGGCCGTGGATCTCCCCCGACCGCTCTCACGCTCACGACGTGCCGCCATGCGGCAGCTCAGCACGAGTCGCCGCGTCGTTCTCTCCGCTCTGCGCATGCCCGAACGCGCCGGGGCAGCGATCGCCGATCGATGGTCCGAGCACCACCGATCGGGCAGCGGGCACATGGAGGTCGTGGCACCCAACGTACACGTACACCGGCCCGTCGTGATCCGGCGCGAGCAGGAACCGATTCGGATCATCGTTCGGTCGGCGGAGAGCTCGAAGTCGTCCCACTGAGCTAGATGCAGATTCGGGCGGAGGCTGTCAAAGCAACCTCCGCCCGTCTGAGTCTCGCGGTAGCCCATTGTTTGGGTATACGCCGCAACGGCGAAACGACTCCTGCTGAGCACGCGAGTCTCTACTTCTAGTATATCCTACCCTGCCCAGGTTGGCACGAGCCTGGTTCGACGCCGTAGTTTCGCTCCCTATGACCTGGGAAATCGCCTTCGTTTTCATCGTGATCGCGGTGGCGCTCGTCCTCTTCGTGAGCGAGCGCTATCCAATCGACCAGGTTGCCCTGGCGGTCCCGGTGGTGCTCCTCCTCGGAGGCGTCATCACGCCTGCGGAAGCCGTGTCCGGCTTCAGCAACCCGGCGACCATCACCGTCGCCGCCATGCTGATCCTCGGGCTCGGACTCGTGAAGACCGGCGTCATCGCGGCTATTGCGCGTTGGGCCCTGACCGCGCCGCTGGGTCGACCGCAGATGCGGATGGCGATCCTCTGTTTCGTCGTCGCGCTGATCTCGCCCGTACTCAACAACACGGCGGTGGTCGTCGTCTTCCTCCCGGTGTTCGTGTCGCTCGCCTATCAGGAGGGCGAGCCCCCATCCCGCTATCTGATGCCGCTGTCGTATGCGGCCATCCTCGGGGGCACGGTCACGTTGATCGGCACGTCCACGAATCTCGTGGTCTATGGGATCGCTCAGACGCACGGCCTGGACGATTTCTCGCTGTTCACGATCGCGCCGCTCGGTCTCGTCTATTTGGCCGTCGGCATGCTGTATCTGTTCACGGTGGGACGGAAGCTCATCCCCCGCCGCGTCGGAGCGGCAGATCTCTCCGGTAAGTACCAGGTGCGCCAGTTTCTGGCGGAGCTGGCGGTCGAGGCGGGATCAGAGGCGATCGGAAGGTCGCTGGGCGAGCTCAAGTGGCGAGAGCTGTACGGCGTGTCGATTCTCGGGCTGGGGAGAGGAGATCGGTCGGTCTGGGCGCCCGGCTCTGACCGGCGGATCGTCGAGGGCGATATCCTTTACGCGCAGGGCACCCCCCAGCAACTCCTCCGGCTGGCTCGGCGCGAACAGCTCTCGACCCCGATGCGTCGTGCCAAGAGCGCCGTAGATTTCATATCCGAGAATGCCCGCCTGATGGAGATCATGATCGGACCTCACTGCTCGCTCGCCGGTCACACCCTGGCCGAGGCCCGCTTCCAGCAACGCCACGACGCGACCGTCCTGGCCATCCAGCGACACGGTGTCACGATTCGCGACAAGCTGGAGACAGTGAAGATCGGGTTCGGAGATCTGCTGCTGGTGCATGGCCAGGTCGCGGCGCTCGATGCCCTCGGCGCCGAGCCGGGCTTCGTTCCGCTCCGCATGGTCGAGGATCCCGTCTCGGATCGACCGCGAGCCCTCGTCTCGGTCGGCATCCTCGTGGGGGTGGTCGCCGCAGCCTCCGCCGGGATCCTTCCGATCATGACGGCCGCTCTTGTGGGCGTCGTTCTGATGATCTTCACGCGCTGCGTCCGAGTGGACGAGCTCTACACGGAGATGGACTGGATGGTCGTCTTTCTCCTCGCGGGCCTCCTGCCGCTCGGAATCGCGATGGAAACTACCGGAGCGGCGGCTTGGATGGTCACGGGCCTTACGGCCGGTCTGAGCGACGTTACTCCGACGGCGGCCATAGCGGCCGTGTACGTAGTCACGGCCCTGCTCACCGCGGTGATGTCCAACGCTGCAACCGCGGTAGTCGTGGCGCCGGTCGCACTCTTCATGGCCGCGGAACTCGGCATGAACCCGTATGCCCTGCTGATCACCGTGATGTTCGGCGCCTCGGCCTCCTTCATGACGCCGATGGGATATCAGACGAACGTGCTGATCTACGGGCCGGGCGGATACCGCTTTGCGGACTTCCTGAAGGTCGGCACACCGCTCACCGTAATCCTGGGCATCCTCACGACCCTCCTCATCCCGATCTTCTGGCCGGGCTAATTTTTGTGAACCGCAGAGGCGGTTTTTGCGTTATTGAGTTGGACGGAGTCGATCTCGACCGAAGAGGGTCGCAATAGAGACGCCTATGACGCTGTGCTACTGTCAGTTAACTGAATCTCGCCGAGGTGTTTGTCGTGTACCGTGACACGCTGAATTGTGAGGCTGTCCAGCGCTGCCTATGGCCGCTGGACGAACCGCGGCCGTACTCGGAGCAGGAAGAGGCGGCCCGCATGCATCTGGGACACTGTACCGAGTGCCGCGAGTTCTTCGCGCGCGACGCCGCATTGGGACGGGCGATCGTCCGTCACGGGCTGGCAGCGAAGGCGCCGGAGAGCCTGCGGCAACGCGTTTGGAACATCCTCTTCGGACTGGAGGCTCCGGCGGAGCGTGACGGCCTGTCCTTGGCGGCGTCGGCAGGGGAAGGTGACGGTCAGGCGGCTCGAGTGGCTGGAGAGATCATCCGGGCAACCCGCTTTCCGGTGCGGCTGCGCCGCGAGGGTTGGGCGGTCGCCGCGGCCATCGTAGCCCTCCTCACCGCGGCGACACTCCTCCGTAGCGGCGCCGACGGAGTCGGCGAAGTATACGCGGAAGACTATCTGAGTCACGTCGAGGACCTGAAGCTCTACTCTCCGGATCCGGCCACCGTATCCTCTTTCTTCCAGCAGCAGATGGGCGTTGGCATGCACCCTGTCATGCTGGAAGAGGGTCGGCTAACGCGAGCGATGGTCTGTATACTGGCGGACCGGCAGGCAGCGATGGTCGAGTACGCGCTGGGCGATCACGTCGTAGCTCACTACCGCATCGTCCGTGGAACAGAAGCGCCGTCGCAGAACGCCAGAATGCGGGCTACGACGGAGCGCGGCGTAACGACGATCACCTGGCACGACGCCACCTTCGAGCATGCGCTCGTCTCCGATCTCGCGGCCGACGACCTGGTCGCGTTGGCGCAGGCTACCTTCTCGGCGCGCTAGCCCGCGAGGCTCTCACCGCGCGCCAGACACCGGCGTAACCCGCACCGCACAGAACTTGAATTCGGGGATTTTTCCGGCGGGATCGAGCTCGTCGATCGTCAACAGGTTTGCGGCGGCCTCCCGAAAGTGGAACGGGATGAATGCCGATCCGCGTAACATCCGGTCGGACCCGGTCACGGGGAGCGTGATGCAGCCGCGCCGGGACGCCACTTCCACGAGATCGCCGTCCCGCAAACCAAGCTCCGCGAGATCGCTCGGATGGAGGTCCACGCGTGGGGCCGGCTCGAGTGCGTGAAGGGCTGCCGAGCGTCGCGTCATGGTCCCGGTATGCCAGTGCTCCAGCAGCCGTCCCGTGTTGAGCACGTACGGGTAGTCCTGATCCGGTAGCTCCTTCGCGGGCGCGAACTCGGCGGGCACGAACTTTCCCCGGCCACTCGCGGTCGGGAAGCCATCTCCGAACAAGATCTGGATACCGTCCCCCGCATCGGGATCCGGACACGGCCAGAGCTTGCCCGTCGACCCGAGGTTCTCGTACGTCAGCCCAGCGTACGACGGAGCGAGAGAGCTGAACTCGTCGAAGATCTGGTCCGTCGAATCGTACTCCATGCGATAACCCATTCGCGTGGCCAGCTCGCAGATGATCTCCCAATCGGCTCGCGCCTCTCCGGGTGGCTCGAGCGCCTTCCGGCCTACCTGGACGCGTCGGTCGGTATTCGTGTACGTGCCGAACTTCTCGAAGAAGCTGGTCGCGGGGAAAATGACATCCGCGAACTCGGCGGTCTCGGTCAGGAAGATGTCCTGGACGACGAGGAACTCGAGGTTGGCGAGGGCCTTCCGGACCTTGTTGATGTTCGGATCGGAGAGGAAGGGGTTCTCGCCCATCATGTACATGCCGCGTATCGATCCCGCGAGCGCACCCCCCATGATCTCGACGACGGTCAATCCCGGCTCCGGATCCAGCTGCACCCCCCACGCCTCCTCGAACGTGGCCCGGATCGCCGGGTCCGCGACGCTCTGATAGTCCGGATAGACCATCGGGATCAGTCCGGCGTCCGAAGCTCCCTGGACGTTGTTCTGCCCCCTCAGCGGGTGGAGCCCGGTGCCCTCGCGGCCGATGTTGCCGGTGAGAAGAGCGAGCGAGATAAGGCAGCGCGAGTTATCCGTGCCGTGCGTGTGCTGCGAGATCCCCATTCCCCAGAAGATGATGGCCTTTTCGGCGCTTCCGAACGCTCGCGCCGCTTCCCGGATCAGGTCCGGCTCCACACCGCAGATCTTCGACGACACCTCCGGGGAGTAGCGCTCGACGACGGCCTTCAGATCTTCGAAGCCCTCGGTCATGCCGGCGATGTACTCCTCATCGATCAGACTCTCCTCGACGAGGACGTGCATCCATGCGTTGTACAGGGCCACGTCGGTGCCCGGCTCGATTTGCAGGAAATAGTCGGCGTGCTCGGCCATTTCGATCCGGCGGGGCTCGACGACGATCAGCTTCGTGCCGCCGAGCTTGCGGGCCTGCTTCATGAAGGTCGCCGCCACCGGGTGGTTGCCGGTCGTGTTCGAGCCGGCGATCAGAGCGACGTCTGCGTTCTTCACGTCCGCGAAGACGTTCGTGACCGCCCCCGAGCCGATCGTCTCCATCAGCGCTGCCACCGAAGAGGCGTGGCAGAGCCGCGTGCAGTGGTCCACGTTGTTGGTCCCGAAGCCGGCCCGGACCAGCTTCTGAAACAGGTACGCCTCCTCGTTGCTACACTTCGCACTCCCGAACCCGGCCAACGCCGATGGGCCGTGCCGGTCCCGGATCTCCGCCAGCCGTCCGGCCGCCAGGTCCAGTGCCTCGTCCCAGGTGGCCTCGCGGAAGTGAGGCATCACCTCATCGTAGTCGACGATTCCGCCGGGCCTTCGCTTGCGCTCCCCTCGGACGTCCGCCGAAAGGGCACCCTTCGGGTATGCCGACTCCTTGCGAATGAGAGGCGTCGTGAGCCGCTGCGGATGAGTCGCGTAGTCGAATCCGAAGCGCCCCTTCACACACAGGCGCTCGTCGTTGACCGGGCTGGCACGTCCATCGGCTCGCCGGATCCGCCCGGCGTCCTCATCCACGAAATACCGGATTGCGCAGCCGACGCCGCAGTATGGGCAAACCGAGTCGACCATCTGCAGCTCCGGTCGCTCTCCCCCACCGTCCAGCCCCGCCAGGAGCTCCTCTCGATGCGCGTCGATCGCCTCGCGAAGCTCGGGCGTCAGAGCCCCGTGAAGATCGCTCAGGAGCAGACGCTCACCCTGGCGGCGGACCTTCACTCCACGCTTGCCGAGCTCCCTGAGTAGCGTCGCAGATGTCATAGGTACTCCCAGTTTCCCGGGTCCTCGGTCTCCGGTGCCGGCTCCGCACCAAAGCTCAGGGAGAGCGCTCCTGTCGGACAAACCTTCTCGCACTCTCCGCACGAAACGCAGGTGCTCGCGCCCATCGGGGCATCCAGATCGAACGCGATCCTCGTCCCGTATCCCTTTCCGGTCCGGCCCATGACCTCGTTCACCTGAAGATCATCGCAGCCGCGGATGCACCGGTCGCACAGGATGCACGCCTGGTGATCCACGTAGATCACCTTCGACGACGGATCCGTGCCGCGTCCATCTCCGGCGGGCAACCCGCTGATCCGCTCCCGAGGCCACGGCACATCCAACTCGCTCGCCAGCGCGAGCAGATCATCCGAGCCCGTCTTCGGACGTCCACCGGCGCTCACCGGATAGTCCGACAGGAGGAGCTCGACGAGCCCCTGCCGACAGGCCTCGAGGCGCTCGGATGATGTGCGGACCTCCATTCCTTCCTCCGCCCGGCGTACGCAGGAGGCCGCGTACTTCTTATCGCCGACGTCCACCAGGCACAGCCGGCAGACGCCCACCGGCTCGAGCCTCGGATCGTGGCACAGGACCGGGATGTCGACCCCCATGTCTCGGGCGGCCTCCCAGACGGTCGTGCCGGCTGGCACCCGAACCGACCGCCCGTCGATCGTCAGCTCGATCATCCCGCTACGCCGTGCATCCGGGGACCTCCTCCGGCCAATGCTCGGCCACGGAAAGGAGCGGATTCAGCGCGACATAGCCGAGTCCGCAGATCGACGTCTCGCTCAAGAGCAGGTTCAGCTTCTCTATCACTGCCCAGTCCAGTGGACCGTCGGTCTCCAGAGTCGTCTCGAGCATTCGGGTGGCCTTCTCGGTCCCGACCCGGCAAGGGACACACTTTCCGCATGACTCGTTTCGAAAGAAGCGAACGACGTTGGCGGCAAGCGGGAGAAGCTGCGTCCCATCCGCTACGACCACCAGCGCCCCGGAGCCCATCATGCTGCCGGCCTCCTCGAGAGTACCGAAGTCGATCGCCACACCCGCTCGATCGGCCGGAAGGAAGTTGGATGAGGCGCCGCCCGGTGCGAACGCCTTCAAGGCTCGGCCTCCCGCCACCCCCCCGGCCATCTCGATCAACTCGCTCACGCTCGTGCCGGTTTCGATCTCGTAGACTCCTGGGGCCTCTACGTGGCCCGAGACAGAGATGAACTTGAGACCGGCATGTCCGCCTCTTCCGGCCGACTGCCACCATTCCACGCCGTTTTCGAGGATTCCCGGGACGAGCGCAAGCGTCTCGACGTTGTTCATGAGCGTCGGGAGCCCGCGGAAGCCCACCTGGCCCGGGAATGGAGGCTTGTTACGTGGCTCTCCGCGTCGGTCCTCGAGGGCTTCAAGGAGGGCTGTCTCCTCCCCGAGTATGTAGCCGCCGGGGGACACGAAAACCTCCACGTCGAAGGCGAAGCCGGTGCCGAGAATGTCGTCGCCCAGAAGACCGGAGGATCGAGCTCGCTCCACCTCCCCTTCGAGCGCCTCCCGGGCGCGGCCGTATTCGTGCCGTAGGTAGATGATCCCCTTCTCGGCGCCGACGACGAATGCTCCCAGGGCCATCCCTTCCACGACGAGATGCGGCAGATCCTCCATGATCACGCGATCCTTGAAGGTCCCCGGCTCGCTCTCGTCCGCGTTGCAGATGACGTACTTCGGGTGATTCTCTTCGGCCCGAACCAGCTTCCATTTCAGTCCGGTCGGGAAGCCGGCGCCTCCCATGCCGCGCAGTCCGGCGCTCTCCAGCCGACCGACGATCCGCTCGGCTTCGCCTGCCGCCGACTCTGCCGTGAGAGCAGCTCGCAGTGCACCGTAGGGCTCGCCATCCGGGTACGGATCGCACCTCCAGCGCGCGCTCGGCGACGGGATCTCGGCAGCTCCATCCCGCAGGCATTCCTCCACCCGCTCCGGAGAGTCCACTCGAACCGGACTGCCGTTGACGTGCGCCGCCGGAGCCAGCTCGCAGCAGCCGAGACAGGAAGCGCTCTCCACCGTCACGTCCTCTCGGCCACCGATCAGATCGCGTACCCTGTCGGCCAGACCATCCGCTCCCGCCAGGTGGCAGCTCATGTCACGGCACAACGAGATCGTGACCGGCGGAGCGGCCTCAGTCCTGAAGTGCGGGTAGAACGAGACGAGACCTTCGAGACGATAGAGCGGAACCTTGAGCCGTGCCGACAGCTCGCTGAGAGTGGGCTCGTCCAGGTATCCTTTGGCGGCTTGCAGCCGGTCCAGCTCGCGGAGTAGTCGCATCAGGACTGGTCCCAGTAGCGTGCCTTCCGCGGGCTGACGATCGCCCGGATCCCGCCCGTGGGATCAGCGACATCGCCGACATATCGGGGAATTACGTGAATGTGCGCGTGCGGCACGGTCTGTCCGGCAGCCAGGCCGTCGTTGACTCCTATGGTGAAGCCCTCCGGCCGGGCCTCTCGGATGAGCAGGCTGCGCGCCTCTGACGTGAGACTCCACAGCTCATCCTGTTCCGGCCGCGACAGGTGAAAGACGCTCTCGACATGTCGATACGGCACGATGAGGAGATGGCCGTCGGCGACCGGGAAGCCGTCGCGCACGACGAGACCGTGCTCTCCCTCTATGCGAATGCGCTCCTCGGGGAGCTCGCAAAATGGGCAGCCCTGCATGGCATGGAATGTAAGCGCCCGCACGGCGTTCTGGCACGCCGCGCCTGCGCTGAAGTCGGATCTGTGGGGAGTCCGACCTAGTTCTTACGCGCCGACCAGTAGGCCCAGGAGAGGGGGCCGCGAGGTCGGGACGGAGGCGGCTCGGAAGCTCGCGCCGCCAGGTCCGTCGGAAACTCGAGCACGACCGGCGCGTCATGCGTCACATCGTTCTCCTGCCCACGCGAGCCGTCGCCGTTCTCGGCTTCCGAAGAGGTCTGCGAGACCTTCTGGGCCGCCGGGTCCTCGGACGTCAGCTGGCGCCAGGCGCCGTGGACGGGTCGGATCGGCCGGCGGCTGTACCCTCGGATGCGCTTGCGCCAGTTGGCGAAGAGCGGATTCAAGCTCCGCTCCCGTTGAGCAGCAGCCGGCCGCGCCGAAAACGGGCCATGGCCGCCGATACCAAGAGCGCATCCAGGGTTGCCAGGGATGCCGTCAGCACGAGCGCCACTCGTGCAGGATCTCCGATCAGCAGCGTCGTGATAAGGTCGGTCCTCGTTCCGGCCGGGAGCATCTGCAGTCCGAACACGGGCACGATGAACGCCGCGAGGACACCCAAGCTGAAGGTCTGCTGGGCATGTCTCACCGTCGGAGCGCGCAGCGAGACCAGGACGCCGAGAGCTCCTCCAAATATCGATGCCAGCAGGGCGAGTCCCGTGACCGTGCCGAGCTGAGCAGAGGTGTAGAAGACCATCTCGCCCGGCGCGCGAATGTTGACCGCCACCAGGCTCAGCGGAACGCTGAGCAGCGTAGCGCCCCAAACGTACACGACGGCGGCGCTCATCTTACCTGCGAGGATGGCCCGATCCGGTAGCCGGGTGGCGAGCAGGCTACCGAGTGTGCCTCGTTCTCGCTCTCCGGCAAACGTATCGGCCGTAACGGTCGTCATGAGAAAGGTCGGTATCCAGACCCAGAAGAGAAGAACCCACGGTGCCGACAGCCAACTCGGCCCGACCTGATAGGGGAGAAACAGCCCGAGCACGGCAACGAAAACGAGGAGACCGACGATGCCGGAATCCCGGCTGCCGGGAGCGTTGAGCTCGCGCCACTCCTTCCAGGCGACCGTCAGGACGTCCCGAATCACGCCGCCCCCACGGCGATATCGTCCGCGACCCGGTCCGGCGGGTTCAGCGAAAACGCCTCGTCCGCTCTACCGACACCGAAGCGACCTCGCGCGACGCGACGAGGCTCGGACGCACCGTCCTCCACGCCAAGAACCGAAAGGAAAGCATCCTCGAAGGTC
The DNA here is from genome assembly GCA_039589875.1 of Gemmatimonadota bacterium. Classification (GTDB taxonomy): domain Bacteria; phylum Gemmatimonadota; class Gemmatimonadetes; order Palauibacterales; family Palauibacteraceae. The sequence continues at coordinate 10,860 of JBDHGL010000013.1, forward strand.
GACTCGCGCAGCACTTCCTCGATCTTCACGCCGCAGCCGGCCAGCAGGTTGACGATAGGTGCCGCAGAGGCTCCCGGAGCGAGCTTGACGTTCAACACGCCCCTCCCGACTTCTGCTCCGAGGACCTCTGAGTGAACGGCGAGAAGCGTGAACGCCTGTTCGCTGAAGCCGGATCCACGAATCCTGATCTGGTTCGTGCCCGACGACGCCCTGAGCTCGTCCGGCGATCCGTTTGCCAGCAGCTTTCCGGCCCGGATGATCCCGACCTGATCGCAGATCTTGCCGGCCTCCGGCACGTTGTGCGTTGTGAGGAAGACCGTAACCCCTTCCACGGCGACAAGATCGACGAGAGAGCGCCGGAGGGAGTCGGCCGAAACCGGATCCAACCCAGCCGTCGGCTCATCGAGGAACACGAGATCGGGCCGGTTGAACAGGGCCCGGGCCACGGCCAACTTCCGCTTCATCCCGAAGCTCAGGCGCCCGGCCGGCTCTTTTCTCCGATCCCACAAACCAAACTGGCGAAGAAGCTCCTCCGAGCGGGCCTTCCGCACCTTCCGTCCCATGTGCCAGATGCGGCCGTAAAGCTCGAGGTTGTCCCGCACCGCCAGCCGATCGTACAGGCCGGCCTTGTCCAACAGGGCACCGGTTCGCCGCCGGATTTCGTCGATATTGGTGGCCACATCGCAGCCGAGCACCTCGGCCTTTCCGCCCGTGGGTCGCAGGAGGCCCAGCAGCAAGTGGATCGTCGTCGTCTTGCCCGCACCGTTCGAACCGAGAAAGCCGAATATCGAACCGGTCGGGATCTCCAGCGACAGGCGGTCAAGCGCACATACGGTCGCGTATTGCCGCGTCAGCTCGTCGGTTTGAATCGCGTAGTGGTTCATCGTGCGCCCCGGGGTTGCAGGAGGCGTACGAGATAGGCCCGGCCGAGGTCGCGAATCCTGTCATCTTCCATAACTTACTGCATCGTATGATGTTACATGGTCGGCAGCTCTGTTACGCCAAACCCGATGAACGGATGGCACCCATCGGGCTGTTGCCGTGAAACCACATTCATGCGGGCCGGCCTGTAACTGGAGCCTTCTAGGAGCGACACCTGCTGCATCCGGACCACATGCCCGCATCTGGGTCGAGCGCCTTATCTTCAGCATCTTCAGTAATCGGCGATCGGCGAACGGCGTGAAGCCCGGGCTTCGATCCGCCGCGTAGGCGACAAAACCGCACATAACGAAGGAGAGGTGGCGTTGACCGACTCGAGCTCGAAGGCCGTCGATTCCCGCATGGTGGTGGGCGAAGAGACGTTCGAAGTCGTAGAGGACGCGCTGGTCGATTTGTGGGCGGTCGTCAACGAGCTGGCACGGATTCGCCCGCCGAAGCCCAAGTACTACCGGGTCACTATCTTCGGCTCTTCTCGCATGAGGAGCGGCGATCGGCTGTTCGAGGATGTTCGTGACCTGGCCAGGCAGCTGTCCGCGATGGGTTGCGACATCGTGACTGGCGGCGGACCAGGCCTCATGGAAGCGGCGAACGAAGGAGCGAAGCTGGGAGATCCGGACAACGTCACTCGCTCCTTCGGATTGCCGATCGAGCTGTCGACGGAAGAGGAGCCGAACCCGTTCGTGGAGAAGCTTTATCGGCACCGGACCTTTTTCTCCCGCCTGCATCAGTTCGTCCGGCTGTCAAGCGCCTTCATCGTCGTTCCCGGCGGGATCGGAACGCTTCTCGAGACCACCATGATCTGGCAGCTCTGCCAGGTAAAGCATGTCTCCGAGGTGCCGCTCATCTTCCTCGGCGAGATGTGGGAAGAGCTCCGGGTTTGGGCCCGCGAGCACATGTTGGGCGGCGAGCGCGACCTGGCGGGCCAGACGGATCTGGACATCCCTTACTGCGTCCCCACCGTAGCGGCGGCGGTAGAGATCATCCGAAAGGACCTCGACCTGTTCAACGGCACGAGCGAGGCCGCCGTTTGACCGCGCGCTCGAGCCCCCGGTGGTTCGGGCGATCGTTTGTCGCCCCTGCCGGATTGCTCTATTTTGATTTGTTCGATAGCAGGCACTCAAGCAGGAGAGAAAGCATGCGTCACCGTAGTTGCAGTGCGGCTCTGGCCCTGATTCTCGGCTTCGCTCTGGCCCAGCCGGCCTTGGGCCAGGAGCTGGATGAGGCCGCCATGATGGCGGCATACGAGAAGGCCATGACGCCTACAGATGCCCACGCCAGGCTCGCTGACATGGCCGGCTCTTGGGATATGACGGTCACGATGTGGATGGAGCCGGGCGCGGACCCGATCGTCAGCAAAGCAACCGCCAGGCGGGAAATGGTTCTAGGCGGACGTTACCTGACCGAAGTCGTGGAGGGCGAGGGCCTGCTGGGTGGGCCTTTCCTCGGTCACGGCTGGACCGGCTACGACAACCTCGGGGAGGAGTACAAGGCGACCTGGATCGACAACATGGGCACCGGGATCCTGGTGAGCCACGGCAAATGGGACGACGAGATCAACGGTATCGTCTGGCACGCGAGCTATATCGACCCAACGACCGGTGGCAAGGTGAAGGTGAAGTCGATCAGCCAGAGCGAGGGGCCCGACAAGGAGATCTACTCCTGGTACGAGAAGCGAGAGGGCGAAGAGGAAGGCCGTAAGACGATGGAGATCGTCTCGACCCGCCAGTAACGACGAGCACCCCCTCGAACAGCTTGAGAGGCTCGCGATTCGTCGCGGGCCTCTTTTACTTCCAACCTTTCTGCACCTCTGCGTGTCCAATTCGTAGCTCGACCCGGGGAGTCTCGCACGGGGGGCGGTTTCACAGGCCGGGGGGATGTGCTAGGTTTTTAGCTTACTGCTAATTTTCTAACACAAGGCGGGCGACCACCTCGATCGCCCGACCTACTCCTAGCCAGGAGAGCGCGATGCAGAAGCAGCCTCACATTCACCTGACGCGGCGAGAGCGCCAGATCATGGACATCGTGTACCAGCGCGGTCGAGCTACGGCCGCCGAGGTACAGGAGAGTCTGCCGGATCCGCCAAGCTACTCGGCGGTGCGCGCGTTGTTGAGGCTGCTCGAGGAGAAGGGCCACTTGAAGCACAGGCAGGTCGGCCCTCGCTATGTCTACCGGCCCACCGTAGCGCGAGAGACGGCCAGGAGATCTGCCACCCGTCGCCTCCTTGACACCTTTTTCGAGGGATCGGCCGCGCAGGCGGTGGCGACCCTGCTTGACGTGTCGACCGACGAGCTTACCGGCGACGAGTTGGCGCAGCTGGCAGACTTGATCGACAAGGCTCGGCGGGAAGGCCGCTAGATGGTCGGATTCCTCGACCCGACCTCGCTCATGGCTCTATCGGATCCTGCGGTAATCCTGATCCTCGACCTCGCGCTGAAAGGAACGGCGGCCCTCGGAGTGGGCCTGCTCGGCGCCTTGATGCTGCGGCGCGGGAGCGCCTCGACGCGGCATCTCGTTCTGGGGCTCACGTTCGGCTCGCTCCTCGCGCTCCCGCTCCTTGGGCCTCTCCTTCCGAGCTGGGAAGTGGAGGTGCCTTCAGGCGTCAGGTCGTCGCTCGCGAGTGTACAGGAGGCCTACGTTGACGACCTGGTGGAGGTCGCGCCGTTCTCTCGGGCGATGCCGCTCGCCGCGCTCCCCTCCGATCGCTTTCCGCTGCGCCTGCGTTTGCTCGCCGGGTGGAGCATCGGAACCCTAGCGCTTCTCGTCTACTTCGGGCTTGGAACCGTGCGCGTACGCCGGCTCGCGGCGGGAGCACGAAGGGTCACGAACGGCCGCTGGTTGGAGGAGGCATCACAGGCCCGACGCACGCTCCATGTGGATCGCCGGGTGCGGCTGCTGCAAAGCGATCGTGCGACCGTCCCGATGACCTGGGGAGTTTTCAGGCCGTCCGTCGTGCTTCCGGCAGGCGCGGAAAGCTGGGACCCGAGCCTCCGACGGGATGTCCTATTGCACGAGATGGCACATGTAAGACGACGCGATTGTCTGATGCAGCTCGCGGTGCGGGCGGCTTGTGCCCTGTACTGGTTCCACCCGTTCGTCTGGTGGGCGGCTCACGAGATGCGGCAGCTCAGAGAGCGAGCCTGCGACGATGAAGTTCTGAGAGCCCACCTGCTGCAGGTCGCCAGATCCTTCGGGCGGCCGAGCCTCGCTCAACGGGCAAGCATCGCGTTTGCCAGGGGACCTAGCTTCGTCGGTCGGGTGACCGACCTGCTCGATGGCGATCGACCGCGCGGCTCGGTGAGGCGCCCGGTTGCCGTCCTTTCCCTTGTCACAGCCAGCCTATTCGTCGTTCCGCTGGCAGCGATTACTCCATGGCCGGCCGGCGTTGCGGAGGATTGCGTCGCCAAGGAAGCGCCCGCGCGGCTCGTCCACGCCAGCTTTACGACCGGAGACATCGTCGCGGCGTACGACGCTCCGCACCTTCGCTTGCCAGCGACGCCTCTGCAGGGGAAGGCCGACTTCACCGCTCGTGGGTGGTGTCCGGTGCGCTTCGGCCAGCCGGCCGACGGGTCGAAGGAGCCGGGAGCCGTGAGTATCTCGCTACGGGACCCGGTCTCGTCACTCAGGCGTACGGGGCGGCTCTCGCTGGAAACGGTAGCGAAGCGGCCGTCCCCGGCGCTGCCGAAACCGGCAGCCATGTTGCTGGCTTGCGCTTCCTATAAACAACTGGAGATATCGGCGTCTAAGACATAGCCACGATTACTCTTAACTAGTTACAGCAACTCGCGCCGTTACGGAGTGAGGTGGGAGTGAGGGAAGAGGGATGGTTACGTGACGGCCGAGCCGTACTCTGGTCGGGCAGGCTCACCTAGAGTCAGGGCGAGGGCGGAAGGGTCGGACGACGTGCTCGAGACAGACCGAAGACGATCAGGACACCCTCCCAGCGTGCTGGCGCGCGCGCTACTCGCTGCTGGATGCCTCTTGGCAGCAACGGCGAAGACTGGCTCCATCGCCCACCTGGCCGCCGATCCCCCCGATCCCGATCCGGAGAATGCCCCACCCAAGCGGTTGGAGGCACAGCTCGTACCGGAGGGGCCGAGCATCGACGGAACGCTAGACGAAGCGATCTGGCAGAACGCGGTGTTCATCTCGGACTTTATTCAGAAGGAACCGGAAGAGGGAGCGCCAGCCACTCAACGCACCGAAGTAGCGATCGTATACGATGGCAACGCGATCTACATCGGCGCCCGGATGCACAGCACCGATCCCGAGGCCATCGACGCGCTCATGACCAGACGCGACGATGCCGGGACCGCCGATCGACTGATCGTCTCTTTCGACACCTACCGAGACCGACGCACGGCCTTCAGCTTCGGCGTCACGGCCGCAGGGGTGCGGCTCGACTGGTATCACCCCGAGGACAACGAGTTCAACCGAGACCGGACGTACGATCCGATCTGGGACGCCGCCGCGAACGTCACCGAGGATGGCTGGACGGCCGAGATGCGGATTCCCTTCTCGCAGCTCCGCTTCAACGGAGGGGATCAGCAGGTTTGGGGGCTGAACGTGAACCGGTTCATCCCCGCCAACAACGAGGACGTTTTCTGGGTCTACGTTCCCAAGGACGAGACCGGTTGGTCGTCCCGCTTCGGAGAGCTCCACGGCATTCAGAATATCAACTCGCCGAGGCGAATCGAGTTTCTGCCCTACGTTGCCAGTCAGGCGACATTCACTAGCTCTTCCCTCGTCGATGCCACCGACCCGTTCAACGGCGCTACGGACGTCGACGCTCGGTTCGGCTTCGATTTTTCGATGGGGCTGGGGTCCAGCCTATCGCTCGACGCCACGGTGAACCCGGATTTCGGTCAGCTCGAGGCGGATCCGGCCGTCGTCAATCTGAGCGCGTTCGAGACCTTTTTCCCGGAGCGAAGGCCTTTCTTCACGGAGAGCCGACAGTCGCTAATGGGCAACGGGCCCAACTACTTCTATTCGCGGCGAGTCGGCGCGGCGCCACACGGCGGCATCGAGGGTGACTTCACGGCGATCCCCAACGTGACGACCATTCTGGGAGCGGCAAAGGTCACGGGCCGACTCTCATCCGGCCTGTCTATCGGCGCGCTGGGAGCACTGACTGATCGGGAGTACGGACAGACATTCGACGAAGAGAGCGGCGAGTTCGGCGAGCTCAAAGTCGAGCCCATGACATCCTACGGCGTGCTTCGCCTCGAGCAGGAATTCGGCGCGGAGGCCTCGACGGCCGGCCTGATGTTCACCGGAGTTCGGCGAAACCTCGGGACGGATTCGTTGGCAAACCTCCTCGTCCGGCAGGCGTACGCTGGCGGCCTCGACTGGAACAAGCGGTTCAGCGGCGGGACCTACGAGCTTCTCGGACATGTCGGGTTCAGCCACGTCGCGGGTGACTCGACAGCCCTGGAGGATCTGCAGCGCAGCAGCACGCACTACTTCCAGCGGCCGGACCAGAGTCACGTGACGCTCGATCCCTCGCGAACCTCGCTCTCGGGCTGGACCGCCTCGCTTCGTGCCGAGAAGCAGGAGGGCAATTGGCGGTGGGATGCGGGAACCTGGCTGGAGTCTCCCGGATTTCAGATCAACGATGCCGGACGTCAGTCACAGGCCGACTTCATCGAGGGATGGGCCGGTCTCTGGTACAACCACACCGAGCCGGGAAGCATCTTTCGCGACTGGCGCGGAGGCGTGTGGACCAACCAGCGCTGGAACTTCGGTGGGATCAGGCAGAATTCCAACTTCGGCGGCTGGGGCCGAATGACGTGGAACAACTACTGGTGGAACTGGATCAACCTGAACGTCGGTCTTCGCTCGCAGAGCCACTCTCAGACGAGGGGCGGCCCTCTCATGCAGACGGCTCAATGGTGGAGACTGGCGGGTGGATTCGGCGGAAACCCGGCCAACTCGACGAATTGGGGCTTGCAGCTCAGGGGCGGCGGTGACGAGCTGGGCGGTTGGCTGTATTGGGGCAGAGGGAACTTCAGCGTGCAGCCGAACGACCGCATCATCATCGGGGTGGAGCCCCGATACGTTCGCCGCGCCGACCCCCGGCAATACCTGACAACCGAGGAGGGCGGAAGCGAGATCACGTTCGGCGAGAGGTACGTGTTCGGATTCATCGAGCGGAGCGAGATCGCAGCGCCCCTCCGGATCAACTACTCCTTCACGCCCGACCTAAGCCTCGAGGTTTACGCGGAGCCCTTCGCGTCGAGCGGCCTCTACTCGAGCATCGGAGAGCTGGCGGCGCCCCAAACATCGGACCTGCGGCTGTACGGTACGGATGGCACGACAATCGAGCGCGATGAAGACGGCGACTATACGGTCACCGATGGAGAGGACCAGTTCACGATCTCCAATCCGGACTTCAACGGACTCTCGTTTCGCAGCAACCTGGTGCTTCGTTGGGAGTGGAGACCGGGATCCACCCTGTTCGTGGTCTGGCAGGCGAACCGTTCGGACTCCTTCGACGACGGCACTCCGGTCGGAGCCGGCTCTCTCATGGATGCCTTCAGCTCGCCGGGAGACAATGTCCTGTCGGTGAAGCTCACGTACTGGCTGCCCGTCGACTGACCTCGGGCCGACTTTCGGATGCAAGAGAAGCCCGGGCAGCAGCCCGGGCTTCTCTTTTTGGGATGCCCGCCTGATCTGTGTTGTCGGTCTCCGCTAGCCGGTCACCGCCGCCGGGTGGGGAGCTTCCGCCGGATGGGGAGCTTCCGCCGGGTGCGGAGCCTCGGGCGCGTGCAGCCCGTGCGAATGAGATCCGTTGCCCTCGGGGGCGACAAAGACGTCCTCACAGTCGTCTGTCCCACGCTCCGGGAGAGTCACGGTCAGGCTACGCTCCTGACCTCCGCGCATCACGCTGACTTGGACCGGTCCGGCCTCGGCTCCGCGCACCGCTCGTGCGACGTCGCCCGTGCTCTCGACGGCCTCGGACCCGATTCCCACGATGACGTCGCCGGCCAGCATGCCCGCAGCGGCGGCGGGTGAATCTTCACGCACCGACGCGACCAGCGCCCCGCCATCCTCGACGCCGAAGTACGAGCCGAGCTGTTCGGTCAGACTCTGGAGCTGCACCCCCATGCGTCCGCGACCCCTGTGGGCGATCACGACGTGCCGTCCATCCCCGTCGCCCTCCACCTCGATGACGCATTCCCGCAGGCGTTCGCGGTATTCACGCAGGTGCTCCCGCGCCTCGCCCATATGCTCCCGCGCCTTCTCGAGTCGAGCCCTCACCTCGGGCCCGATACGGTAGACGAGAGTTCTAGCCAGAGCGGACCGGTCTCCGAGCTCGACGCTGATCGTCTGCTGGGATCCACCTCGGTAGACGCCGAGATCGACGCTCCGGCCCGCGGGGGTCTCATGTACGAGCCGGCTCAAAGACGCCACGCTCTCTATCGCCTGCCCGTTCCAGCTTGTGACCACGTCGTTCTCCTGGAATCCCGCCTCCGCAGCCGGACTCTCCTCGCTCACACTCTCGATCAGGGCGCCGCGCTCTCCCGGCAGCCCCAGCTGGGCGACGTCGTCGGACGTCACATCCCGAAGCGTGACTCCGAGGTATGCGCCGGAGCCGGCGAAGGTGCGGATGGTCCGCTCTTGCACGCGCACTGCCCGCTCATGCTGAGCCTCTGCGCGCTCGTGCGCCCGCAAGGCCCGCTCGTGTTCCCTCTCCTCGAGTGCTCGCGCCTTCTCCGCCGCTTCCGCCTTCTCCGCCGTCGCGGCTTCTGCCGCCGGTTCTTGGGCGCGCAGCGCCTGTGGGGCAACCAAGCAAAGCAGCAAGCCGATCACCGCTATCATCTGAAACCGCCTCATCACTCCCCATCTCCGTTAGGTGTCTATCCCGTTTGCCATCGCTGGATGGACAGCCGGCGGGCAGCGACAGTTGTCCATCGGCCTCAGCCGAGCCTGTACGGCACGGTGAGTGGATCCGCGTCCGGACAGCGGACGCGCAACGCCCCGGGCTTCACCTCGTAACTGATCGGCTCCGATCCGGCCGGCTCTCCATCGATCGTGACCGGCATCGGACCCGCTGCCGCCACCCTGACACGGCGGGCCCGGCGGTGGAGGACGTGGCGGCTTCGCAGCTGCCGGCCGGCCAGCACCCTGGGAACCAGACCGAACAGCCGCGCGGTCGACAGTGCCGGCAGCACGACGACGTCTAGCAAGCCATCATCGAGACTCGCCGCAGGCGCAACCGGAATTCCGCCACCGAGGTAGCGGCCGTTGGCGACGACAACGTTCGTCGACTCAAGCTCGAGCACCTGGTCGTCGAGCCGAATCTCGATTGCGAAGCCGGCTGCGGCTCCGAGCTCGTCCAAAGCCATCCGGAGATACACGGCCGGCCCCCACGTCCGCTTGAGCTCGAGATCGAGTCCCTGAGTAAGATCGCCGCCGAGGCCGGCGACCGACGCGTTGGCCATCAAGCCCGGGCGCGCGCCGTCGACCGCGACCAGATCGATGCTTCGAGTTCGGCCGCCAAGAGCGATCGCCGCGGCCTCCAGCAAGTCGAGGGGAATCCCCAGCGATCGGGCCAGATCGTTGCCGGTGCCGAAGGGAAGAATCGCCAGATCGCCCTTGCTCGGAACCAAGGTCAGGCCTGCCACGACTTCATTGATGGTCCCGTCTCCACCGGCGGCGACAACCAGCGGTGCGCCCCGAGACACGGCTTCCTGCGCCAGGAGCGTGGCGTGCCCCGGCCCTTCGGTCCAGCGCAGGCGGCTGGCCTCGAAGCCGGCCAGCAGCGCCTCCAACCGGCTCGGCGAGATCTCTCGCCCGGAGCGCGGGTTCGCGATCACTACGGTGGGCGACTCGGTCATCAGAGCGGTACGCCGCTATCTTCAGGAGACTTGAATGGCATTCTCGATCTTCCAACCCTTTGCGAGCTAACACCGTCTTAACGTGCGAGACCGAAAACCGCCACGAGAGAGACCGACACTGATCGAGCACGCGCACGTGCCACAGGGGGATCCGGATCTCCGCGATGCGGCGCTCGCCGCCGAAGGAGACGATGGAGCTTTCGAGCGGCTGTACCGACGTCACGTGAACCGGATTCACAGCCTGGCCCGACGCATGGCGGGGCCGGATGCGGCCGATGAGCTCACACAAGATGCCTTCGTCCGCGCTTGGCAGAAGATGTCGCAGTTCAGGGGCGAAGCGGCTTTCGGCTCCTGGCTGTACCGAGTCGCGATCAGCGTGATTCTGGGACACAGGAGGCGCCTGGCGATCCACAGGGGACGCGAGGCACCGGAGGAATCGATTCGAGGAGGAACACCGTCGCATGAGACGAGCACGCAGATCGGGATCGACTTCGAGGCGGCGATGGAGACGCTGCCCGAGCGGGCCCGGCACGTCTTCGTCCTTCACGACGTGGAAGGATACAAGCACCACGAGATCGCCCGGTTCATGAAGATCACGACCGGCACCTCGAAATCTCAGCTGCACAGGGCGCGCATGCTTTTGCGTACGTCGCTGGCCTGAGGAGACGGAGATGAACGACAGAACGGATATCTGGCGCGCCCGGCTCTCAGAGTATTTGGATGGCGAGTTGGCGACCCCGGAGCGAGCGGCGCTCGAGGAGCACCTCGAGGAGTGCGGCGACTGCCGGGCCCTGCTTGACGACCTGCGTCGGGTAATCACGCAGGCGAGCAGGCTGGTTGATTCGCCACCCTCCGAGGACCTGTGGACGGGGATCGCGGAGCGCATCCGCGCCGAGAAGCCCGCGGGCATCGACCGAGGAGCTTCGACCGTCACGGATCGGCACCGCAGCCGGGAAGCCACCAGGAAGCTCAGCTTCAGCATGCCGCAGCTGGCGGCCGCCGCCGTATTGCTGGTGACCGTCTCCTCGGGCGTCGCCTGGCAACTGGCAGCAGGCTTCTCTTCTCGGCAGGAGGAAGTGGCTGGCCCGGCGCCGACCGCGGTGGCCGGCGAGCTGCTCCGAGTGGCGCGAGTCGCGAACCTCGACTACGAGTCGGCGATCGCGCAGCTGGAGACCGCCCTCGATGCCGGGCGGCAGAATCTCGATACAGCGACCGTTCGCAAGGTGGAAGAGCGGCTGGCCCTCATCGACAAGGCGATCGAGGAGGCTCGGCAGGCGCTGGCCGCCGATCCGTCCAACGCTTACCTGAACCACTATCTGGCCGGCACGATGCGGCGGAAGCTCGACCTCCTGCGCCGCACTGCCGCCCTGACCGAAACCTGATCCCGTGAACCGTACGAAGAGAGGATAGAATCGTGACAGCAACTATCATCGCGGCCGCGCTCAGCGCCCTGGTGACGGTCCAACAGCAGACGGACACCCTGGTCGCCGTCCCGAGCGACGTCCGAATCTCGGTGAACAATGTCGCCGGTGACGTGACGGTCAGCAGCTGGGATCAGAACCAGGTGCGCGTCGTGGCCGAACATGGCTCGGACGATATCGTGGAGATCGACGCCGAGGGCAATGCGCTCGAGATCCAGGCCGTCTCCGCGACAGGTCACGCGATCGCCGATCTGGAGCTCACCGTCCCGACGGGCGCCTCGCTCGAGATCCACGCGCCGTTCGCCGATGTGACGATTGAGGGAACGCAAGGCGATGTCACCGTCGAGACGGTGGAGGGAGACATCCACCTGGAGGGCGGCCGAGGTCAGGTGCAGCTGGACGCGGTGGACGGAGACATCATGATCAGCGGAGCGGAGGGCAACATCCAGGCGGCATCCGTGGACGGAGACGTGACCCTGGAAGGCGTATCCGGCGCCATTCAGGCGGAAGCCGTGGACGGAGATGTGGTCCTGATGAACGCCTCATCCGAGAGCGTCGAGGCGGCGACGATCGACGGCGACATCGAGTGGGATGGCGACATTCAAGATGGCGGGAGCTACAGCTTCGTGACCCACGATGGAGACCTGCTCGTGGGACTCCAGCCCGGCGCGAACGCCAGGATTTCCGTCGCCAGCTTCGACGCGGACTTCACGACCGACTTCGAAAGTGCGCTGCAGGAGCTGGAGGCCAGCGAGGGAGCGAAGCGGTTCAGCTTCGTTCTGGGCAGCGGCAGCGCGCGGGTCGAGCTCGAGTCGTTCGATGGGACGATCCACCTGACGCGGCGCGGCTCCTTCTAGTCCAGCTTCGGATCGCGGAGACCGCGGTCGACTAAGGAATGAACCATCACCCGGAGGAAATTCACGTGTTCGCAAGAAAGCTCAACAACCCGCTGGTCGTCTCTCTGGCCGCCGGTCTGCTGGGACTCGTCCTGGCCAACGAAGCCGCTATCGCACCCGAGCCGTCGCTCGGCAGCCTACACGCCGTGCCGGATGTCGAGCAGGAGAGCCAGGAATTCCGATGGAGCGGTGCCATGCAGCCGGGAACGACGCTCGAGGTCCGGGGCGTGAACGGTGAGGTGAAGGCGGAGGGCGTCTCGGGCGGCCAGGCCGAGGTCGTGGCCGTCAAGAAGGGCAAGGATGATGATCCGACCGATGTGCAGGTCGAAGTGGTGGAGCATAGCGGCGGGATCACGATCTGCGCCGTATACCCGAACAAACCCGGAAAGGACCCCAACGAGTGCGCACCGGGCGGTGGCGGCCGCATCAGCAGCCACGACAACGACGTCTCCGTGAAGTTCACCGTCCTCGTTCCACGAGGCGTGAACCTGAAGGCCAGCACGGTCAACGGTGCCGTCGAGGCCCAATCGATCGACGGGGACGTCAACGCTCAGACGGTCAACGGAAGTGTGAAGGTGAGCGCCGCGGGCACGGCGGAGGCGCAGACGGTCAACGGTTCGGTGACGGCCGCGATGGGACGTGCGGAAGGACCGCTCAGCTTCCAGACCGTGAACGGAAGCATCACGGTGGAGCTGCCGGAGGGTGTCGGGGCGGATGTGAAGGTTCAGACGGTCAACGGACGCATCAACACGGATTTCCCGATGACCGTGAAGGGCCGATTCGGGTCGCGCAGCGCGAGCGGCACGATCGGTGGAGGTGGACCGGACCTCTCCCTGCAGACGGTGAACGGCAGCATCAATCTGAAGCGGGCAAGCAGCTAGGGCGGCCGCCCAGCGGCTAGGGGACGACGGCGACGGCCCGCAGAGGGCCGCCGGTCCCGCCGCGAATCTTCATCGGTAACGCGATCACGATAAAGCCGGTCTCGGGAAGCTCGTCTAGGTTGGCGAGGTTCTCGAGACCTGGCACATCGGCCGCGGCCGCGATGCGGTGCACCGCGAAATCTCGCGAAGCCCCATAGTCGATCGAAGCCGCGTCGACGCCCAGGGCAGCCACCTGTCGGCCCTCCACCAGCAATCGAGCCGCCTCCTCGCCAAAGCTCGGAAAGTGGAGGGCGCTCGCATCACCGGGCGTGTCGTCCCCCAGGTAGGCTTTCCTGTCCGGCCACCTCCGGCCCCATCCCGTGCGGAGCAGAACGATGGTTCGCGGCGGGATCCGTCCGTGCGCCTGCTCGAAGCGAAGCACGTCATCCGGCGTCAGGCGATAGTCCTGGTTCTGCGCGGCACTCTCCGAAACATCGATGATCACCCCGGGTGCGATCAGCTTGGCGAGCGGGATCTGATCGGTGGTCTGCCGGCCCTCGCCGAAATGGATCGGTGCGTCCAGGTGGGTCCCGCCGTGCTCCGGAGTAGCCAGGCTGGCCGAGGCGTAGAAGTATCCTCCCTCGGTCGCGCCCCAGGCGAGCGTGTCCAGCCGGAAGCCTGACGGAGAGGTCGGCCAGTATACGGTGGTGTCATCGAATGCGAAGGTGAGGTCGACGAGCCGGGACGAGCTCAGATCTACCGTCTGGCCGAAGAGCCAGGCCGGCGTGAGACATACGGCGAGCACGGCGGGGCGGGCCGTCCTGACGGCTGAGCGAAAGGCGGTACGGACACGTTGCATGAGAATTCCTCCGACGTCTGGCTTTGGCGGTCGTGGGGTGGATCTTACCGCAGGGCCTTGAGAGGCACGAGCGTGATCAGGAGGCGGGCCGGACGTGAACATCGATCTGGAGCTGGAGTGACTCGGGAGGTTCGCGGTACGCTGGCCGTCTTCGGGGCGGCAATCGGCTACAGCTTTCTGCCCATTCTGGCCAAGCTGGCCCTCGCCGAAGGCGTCCTGCTCCTGCCGATGGTCGCCTGGCGATTCGTAACCGCGAGCGCCGCGATATGGCTCCTCATGGGGGCGACACGCAGACCGGCCCCGAGTCGACCGACGTGGCCCGGCCTCGTCGGTCTGGGGCTGCTGTACGCCGTCAACGCTACAGCCTATCTGGCCGCTCTGCAGTGGCTCTCGGCGTCCTTCGCCTCGCTCGTGTTCTTTACCTATCCCGTTGTAGTCATCGCTCTCGCGGCCCTGTTTCTCGGCGAGCGGCTTACCCGGCCACGCATGCTGGCCACACTTCTGGCCGTCTCGGGATCCGCACTGATCATCGGTTTTCGGGGCCATCAGGCTGCGCCGGCCGGACTGCTGCTCATCGCCGTCGCCGTCGCCTTCGTGTCGGTCTACATCCTCTTCGGACAACGGGTGATGAGGGACGCGCCGGCACACGGAGCGGCTGCGGTCAGCCTGCTCGCCACCGCAACGGTAATGGTCATGACCGCGTGGGCAGCGGGCGGATTGGCGCTGGGTGGTGGGGCGCGCGGAGCCCTGCTCGTGGCGCTCATGGGCGTGGTGTCTACGGCTCTCCCGGTTACTCTTCTCCTCATCGGGATCCGCGACATCGGGCCCGGGACGGCATCCGTCTACGCCACGGTCGAACCGCTTCTCACGGTTCTGTTGGCCGCCTCCCTGCTGAGCGAGCGAATCGCGCCGCTCCAGTACGCGGGAGGCGCCGTACTCCTTTCGGGCGTGCTTTGGCTCCGGCTGCAGCGGCCGCGACAGGCGCCGGCCCTGGCCGAATAGCGGAATCGATCTCTAGGCCGGTCCCTCCCGGACGTCGGCCATCCACGAGACGTCCACCGCACCCCGCAGGGTAGCGGCGGTCGGGCACTTGGACTGATGAAGCTCCAGCGCCCAGTCGACGATCTCCCGTGTTCCCTCGGGAATATGAAGCGAGTACTCGATCTCGATCCGGGTGAGTACGGGCAGCCGGTCGACGATCTCGTTGAAGCCCGTAACCTTGGCCGTGATCGCCTCTGATGGCAGCACCACCTCGCGCGCCTCCAGCGCGCCGTTCAGGGTTCCCAGCATTCACCCGCCGGTGAGCGCCACCATGTAGTCGACCGGGAGAGGCTGATCCTGCGCTTTCAGCCTGTAGTGCTCCTTGATCGGGCCGTGCACACCCATATCGAACTCCGCCCCCGTCTCGAGCCGGGCCCGACGGTGCACGCCCTCTACCTTCCAGACGTCGGCTGTCGAAATGTAGAACGGCTCGGCCACCTGTCTCCTCCTGTTTCGGGCTCCCCGACAGACCGCGTCGGCCGCGCTGGTCCGTCCAGACATCTTGCTGGTCGCTCGTACCGGCGTCTAGCTTCGGCACGGCGGTCACCCGCCATATCGGTCACTCCAGTGCTACTTCGAGGTTTAAAAATGCTCAATGCGCTCAAGGTTTTGACGATCGTCGCGGTCATCGCCGCGGCCGGGTGTGCGGGCGGAGACGGCTCTGATGGCGATGCGGCTCCGGACGGTGGAACGCCAAGCGCTCAAGCGCTCGGGGATCTTGCAGGACGATACTGGGCGTGGAGCCTCGAAGAGTACCCCACGATGGCCACGCGGCTGGGGGACCGTCGCTACGACGACCGGCTCACCGACATCTCGGCGGCCGCACGAGACAGGCGCCACGCGACTACTGAAGCCTTCCTCGCGGAGCTCCGGGAGATCGGCAACGAGGATCTGAGCGGCCAGGATCTCATCTCCTACCTCGCTCTGGAGGAGGAGCTGCAGGAGGATCTCGATCGCCGCATCTGCCGCTCGCCGGAGTGGCGGATCGACCATCGGAACGGACCGCAGGTCGGCCTCCAGAACATCGCCGACGTCCAGCGGGTCGAGACCCCCGCCGATGGCCGGAAAATGGTCGCGAGATGGCAGGCCATGGGCCCGTACATCGACGACTACATCGCCAACCTGCGGAGCGGGCTGGCGGACGGGCTCGTCCAGAACCGGGTGACCGTGGAGCACGCGATCGAGCAGCTGGAGATGCAGCTCGCTCAGCCCGACGACGAGTGGCCTCTGGCCGAGCCGGCCGAGATCCGCCGAGAGGGCTGGTCGGAGGAAGCGCACGAGGAATTCAGGGCTGGCCTCCTCTCCGCGATCGGCGAGGGCGTGCGGCCCTCGTTCGTGCGGCTCAAGGCCCTTCTCGAGGACGAGATCCTCCCGGCGGCCCGGACGGGCGATCAGGTCGGCCTCGTCGGCCTGCCGGCCGGTGATGAGTGCTACACGGTGCTTCGGCGCTCCTACACGACCCTGGATCTGAGCGCCGAGGAGATCCACGAGATCGGCCTTCAGGAGAACGCTCGTATCCGGGCGGAGATGGCCGTTCTGGGCGAGAGCGTGTTCGGCACCTCAGACGTCGGCGAGATTCAGACTAGGCTACGGACCGATCCAGAGCTGCACTTCTCGGATGAAGAGGAGGTCAAGGCCAAGGCGGAGCAGGCAACGAAACTGGCGCTCGAGACGATCCCTTCCTGGTTCGGGCGGCTCCCCGAGGCGCCGATCGTGGTGAAGGAGATCCCGTCGTACGAGGCCCCGTTCACGACCATCGCCTACTACCGGCAGCCGGCGACCGACGGCTCCCGGCCCGGCACGTACTTCATCAACACCTACGCGCCGACCACCCGGCCGAAGTACGACGCCGAGGTGCTAGCCTACCACGAGGGCATCCCCGGCCATCACCTGCAGATCGCCATCGCGCAGGAGCTGACCGGTGTCCCCGAGTTCCGGAAGCATCAAGGAGCGACCGCGTTCGTCGAGGGATGGGCGCTCTACACCGAACGCCTTTCCGACGAGATGGGACTCTACACGGGAGACCTGGACCGGCTCGGCGTGCTCTCTTTCGATGCCTGGCGGGCGAGCCGCTTGGTGGTGGACACCGGCGTCCACGCGTTCGGCTGGACGCGCCAACAGGCGATCGACTACATGCTCGAGAACACGCTGCTCGCCGAGAACAACGTGGTGAACGAGGTCGACCGATATGTCTCGTGGCCGGGTCAGGCCCTGGCCTACAAGCTCGGTCAAAGGGAGATCCTCCGGCTGCGTGATCAGGCGAAGGAGGTGCTCGGCCCCAGCTTCGATATCCGAGCCTTCCACGACCGGGTGCTCGAAAACGGAGCTGTCAGCCTGGCCGTGCTCGGGACGGTGATCGAGGAGTGGCTGGCCGAGGAGGCTGCCAGCGAGTAGCGGACCGGCCGACTAGTAGATGTTCCAGTAGGTCTGGCTGAGGGGATACTGGAAGGTCACTTCCACCACGTCGCCCCTCTCGACGAGAAGCTCCTCCGTCGCGTAGACGACGTTTGAGCCGATCGCATCCACCGCGATGCGGAACTGAGTTGATGCCGCCATCGTGCCCCTCACCGCGAACTCCGCGTTTCGGTTGGTGGTCACGACGCCGAGAAACTGGCGGCTGCCTCCGAACATCGCGTGGACGTTGAGATCGAGCCGGTACCGGTTCTTGATCACCAGGTAGACCGTGTCGGGCACCGCCACGAGCGCCTCGATCTCCGGGTCGTCCCGACCCCCTGTACCGGTGGCGCATGCGAGCAGCGGAACCAGGACAATCACGCTCATGCCGGCCAGGAGCGCCTCAAATCCGCCCCTTCGAGCCCACCGTCTCGGCGCGTCTCTCATAACGCGAAACCTCCCCGCCTGCGTGGGGCCATATCGGAGCCTTCTCAGTAGCCGGACGCCTGGCCTACCCGTATCGCGTAGTACGACTGCGTCAGCGGATTCATCACCATGAGCTCGACCAGGTTTCCCTTTCGTACCTGGAGATCGTCCGTCGTGTAGATCGCCTCGGAGCCGATGGGCGTCGCCGTCAGGAAGAAACGATTGCTCTCCGCGAGGGCTCCCGGTACGACAAACTCTTCGGTGTTGTTCGTGACGACGGTGCCCAGACGTTCTCGCGTGCCGCCGAAAAAGGCGAAGACGTTCACGTTCTGCCAGTTCCGGTTGGTCACCTGGACGAACACGGTGTCCGGAACGTGAAGGAGCGCGTCGATCTCCGGGTCCTGGCTTCCGCCCGTCGCGCACGCCAAGGGAAGAAAAACGAACGCGCTCATCCCGGCGACGAGGGCCTCGAAGCCGCTTCGGCGCTTCCATCGTTTCGCCCCCTTCATCATGTCCCGACACCTCCATCGGCGTAGGCAACCTCGCCACGCTCAAGATACATACTCGACCTTCCCGGGAGTACACCGCGGTCCACCGGGACGCCGCCGGTTGAGAGCGGTTTGATGCCCGGCCATCAGTCTCGAGGCGGCCCGACCCCCAATCCGGAGGACCCTCTGACTGCCAAGAAGATGCCCGAAAGCGACGGTCGAAGCGGAGCCGCTCTTCCGTTCACACTTCTCCTGCTGATCGCGTTCACGGTGCTCGCCGCGGCTGGCTTCCTGTTCGCTTTTTTGGATCTCCGAACGGCCGAGAATCAGGCGAGCGCCGTTCGTGCCTTTTACCGGGCGGAGGCCGGACTCAACCGGCACCGGGCCGAGAGCGTCGATGATACCGCCGGCATCGTAACGAACCGGTACGACATCGATGGAGATACCGTTGTGGTCACGTCCAGCCGCCTTCTGAAGCTCGACCCGTTGCGCGAGCTCCGCCTGCTCCGAGCGGAAGCGGCGCACGACCCTCTGCGGGAAGGACCATCCAACCGAACCGTTTCTCAGGTCGCGATCACGCCCGTCCCGCTTCGTCCCCCAGCGGCACTGGTCTCTAGCAGATCGATCAATCTTGGACCTCGAGGCCGCGTCTCCGGAATCGGCGCGACGAACGCCGCCTGTACGGCGGCTCCGACAGCGGTAGCCGGGGTTGTTGCGCTGCCTGGCGGCTTCCAGGGAGACACGGCTTCCCTGCGTGGCCGCCCTCCTCTGCTGGAGGCCGCCAACATCGGTCCACTCCTGCTCGCCTCCGGACTCGACTGGCGTAACTTCGAGCGACCGGAGTTCGTCCAACCAGAGATCACGGTGACGTCCAACTGGCCACCTTCCATCGCCCCGGCCCCCGGCGATTGGCCGGTTCTCTACGCGGAGCCCACTGCACCTCCGATCGCGGGAACGGTTCTGGGCCGCGGTGCGTTGGTCGTGGCCGGCGACCTAGTGATCCCCGGCTCGCTTCGCTGGGAAGGTCTTGTCCTCGTCGCTGGGAGCGTGACGGTATCCGGAATCCTGGACGTGCGTGGAGCGCTCTATGCGGGCCTGGCTGCGTCGGGGGCCGGAGCCGGTAACCCGATGGACCTGGGAGGCGCGGTCACCGTCGTCTACGATGGCTGCGCTGCCGCCGAGGCGGCTGCCCGACTGTCGCGCGGCATCGTGAGCCGTCCGGGGGGCTGGTTCGAGGTGTTCTAGTCGTCCGGCAGATGTTGGCGCAGGAGATCGAGGACCGCGGACGGGTTGTCGGCATTCAGCCAGTGCCCTCCCTCCACGAGGTGCAGGAAGACTGGTTCGTTCCGGCCGGCGGCCCGGATTCTCTCGGCCTCGGGCGCGGTCAGAACATTCGACCGGCTGGCTCGGACGAAGTGGAGCGACACGCCCTCCGGAGGCCGCTCGACGACCGACCAGAGGTCGGTGCGGAAAAAGTCCTCCAGCAGGCCCTCCAAGGCGTCGAAATCGAGACCCCAGACGAGGCCCTGTTCGGTTCGCCTCAGGTTTGCCGACATCCACTGGCCGACGCTATGGGCGAACCCCGCCTTCTCGAGATCATCTATAGCCCGAGCGCGCGATTCGAAGATCGGCGGCAGGGCTCGGACGGTTCGCAGCATCCGCTGCGGGTCGCCAGTCGGCACACGGGCGGCGGGGGTGGAGTCCATAATCCACAGCTGTTGTGGGACCGGACCGCTGGACGCGGCCAGCTTGAGATAGGAGAGTGCCACCTTCCCGCCGAAAGAGTGGCCGAGCACCGCCGTGGGAACCAGATCGGTGTCTCTGGCCAGGTCTTCCAGGTCCGCGGCGCATGCGGCCAGCGTGTGGGGGGGCACGAAAGCTGGAGATCGGCCATGCAGGCGAAGGTCGACTGCGACGGCCCCCCAGGGTGGGCGGGTCTCGCTGACCCGACGACCGATGCTCCGCCAGTTCCGCCCGGCTCCGAAGATGCCGTGCAGCAGATACATCCAGGGCCGGCCGGAGGGCGACGCTTCGCCCGCGGCCGGGATGACATCGTGGTGCAGCCGGGGTCGGCTCGACATCAGGGCTCGCTCCCGCAACCTTGTGGATCCACGCAACATACCGAAGGAGCGCGAGAGTTTGAACACGACCTTCACGCTGCGCCGGTTCGAGCCGGCATGGTGGCTCCCGGGACCGCATGCCCAGACGATCCTCGGGAGGGTTTTGAGGATGCGGCGGAACCGTCGGAAGGTGACGTACGTGCGCGAGCGCTTCCGTACGCCCGACGGAGATTTTCTGGATGTCGACTTCAGCCGGCCCGCGGCGAATCGGTCAAGGACGCCGCCGATCGTCGTTCTCCTACACGGATTGGAGGGCTGCTCGGACTCCGGCTACATGATGGAGGCCGCGCGCTTGTGCACCGAGGCCGGCTTGCAGGCGGCCGCTCTCAACTTCCGCGGTCGAAGCGGCGCGCCGAACCGGAACTCGCGAGCCTACCATGCCGGTGAGACCGGGGACCTCGGCTTCCTGGTAGATTCGCTGGCCGAACGGGCACCGGGAGTCCCCCTCGCCGCAATCGGCTTCTCCCTCGGAGGCAACGTTCTGTTGAAGTACCTGGGTGAGAGGGGTCGGGATGGAAAGCCCGGCAGGCTGGAGGCGGCGGTCGCGGTCTCGGCGCCGTTCGACCTGGCCGCCTCCACGGGCCGCATGGAACGTGGCATGGGGAAGGTCTACACGCGGTATTTTCTTCAGTCGCTGCGCGATGGCGTGCGCGCGAAGGCGGCCATCGGCCCGCTCGGCTATGCCATGACGGCGGCATTGGACGCACGGACCCTGAGAGAGTTCGACGAGGCCGTGACCGCGCCGCTGCACGGCTTCCGGGATGCAGCCGACTATTACGAACGGTCCAGCTCGATCCGCTACCTCGACTCCATCCGGGTTCCGACCCTCGTGATCCAGGCGAGGGACGACCCGTTTCACCCTTTTGCCTCGGACCACGAGAGCACGCTGGCGGCCAACCCGTGGTTGCACGACGGCTGGGTGGAACGCGGCGGACACATGGGCTTCGTGGAGGGAGCGGGACCGTGGGCTACGCGCTTCTGGGCAGAGGCCGAGACGGTTAGGTTTATCGCCTCGATACTAGACAGGAACCGTGCAGATGCGCGGCAAGATGATATGGCAATACGGAGGTGATGGCGGATGATGAACGGGACACAGGAACTCCTACAGAACTGGAGCGGTCTGGGAGTTGTCCAGGCATTCGATCAAGAGACCGGAACCTGGTTCTTTATCGCGCTGCACGACGCGAGTCGTGGGACGATGGTGGGCGGCTGCCGGATGAACGTCTACGAGGCCCCTGAGGACGGGATGCGCGACGCCATGCGCCTGGCCGAGGGGATGACCTACAAGTGGGCCGCGATCGATTTCCCGTTTGGTGGCGGCAAGTCCGTCCTCGCCATTCCGCGACCGTTCGACGGGGAGGAGCGGCGCGAGCTCATCCGCCGCTTCGGGCGGCTGCTGGAATCGCTCGGCGGCGCCTACGCGACGGGAGTCGATCTCGGAACGACGCCCGAGGACATGGACGTCCTGGCGGGCGCTTCGCGGTTCGTCATGGGGCATGGCGCACAGGGCTCGGGGACGGAGGATCCGGGGCCGTATACGGCCCTCGGCGTGTACGCCGGGATCCGGTCCGCTCTCAAGGCCGTCGATGGCAGCCCGGAACCGGCCGGGAAGACCGTCCTCATCCAAGGGGCAGGCGATGTCGGAGAGCCCCTGGCCCGGATGCTCGCCAAAGCCGGAGCGACGGTGCTCATCTCGGACGTGAACTCGGAGAGAGCGGAGAGGCTGGCCGAGGAGCTCGGAGGCCGGATGGTGCCCGTCGGGGAAACGTACACGACGCCCTGCGACGTATTCGCGCCGTGCGCGATCGGGGCCATCCTCAACTCTGAGACGATACCGGTCCTCGGCTGCCGGATCGTGGCCGGCTCGGCCAACAACCAGCTCGAGCGTCCGGAGGACGCCGACGCCCTGCACGAGCGAGGGATCCTCTATGCCCCGGATTACGTCGTGAACGCGGGCGGCGCGATCGCCTTCGGCATGATGCACTTCGGAGAAACGGGAAGAGAGGCCCTCGAGGAGCGCGTCCTCGGCATCGAGAGCGCTCTGGACCGGATCTTCGCCGAGGCCCGGGAGCGCGACGAGTCCCCGGCATACGGGGCCCGCCGGGTGGCGCAGGCAGCTCTGAGCGGGGCACGGGAAGGCTAGGCGCTACTCCGCGACCGATGGGAAACCTCCGCAGGAGGCCTCCCGGTCGGATTGCTCGCCGTGACAAAGAAAAGGCCGGTGGCTCGAACGAGCCACCGGCCTTCCTACATCCGGCTTGATCGCCTGGGATCAGCCTCGTGCGCTCACCTCATCCTGCGGGATCGGATAACGCGCGTTGACCTGGAATGTGGCTTGGTCGAGCGGAAGGATGTCCAGCATGTTGTACCGCCGCAGGTCGATCCAGCGGTGGCCACCCTCCCAGAGCAGCGAGAACTGCTTCTCGTAGAGAAGCCGCTCGAGCGCGTTGCCCGCCGTCAGCGTGACCGGCGCCAGGCCTCCGGAGTTGGTGCGGACGAAGTTGATGTCCGTCTCCGCTGCGCCGAGGTTCCCGAGCCCGATGTTCGCCTCGGCCCGCAGGAGGATCAGCTCCTCGTTCTTTATGATCGGAATCGGTGCGGTCGTGCTGCTGTACTGCGTGTAGCCGATGTCGCACTCCTGCCTGGCGAACTCGATGCCCGGCACGAGGTCCTTGAAGCGCGGATCCGGTGGCCACCCAGGAGTGGACTCCGGGACGCCGGCACAGATCGGGGGACCGCCGAACGGGATGTTGTTGATCACGCGCGTCTTCGCCGAGAACCGGTCGTCCGGCGAGCCGTCCGCCTTCAGCTCCACATCCTGCTTCAGCACGGGGTGTGCCTTCAGCCGTGGGCCGTCGGACGGATCGAACAGGCCGTTCAGCAGGTCGCCCGACAGGGACGAGAAGGCGTGCCATACGCCGAACCCCATCGGCAGACTCGTGTCCAGGAAAGACTCCGAGAGCGCCTGAAGGGCCGTGCTGTAGTCTCCTCGATAAACGGCCACCCTCGCACGGACGGCCCGGTTGAACCGCCGGAAGTTGTCCGCGTCGTTGAAGAAGGCCAGGCCGCTGCCGGGGATCCCGTCGAAGCCGCTCGGCACCGAGAACGGCGCCGCTCCATCGGCCGCCGACAGGTGGGCCGCGCCCTCATCCAGCAGCTGGATCATCCTTGCATACACCTGATCCACACTGACCTGCGGCGCCGGGTCGTCAACCGCTTCCGGCAGAGTGATTGGGCAACCACAGTTGGTGTCCCGGGTCACGGCGATCGCCAGAAAGTCGAGCGCGATGATCGTCTTCACCCAACCCCGCGTCCACTCCTTGTCGCTCTGCGAGTAGAGCGCGTCGTCGATCGCGTTCAGCGCGTCGAGCGTGATCTGGCCGAGCCGGATGTTCTGGTACGGATCGTTCCAGAAGTTCCCGCCGAAGGCGGGGCTGGAGGGCTGCAGGTCGCCGCCCAACATCTCGGTCACGAACCGAGGATCCGCGATGTCGTTGTTGTAGGATTCCCGCCCGAGGATGCCCAGCATCGACAGGTAGTCGTTCGGGCTGAACCAGTACACCCGGTTGCCGAACAATACACCCAGCGCGGCCGTGTTCACCGACGAGGGGGTGGGGTCGTTGATAAGCTCATCCAGGTCGCCGGCGTTGAAGTTCGGCGACGTCAGGTTTTTGCATGCCGGAGCTCCGAGCAGCAATGCGCCCAGGAGCACCGAAAAACAGATCTTTCTCGTCATGGTATCGTATCCCATTCTCGAGTCTCGTCTACGGTAACTCATCGGACGCTGCCTAAAACGTCATGTCGAAGCCGGCCCAGAAGCTCCGGCTCGGTGGGAAGGGCGCCACGTCGATGCTCCGCCCGACTGCCTGATTCCCGAAGTTGCTCACCTCCGGATCGAGGCCGCGGTAGTTGGTCACCGTCCACAGGTTCCGGCCGGCGATCCGCAGGCGGATCAGCTTGAAAGTGTCCGATCGGAAGGGCAGGTCCCACGTGAGGGCCAGCTCCCGCACCTTCATGAAGCCCGAGGGCTGCGTGTAGGGGAGCGCGTTCCCGTTACTCCACTCCGTGAGCCGCTCCGTGCCGTTGCAGTCCGGGTAGCACTCGTCGATCGGGCGTAGGGGCTCGCCGACACCGTCGTCGGGCGAGTTGGCTCCGAAGTCGTACAGGAGCTCGGTGAGGTTGACGATCGTCTGGCCCTGCCGCCACTCGAGCAGCGAGAAGATGTTCACGTTGTTCATGATCGTGAAGTCGTTCGTGAACGCCATCACGAAATCAGGGTTCGAGTTGCCGAACCGGGCCAGTCCAGCATCGGTACGGCACCGGGGGAACGGATCCCCGAGACCGTTGCAGGCCGGATCCGTCGCGACCATCTGGGTGAGGGAGGATCCCTCCTCGACGTAGAAGCCACCCAGGAAGAGGCCGAAGCCCGCGTCCGCCTCGAACGGCGGAACCGAGAGCTCGGTGATCTGCGTCCGGTTGAAGAAATACGTCGTCCGCGACACCCAGGTGAACGACGAGCCGACGAACGGGGTGAGGCCGAGGGTCGTCTCGAAGCCGTAGTTCTTCATCTTCCCGCCGTTGAACACCTGTGAAGTGAAGCCGGTCGACGGGGCGGTCGTCTGATCGATGATCAGGTCGGTAATGTTCTGGTAGTAACCGGTCAGCTCGAGAGTGAACCGTCCGCCCCAACCCGTGAGGTCGGCGCCGCCTTCGAACTCGGCGGTGCGCTCAGGCTGCAGGTTCGGGTCGCCCACCTGGCCGAGGATCTGGAAGCCGGCGAACCCCTCGATGTTCTTGTCGAGCTCGAGGCTGGTGAACTTCTGGCATCCGTCCAGAACCGTGCACTGCGGCCGGTTACCCGACTGACCGTAGGCCACGCGCACCTTCACCTCGTTGATCGCATCGCCGAGGTCCGGGAAGCGGTAGGAGGCATACCCCTTCGGGTACATGAAGAGCTTGGTCGTGTTGCCGTTCGCGCTGCTCTGGTCCCAGCGAAGGCTACCGCCGATGAGCAGCTTGTCGTTGACGGCCAGGAGCTCCTCCTGAATGTAGAAGCCGAAGTCCTGGATCTGGTTCTCGCTCTCCCGGATCTGCACCTGCGTCGCGGCGTCCGCCTTGTTCTTACCGGCGGTGAGGCTCTGGCCGATGAGCCGGTCGATCTTCGTGTTCACCGTCTCGTAGCCGACCCCTACCGCACTGGTGAGCCGCATGCCCGTGTCGATCTGCCAGTCCCAGACGCCGCTCGCGTTGACGTTGATGTTCCGGTTCGCCGAGTTGCCCTGAACCACCGTGCCCGGCAGTCCGTCCGTCGGCTCCCAGAAGATCTCGGGAGGCGAGTAGATCCGGTTGTCCTGTTGGAAGTAGTCGATTCCGAGAGGCGCGACGATCTGGAACGTGTGCTTCTCGTTCTGGACGAGGCGCCAGTCGATGTTGGTCGAGAAGATGTAGCGCCACACGTTCTCGTCGTTCTCGAGCAGCGCCGCCGTCTGCAGCGGGTTGCTCAGGTTGCCCTGGAAGATCGCCTCCGGGTAGCTCCCGTCCGGGTTCTGCGAGAGGTCGAAGAAGCTGGGCGAGAACGGAAAGACCATGTAGTAGCTGACGTTGTTGTTGTCGTTGTTCGTCAGCCCGCGGCGCGCCCGCGTGTGGAGCACGTTGGCGTTGAACGCGATGTCGAAGTTGCCGAACGTCGGAGTCAGGTTCGCCCTCGCCGACTGACGCGCGAACCCCGTGTTGTCGATGATCCCCTGATCATCCCGCCAGAGGAGCGACCCGAAGTAGGCGAAGCTCTGTGGATCGCCACCCGTGACGCTCAGGTTGGCCTGGTAAGAGAAGTCCCGGCGGTGCGCCAGCGCCTCTTCGTTGTCGAAGAAGGGACATGGCGAGGAGGGGCAGAACTCCGCCGCCTGCGGGCCCCATGCGGCCACGGCCTCGGCCTGGTCCCCGAAGGAGCGCGCCCCGAACGTGTTCGAGAGGCTGTACGCCCCGCCGATGAAGCCGAGCCTCAGGTCGGACGTTCCCGTGCCGCCCCGCCGGGTCGTGATCACGACCACGCCGTTGGCCGCCTTGGCGCCGTAGATCGCCGCCGCCGAAGCGCCCTTCAGGACCTCGATCGTCTCGATGTCCTCGGGGTTCAGGTCGGCGATTCGGTTCACCTGGTTGTCCTGCTCGAGCGACGGGTTGGAACCGCCGGCCGCCGCGCTGAGCACGTTCTGGTCCGACGGTATCGACACGTTGCTCGCGATCACACCGTCGATCACATACAGCGGAGCGGAGGCCGCGGTGATCGATGAAGGTCCGCGGATCTCGAGCTGCAGGCCGCCGCCCGGCGCCCCGCCGTTCGCCGAGATGACCGCGCCGCTCACGCGGCCTGCGATCGCCCGATCGATGGTTTGGTTAGGCACCTGCTGGATCTCGGTGCCGTCGACCGTGCCGATCGAGTTCGGCAGGTTCCTACGGCGCGTCTCGGTGGCTCGTCCCGTCACCACCAGCTCTTCCACCCTCAGGTAGTCGACGGTGAGGGCGACGTCCACGACGACCGTCCCGGGTTCCACGTTCGTGCTGCTCGTCCGATACCCGATCCGCTGGACATTGAGCGTGAACGGAACGCCGGCCGGCACGTCAAGCGTATACCGCCCGTCCTCGTCTCCCACCGTCCCGACCGTAGTGGCAGCGCCAGCCCGATCCGGGGCTGCCGATCCTGCGACCGAGACTTGCGGGAAGGAGATCGCCTCGCCCGTCACATCGTCCGTAACCTGCCCGGTGATGGTTCTCACCTGTTGTTGGGCACTTCCGGTCGCTGCGAAGACGAGGAGGAATAGGGTGGTGAGCAAACTGAGTTTCCTCATGGGGCCCCTCCCAAACCGCGAAGTGAATTTCATGGATTCCCATCCACCTCCGAAAGCGGCAGCCGTTCGCGGTCTCCCGGCGCTCCGCTCCCCCAAAAAAGCCACAAAATCCTGCATGCGTAGGGATACGTTTGTCAACCAACGCGTACGCATGGAAGCCAGGGCTCCCGGCGCAAAGGGCTGACAAAACTCCCCACGTCATTTTACGCCCGAAGAACGGATGCCCGGCGTGAATCGTGACGATCGCCCGGGCCGCCCTCGGTCTCCGCCCGGCACCTGCCCCCTCGGTGCTGGGTAGTCTCAGCGTATGAAGCCGTGCGGAGCCACAGAAGAGATTCCGCGCAAGGCTATCCACAGCAACTTTTTAAGCTACTTTATACAATGACGACATCGGTGACCACGTCACGAGAAAGAGCGGCACTCTGGCTACCAGCCATCGGCCTGATCCTCTCGGGATGTTCGTCGGACTCCGGAACCGGCCCTCCAGCTCCGCCCCCAGGTGGGTTCGACCTGGCGGTCGAGACGATCGCATCGGGCCTGACCCGTCCACTCTACCTGACGTCGCCGGCGGACGACGATCGGCTGTTCGTCGTCGAACAGGCCGGCCGGATCCGGATCGTGCGCGAAGGGACCGCGGATCCACAGCCGTTCCTCGATATCCGGTCTCTCGTGACGAGCACCGTCGAGCGCGGACTTTTAAGCATAGCGTTCCATCCCGGGTACACGAGCAACGGCCTGTTCTACGTCAGTTACACGGACAACGGCGGTGACACGCGGATCGAGAGATACTCGGCGAGCACCGATCCGGACGTCGCGGATCCGGCGTCCGCCAAGTTGATCCTGGAGCTGGAGCAGCCGCGCGCGAACCACAACGGCGGACATATACTCTTCGGCCCCGATGGCATGCTCTACGTCGCGCTCGGCGACGGGGGAGGCGCCGGCGATCCGCTGGAGAGCGGGCAGGACGCGAGCACCCTGCTGGGCTCGCTTCTCCGACTGGATGTCGACGGCGGCGATCCGTTCGCCATCCCGCCGGACAACCCCTTCGTCGGCGGGCCGGGCCGCGACGAGATCTGGGCCTTCGGGCTCAGAAACCCGTGGCGTATCGCATTCGACCCCCCGACCGGCCTCTTCTATATCGCGGACGTCGGTCAGACAGCCTTCGAAGAGGTCAACGTGGTCGACGATGACGAAGCCGGCCTCAACTTCGGCTGGAACATCATGGAGGGGGCACACTGCTTCCCGGACGGCCCGCAGGGCGCGAGCTGTGATGAAGCCGGCCTCGTGCTTCCCGTGCTGGAGTACGGACACGACGAAGGCTGCGCGGTGACCGGTGGCCTGGTCTACCGGGGAAGCGACCTACCAGAGATCTCGGGACACTACTTCTATTCGGACTTCTGCGCCGGCTTCCTGCGGAGCTTTACGTTCGACGGGGGCTCGGCTACGGATCTCACGGAATGGGATGTCGGAGACCTCGCCGATGTTCTCTCCTTCGGGCAGGATTCACGAGGCGAGCTCTACATCCTCTCGGCTAGCGGACAGGTCCTGAAGATCGTACGCGGCTCCTAGGTTCGCCTTTAACGAAGCGGCGCGGCCTCTCGTCCTTAGATACAGAACGGACGAAAAGAGGGATGATGCCCAGCCCCATAACCGATAGACCGCACGCCGCCAAGCCGGCTGCCAACAGAACGCCTCACGGAGCCGCCCTGCTGAGCGGCCTAGCGCCCTTGATCCTCATGACCGTGTCCGGAGTCCCGGCAGCCCAGGCACAGACGGCCGCCGTTCCGGACGCCGATACGGCGCGCGCGGTGCACCTGCTCTCTCGGGCCACGTACGGAGTCAGGCCGGAAGATCTGGCCGGGCTGCTCGACAGCGGCATCGACGCCTGGCTCGACCGACAGCTCACCCCGAGCCGAATCGACAACTCCGCCCTGGAAGCCCGGCTGGAAACGTATCCAGCGGCCGAGATGACCATCGCCGAGCTGTACGAGGCCTACCCACCTCCCCAGGTCGTGCGGGAGCGGCTCGGGAATCCCGATTCGGTCTCGCAGGAGGAGATGCGGCGCATGCGCCGGGAGCTACGCATTCAAAGCCCCAATCGGATCCTCTTCGACCTCGGTGGAGCCAAGCTGCAACGGGCCGTCTACGCGAAGCGCCAGCTCGAGGAGGTGATGACGGACTTCTGGTTCAACCACTTCAACGTCTTCTTCGCGAAGGGCCCCGACCGCTGGCTCGTCGGCGACTACGAGCGCGAGGCGATCCGGCCGTACGTCTTCGGTGAGTTCGAGGACATGCTCGTGGCCACCGCCTCGCATCCGGCGATGCTGGTCTACCTGGATAATTGGCAGAGCCAGGTTCCGGACTCGCTGAACCCTCGTGCGGGGCAGCAGGCGCGAAACCGCGAGCGTTTCCGGAATATGTCGCCGCGCCAGCGTCAGGTCGTCCTTCGCATGCGGGGAGTTTCAGACGAACAGATCGCCCGGATCGAAGGGGCGGTGAAGCGGCAAGCCGGACGCGAGCCGGGACTGAACGAGAACTACGCACGCGAGCTCCTGGAGCTGCATACGCTGGGCGTGGACGGTGGGTACTCGCAGGAGGACGTCGTAGCGGTCGCCCGGGCGTTTACCGGCTGGACGATCCAGCTGCCTGGACGTGGAGGAGGTGGCCGTCGCTCGGGGACGAAGATGCCTGACGGGAGCTCCTCCGCCGGACAGTTCGTGTTTCGCGAGGAATGGCACGACCCGGGCGAGAAGGTCGTGCTCGACCGCACGCTACCGTCCGGCCGCGGCATGGAGGACGGGCTCGACGTGCTTCGCATGCTCGCCGTCCACCCATCGACGGCGGAGCACATCGCCCGGAAGCTGAGCGAGGCGTTCGTGTCGGACGAGCCGTCGCCTCGGATGGTCGAAGAGCTGACCGCCGTCTTTCTCGAGACGCGGGGAGATCTCCGGGAGGTCACCAAGGCGCTGTTCACGTCGCCTTACTTCTACGACCCGGCCAACTTCGGCACCAAGCTGAAGTCGCCGTTCGAGCTCGTGGCCAGCGCGCTCAGGGTGACGGGCGCCGAGTTCGGCGCGTCGCGAGGGCTCGGCGAGCAGCTCAGGGCGCTCGACCAGATTCCCTATATGTCCTCGCCGCCGACCGGCTACCCGGCGGTTTCCGAGGAATGGGCCAGCGGTGGGGCGCTGCTTCAGCGGATGAATCTCGGCCTCGCGCTCGCTACCGGGAACATCCGGAACGTCCAGATCCCGCGGGACCTTTCGCGGCAGCCGTTGGACCAGATGCTGTCGGACATCCTGCCGGGGATGGACACCTCCGGCTTGAGCGCGACCATCGCCGCCGAAATGCAGAGCGGTTTCGCCGGACTGGATGGCACGCAGGCGGAGCTGCGTCGACAATCCGGGCCGAGCGATCTGGCGCTCGGCCTCGCGCTCGGGTCGCCCGAGTTCCAGCGGCACTGACTCCGGTCCCCGGTTGGAGTAGCTGGAGAGAATCATGACACCGATCAATCGACGGATATTTATAAAGCAGGGCGCGGTCGGCCTGGTCGCCATCGGGCTACCGCCCCAGTTCCTGGCACGGACGCTGCTTGCCGAGACGAGCTCGGCGGGAGATCAGAAGACGGTCGTCTTCATATTTCAGCGAGGCGCCGTGGACGGGTTGAACATGATCGTCCCGTTCGGAGAGAAGGCCTACTACCGTGCGCGTCGTTCCATCGCGGTCCCCCAGCCTTCCCGCGGGAGCGACGCCACGGCAGTGGACCTGGATGGCTTCTTCGGGCTCCACCCTTCCCTGCGGCCCCTGTACGACCTGTATCGTGACGGCGCTCTGGCGATCGTGCACGGCTCTGGATCTCCGCACCCGACGCGATCGCACTTCGACGCGCAGGACTTCATGGAGACCGCCACCCCGGGGATCAAGTCCACCGGGGATGGTTGGATGAACAGGCTGCTGGCGGAGAACGGTTGCGCCTGCACCGGACGGACGCTCGCGGATGGGCCCGCCCATAGCGTGGATCATGCGAGCGGCCAGCTCGGGATGGCCGAGTCCTCGCCGCTTCGCGGCGTCGCCATGGGAGCCGAGATGCCGCGGGCGCTTCGCGGTTCCCATCCGACGGTGGCGATCGCCGACCTGGCGCGCTTCGGCATCGCCGGCGGCCAGAGCCCGGAGTTGGAATCGGTGTTCGAGCGGATGTACCGCAGCGAGGAGAACGATCTGATCGCCGGGGCGGCGGGCGATTCGTTCGAGGCCATCGAGCTGATCCGCCGGACCGATCCCCTTCAGTACCGGTCCCGGGCGGGCGCGGAGTATCCAAACGGCGAGTTCGGCCGCTCCTTGCGGCAGATCGCCCAGCTCATCAAGGCAGGCGTCGGGCTGGAGATCGCCTTCACGGACATCGGCGGCTGGGATACCCACCTGGCGCAGGGTGGCGCTCAGGGACAGCTGGCCAACCGGCTGAGCGAGCTGGCAAGGGGGATTCGGGCGCTATACGACGACCTGGGCGACAGGATGGAAGATGTCGTCGTCGTCACGATGTCGGAATTCGGCCGGACGGTGGCCGAGAACGGCTCCGGCGGGACAGACCACGGCCACGGCAACTGCATGCTTGTCCTCGGTGGCTCGACAGCCGGTGGGCGCGTGCTCGGGAGATGGCCCGGCCTCGAGCCGGAGCAGCTCTATGAGGGGCGTGATCTGGCGATCACGACCGACTTCCGGGACGTCTTCGCCGAGGTGGCGAGCGGCCATCTCGGCGCGGAGCATCTCGAGCGGGTCTTCCCAGGCTATCGGGTAGACCGGTCGAGGTTCGCCGGGGTCCTGGGCTCAGAAGCGAATCGAACCCGATAGATAAGGTACGGCGCGGCCCGAGATCTCCACCCGCCCGTCTCTGAGCTCACACCACAGCTCTCCGCCCCGCCGGGAGATCTGTCGCGCATGCAGGCTCGTCTTGCCGAGCCGTTCCGCCCAGTAGGGGGTGAGCGTGCAGTGGGCGGAGCCGGTCACCGGATCCTCGGGAATGCCGAGATCGGGGGCGAAGAAGCGCGAGACGAAGTCGCAGCTTTCGCCGGGTGCCGTGACGATCACGCCGCGCGCCTTCAGCCCGCGGAGACCCTCGAAGTCGGGGCGGAGGTCACGTACCTCAGTCTCCTCCGAATATCGCACCAGGTAGTCCGCGGCTAAAAGGACCTCGCTCGGCGATCCGCCGAGCGCCTTCCGAAGCCCGTCCGGCTCGGGGCACGGCTCGGGTTGACGGGCCGGAAAGTCCATCCGGAGGAGCCCGTCGTCGGCACTCCGGACGGTCAGGCGCCCGCTCCGCGTTTCGAAGCTCACCTCCCGGCTCTCCACGGAGAAGTGCTCGAACAGCACGTAGGCGGAGGCGAGCGTGGCGTGGCCGCAGAGATCCACCTCGGCGACCGGCGTGAACCATCGTAGCCCGTACTCCGAGCCTGACCCAACGAGAAACGCCGTCTCGGAGAGGTTGTTCTCGGTCGCGATCGCCTGCATGACGGCCTCGTCGGGCCATCGTCGCAGCACGCACACGGCAGCCGGGTTACCGGCGAACAGACGATCTGCGAACGCATCCACCTGAAAAAGAGGTGCTTCCATTTCGGCTCTCCTTGCTCCCACCCTGCTCCCCGTCCCGACTCACGCCAAACGCCTACGGCGCGTCTTGCTCCGCCGTCCGGGCGCTCTCTATCGTTCGCCTCGTGACCTCGCCCCCGCTAGACCCGATGATCCCCTCGGTACGCCGCACGTTCTGGTCGCTCGCCGTGACGGTCGTCCCGGACGCCGTCACCCTGGACGCAGACGGCTGGCAGGATGTCGAGGAGCGAATCGAGGCCGCACTTTCCTCCCGTCCCGCCAGGCTTCGGCGCCAGCTCCGCCTGCTGCTGACGTTTCTGGAATGGAGGCCGATTCTCCGGCATGGACGACGGTTCAGCCACCTCGACGCCGAGCGCCGGACCGAGTTCCTGGATCGGGTACAACACTCGTCGGCACTCCTTCTCAGGCGGGGGTTCTGGGGAGCTCGGACCCTCGTATATCTCGGCTACTACGGACGCCCCGACGTGCGACGATCCATCGGATATCGAGCCGATCCACGCGGCTGGACTGCACCGGGCCACGGCACAGCCGGTGGAGTGACCGACTCGGCGACCGGCGGTGGTGAGGTCCAGCGGTGATCCAGCGGGAGTACGACGTCGTGATCGTCGGGTCGGGAGCGGGAGGAGGAACGGTCGCGCTCGGTCTCGCTCCCCTAGTGGAGCAGGGCCGCCGTGTGCTCGTTCTAGAGCAGGGCCCACGCCTCGGAGGCGGGGAGTTCACCGGTGAAGAGGTCGAGATGGCCGAGGCCCTGTACGCGGATTCGGGCGGCTTTCTGACATCCGATGGGACCATGACGCTCGCCTTCGGTCGAGTGTACGGCGGGTCGACGGCCGTGTACACCGGCACATCGCTGATCGCCGGGGCCCGGGTGATCGACGACTGGGACGTGCCGGAGCTGGCTCACGCGGATCTCGTGGAGCGATCTCGGCGGTTCGCCGACCAGAACAACGTCCATCTGCTCGAGCCTCATGAGATCAACGAGAACAACACGCTCTTTGTGAAAGGGTGCGAGCGCGCCGGGTTCGAGGCGCACCAGTTTCCGGTCAACGTGAAGGGATGCCTCGGGTCGAGCCTCTGCAACCTGGGATGCCCGAACGGAGCGAAGCAGGGGACGGACCGGGTGCAGCTTCCGGCAGCGGAAGCGCGCGGCGTCGAAGTCGTGACGCGAGCCGAAGTCGACCGAGTGGAGGATGGTTCGGTGATCGCTCGCGTTTCCGGGATCTCCTTGGGCGGAAAGGGAGCCGCCTCCGAGTGGGAGCCGGGCGAGTACCGGGTTCGAGCCTCCATCATCGTCGTGGCCGGCGGCGCGATCGGCTCGCCCGCCCTGCTGCTGCGATCAGGCTTCGAAAGGCAGCTTCCGCGCCTCGGGGAGGGGTTCACCTGTCATCCGGCGTTCATTCTCGTCGCGGAGCACTCGAAGGAGATCACCAACGATGTCGGCCATCCGAAGAGCTATTACGTGGACCGTGCGAACGAGGAAGGCTACGTGCTAGAGACGTGCATGTACTTCCCGTTCGTCACGGCGAAGAACCTGCGGGGGTTCGGCGAGTCGCCGCAGCGCTTTCTGGCCGCGTTTCCTCGTCTTCAGATGATCCTGGTTCTGGCCTGCGACCGCGCGACTCCCGGAAACCGAATCGCGGTCGACTCCGACGGGAATCCGATCGTGCACTACCGGTTCACGGACGAGGTGGTGCGCGCGCTCGCGCGAGGGACTCGCGCTTCGACCCGGATTTTCTTCGGGGCCGGCGCGGAGCGCGTGCACGCCCCTCTCGCCCGGCCGGCGGAGATCGAGGCCGAGGAGGCCGACCGGATCGACCAGAGGATCCGCGCCGCGCACTTCTTGCCGGGTACGGTGGCCGTCTCGGCTGCTCACCTCATGGGCGGCTGCGCCATGGGTAAATCTGCTGCGGACTCCGTGACGGACGGCTGGGGTCGCGTTCACGGTCGACCCGGACTGCGAGTCGCGGACTCCAGCCTCTTCCCGGACTCGCTGCAGATCAACCCGTATCTGACCATCATGGCCCTCGCCGACCGAACGGCGGAAGCGATCCGGCGCGATGCCGGAGAGCTGCTCGGTTCACCATGAAGCTTCCTGCCGCGAAGGCGGTCGTCGCGGCCCTGGAGGCCGAGAACATCACCCACACCTTCGGCATTCCCGGTACGCACAACATAGAGCTCTACGATGCTCTCGCCGGCTCGCGAAGCGTGCATCCCGTACTCGTGACGGACGAACAATCCGCTTCCTTCATCGCGGACGGATATTGGCGGGCATCGGGCCGTCTGGCGTGCGTCAACGTGGTTCCCGGCGCGGGCCTGACGCACGCACTCTCCGGCATAGCCGAGGCCTACCTCGACAACGTTCCGATGCTCGTGCTCGCCTGCGGAATCCGTCAGCGAACGGACAAGGCCTATCAGCTGCACGAGGTGGACCAGCTGGCGATCGCGGCGCCGGTGGTGAAGGACGTGCTCCGGGCCAGCCGCAGGTCCGAGGTCTACGCCACCGTGCGGCACGCATGCGCAACGGCTCGCGCGGGCGTTCCGGGCCCGGTGGTGGTCGAGATCCCCGCAGACCACTATCTGGCACAAGATGCCGTGGAGCAGGAGCCCGCCTCTGCAATGGCCGGCCAGCCCGAGCCGCTGGATCGAGACCTGGTTCTGCGCGCCCTGGAAACCCTCGAGGCGGCAAGATGCCCGCTCCTCTACGTGGGCTACGGAGCGGCCGGCGCGGCGGATCGTCTGGTCGAGCTGGCCGAGCGGCTGGAGTCACCAGTATCCACCACGATCCAGGGCAAAGGAGTTTTCCCCGAGTCGCACCCGCTGTACCTGTGGCCCGGCTTCGGGGAAGCCGCTCCCTCGTTTGCCCGGCGGGTCGCTGGGAGCTGCGATGCCACGCTCGCAATCGGCTGCCGGTTCAGTGAAGTCGGTACCGGGAGCTACGGCCTCGAGCCGCCCGGCCCCCTCGTTCACGTAGACATCGATCCCGAGGTTCCCGGCCGGAACTACGAAGCGGCGGTACCGCTCATCGGGGAAGCGGGCGCGGTGATCGATGCCCTGCTCGCCGAGCTGCGGTCCAGGAAGCCCGATGAAGGTCTGCGCCGCCGGATCGCAGAGGGCCACGCCGCCCTGGCGCCAAGCGCGAAGGGGGGCACGCGCTCCGGCGTCTCTCCCGCGCGGCTCTTCCGGGAGCTTCAGGCACGATACCCGGAGGAGACCATCTACGTGACCGACAGCGGGAACGGGACCTTTCTGGCGATGGAGCATCTGCGTCTCGCGGCCCCCGGCCGGTTCCTGGCTCCGGTCGATTACTCCTGCATGGGCTATTCGGTGCCGGCGGGAATCGGGGCATCGCTCGCTTGCCCGGACGTTCCCGTGGTGGCGCTGCCGGGGGACGGCGCCTTCCTGATGACCGGCCTGGAGCTTCTCACGGCTGCCCGAGAGGGTGCGGCAACCGCCGTTTTCGTGCTTCGCGACCGGGAGCTCGCCCAGATCGCACAGTTTCAGGATACGGCGCTCAGCCGGCGAACCAGCAGCGAGCTTCCGGACTACGACTTGGGAGCCCTGGCGACGGCTGTCGGAGTGGAGTGCCGGAGCCTTCTTTCGGACGGCGATGTGGAGGAGACGGTCGCATGGTCGGCCGAGGTTATCGGCGAGGGGCGGCCGGCGCTGGTCGATCTCGCGATCGACTACTCGGAGAAGACCCACTTCACGAAGGGGGTCGTGAAGACCGCGTTCGGACGGCTCTCCTGGGGCGACCGTCTGCGCTTCGTGGGACGGGCGCTCGGGCGCAAGCTCCCGGGTTCGATGGCGCCTTCCCACCGTTGAGCTCCCTTCCGGTCGTGTTCGATGAGTCCTACGAGATCGATATCGGCCCGCACGTCTTTCCGACCCTCAAATACCGCCTTGTCCGGGACAGACTGCTTCGAGACGAGGTCATCTCGAGGGACGATCTGCGGCGCCCTCGGACCGCGACCGAGGAGCAGTTAGCGCTCGTACACACCCCGGAGTATCTGCAGAAGATCGAATCGGGCAGCTTCACGCTTGCCGAACTGATACAGCTGGAGGTGCCGTTCTCGCCGGAGCTCGCAGCTGCTTCCAGGCTGTGCGCGGGCGGATCCATCCTGGCCGGAGAGCTCGCGCTCGAGGTTGGCATCGCGGCTCATCTCGGAGGCGGCTTTCATCACGCATTCCCCGATCACGGGGAGGGCTTCTGCCTCATCAACGACGTCGCGGTGGCGATTCGAGTGCTTCAAGAGCAAGGGAAGTTGGATCGAGCGGCGGTCGTCGACCTCGACGTCCACCACGGCAACGGCACGGCGACCATCTTCGCGGGAGACGACCGGACGGCGACGTTCTCCATGCACGAGAAGTCGAACTATCCGGCGGTCAAGCCGGCGAGCGACCTGGATCTGGATCTGGAAAGCGGCATCGAAGACGCCGAGTATCTCGAGCTCCTCTCCGAGCATCTGCCCGCCCTGCTCCGCGGTTGCCGTCCGGAGCTCGTCTTCTACCTGGCGGGCGCCGATCCCTACCGCGAGGATCAGCTCGGCGGACTCGGGCTGACGATCGACGGCCTGGCCGCGCGTGACGCCGCCGTGCTGCGATCGATTGAGGAGATCGACGCCTCGGCCGCGGTGGTGCTGGCCGGCGGATACGCACGTCGTACCGACGACACGGTGGCCATCCACTGCGCGACGGTAGGGGCCGCACACGCGCTGGCAAGCTGAGCGGCGCTCGCCTATAGTGCGAGGGCTCCGCCCGCCGTCGATTCGGAGTCCGGCCTTCCTGACAAGGAGATACGTCCATGTGGATCGCGCTCTTGATCCTGATCGTCCTGATCGTGGCCTTCGTCGCGATCTACAACGGTCTCGTCAAGCTGAAGGTCCGGGTCGACAACTCCTGGGCTGATATCGATGTGCAGCTCAAGCGGCGCTACGACCTGATCCCGAACCTCGTCGAGACCGTGAAAGGGTACGCAAGCCACGAAAGGGACACTCTGGAAGCCGTGATCGAGGCTCGCAATCGAGCGATGAGCGCCCAGGGACCGGAGGCACAAGCAGAGGCCGAGAACGTGCTCACGGGTGCGCTCAGACAGCTCTTCGCCCTGTCGGAGGCGTACCCCCAGCTCCGTGCCGTGGAGAGCTTCACGGATCTACAGGGCACCCTGAGCGAGATCGAGGACGCCGTCCAAAACGCCCGCCGTTACTACAACGCGGTCGTCCGAGACTACAACACGAAGATCCAGACCGTGCCGTCCAACCTCGTTGCCGGCATGTTCAGCTTCCCGCCACGCCAATTCTTTGGCCTCGAGGATGAAAGCGAACGCGAGGCTCCAAAGGTCGATTTCGGAGCCGCCGGCTAGGCGCCGCCGGCGTCGGTCGGTCGGGCAAGCTGCCTCCCTAGCCGCGGTCGGCCTCGCGGCCGCGGCCGCGCTGGCTTTCGAAGGCGGCGCCGGAGTCGCGGTTGGCGCCGCGCTGGCGCCCGAAGCTCGTTTCCCGGTCACCCGCGAGTGGGTAATCGAGAGCTTCGACGTCGAGGTACGGGTGCAGCGCAGTGGCCGAATCGATGTCACCGAGACGATCCAGCCCCGTTTCACCGGATCCTACCAGGGGATCTTCCGCACCATCCCAATCCGCTATCGAGACGCAAAGGGGTTCAACTACGCACTGCGGCTCGACGTTCACGAGGTGACGGACGGATCGGGGAACGCCTTGCGGTACGAGGTGAGTCGGGAGGGCCAGTTCAGGAAGATTACCATCTGGGTGCCCGGCGCCGCCGACGCGACCCGTACGGTGCAGATCCGATACAGCGTGGCAAACGGGCTGCGGTTCCCTGAGGGCGAGTCGGAGTTCGACACGTGGGACGAACTGTACTGGAACGTCACGGGTGACGAGTGGCCGGTGCCGATCGAGCGGGCGACGGCGGGGATCTTCCTCCCGGCTGAGGTGACCGGCCTTCGGGCGCGAGCCTTCACGGGCGCCTACGGATCCACGGAATCGGCGGCTCGCGTCGATGTGCAGGACCGCTTCGTACGCATCGAGACAACGCGACCGCTCGCCTTCAAAGAGGGGCTCACCGTGGCCGTCGCGTGGGACGCCGGCGTGATCGATCGACCGGGTGCCGTTGCGAAGACGGGCGACTTTCTCAGAGCCAACTGGCCGCTCTTCGTACCGATCCTCGCCTTTCTACTGATGTGGCAGCTATGGAAGGCGCGCGGAAAGGACCCGGAAACGGGCACGATAGCCGCCCAATACGAGCCCCCCGACGAACTCTCGCCCGGCGAGATCGGAGTGCTCATCGACCACTCCCCCGACATGCGCGACGTGACAGCAACGATCGTGGATCTCGCCGTCCGGGGGTACCTGAGCATAGAGGAGA
Source organism: Gemmatimonadota bacterium (assembly GCA_039589875.1). Classification (GTDB taxonomy): domain Bacteria; phylum Gemmatimonadota; class Gemmatimonadetes; order Palauibacterales; family Palauibacteraceae. Next base: position 49,962 of record JBDHGL010000013.1, read on the forward strand.
AGGAGACGAAGAAGCTTCTCGGCTTCATCTCGGACACGGACTACACGTTTCGCCTCGAGAAGGCGCGCAGCGACTGGCCGTGGGATGACCTGCAGGCGCACGAGACCGCGCTGCTCGATGCGTTGTTCGGATCTTCCGGCTCGGCCGTAGACCTCTCGGATCTCCAGAACGAGTTCTATCGCGACCTTCCGGCGATCCGAGATGGCATGTTCAGGCGGCTTCTCAAACGACGGTACTACGAGCGCCGGCCTGACCGAGTGAAAGCCGCGTACGTCGGCGCTGGCGTCGTCGTCACCGTGCTGATCCTGGTCGGCGGCAACATCCTCGCCGCCACTCTCGGAGAGTCGCCGCTGACCGTGATCTTCGCCGGAGTGCTGACCGGGGCGGTCATCGCCGGGTTCGGGCTGATCATGCCGGCCCGGACGGTGCGAGGCACTCGAGTCTTTGCACAGGCGCGCGGCTTCGAGGAGTTCTTGGAGCGGGTCGAAAGCGATCGCTTCAAGCGCATGATCACCGGTCCCGAGATGTTCGAGAAGTATCTCCCGTTCGCCATGGCCCTGGGGGTCGAAAGCAAGTGGGCAGCGGCGTTCGAGGATATCTACAAGGAACCCCCGAGCTGGTATCACGGCTCGAGCTTCCACTCGTTTCGCACCGGCGTCTTCGTGAACGATCTCTCCCGCATGGCGACCCACACGTCGCAGACCATGGCTTCCAGGCCACGCAGCTCGGGCGGGTCGGGATTCAGTGGAGGTGGAGGCTTCTCCGGGGGCGGCTTTGGCGGTGGCGGGGGCGGCGCGTTCTAGCTCGCCGCCCGCAAAAGGAGATCTGGCATGGCCGTACGAACAGGAGATATGGCGCCGGCGTTTCAGCTTCCCCAGGGACCCGGCGACGTTGTTGATCTCGGGGAGCACATCGGAAGTGAGAAGGTCGTACTCCTCTTCTTTCCGCTCGCGTTCAGCTCGGTGTGCACGGCAGAGCTGTGCACGATCTCACAGGACTGGGGAGCCTGGGACGACCTGGGTGCCCGCGTCTTCGGAATCAGCGTGGACAGTCCTTTCGTCACGCAGCGCTTCCGGGAGGAGGAGGGGATCACGTTTCCCCTCCTCTCCGATTTCAACAAGCACGTGGCCGAGGAGTACGGCGTTCTGTACGAGAACCTCGTCGGGCTCGAGGGCGTGGCCAAGCGATCCGTGTTCGTGGTCGATGCGAGCGGAAGGGTCGTCTACGATTGGGTGTCGGAGGACTCCGGTGTGGAGCCGGATTACGACGAGATCAGGAGTGCTCTCGAGGCGGCTTGATCCGCTCGGCGGGCGGTCTCGAGCGTACGCGCGCGTACGGAACCCTTCTTGCGCAGCTGATCGGGGAAATCGAACCCGATCAGGGGAGGACGTTGGTACCGTCGCCTACTAAGACGGCGCCTGTCTCAACCCTTCTAAGTTCGTTTCAATAAGCGTGTTAGAGACTACGCCGACGCACGGTCTCGATAACCGGACCGGGCCGTCGGATCGGACGGAAGGGCCTTCGGACGGCGGCGGTACGAATGAGCGAACTCGCCTCGCTAGCGGCAGTTTACGAGGCAACCCGCGAGATCGGCCTGAGCGACAACCTGGACCTTCTGCTCGAGAAGGTGCTCGCTCGCGCTCAGGATCTCATCGGATTCGATCACTGCGCTTTGATGCTGTACGACGCCGAGAGTCGCACCCTCTCCGTAAAGTCGGTTCGAGGCTACGGTGACCGGGCGGCCGATGTTCTGAGACTCTCGCTTCCTGAAGGTCGCGGGATCTCCAGCTGGGCCGCCGCACACCGACAGGCGGTGCGGGTGAGCGATGTGTCGGACGACCCGCGCTACGTAGTCGGACTCCAGGAGGCTCACTCCAACATGGCCGTCCCCCTCGTTGTGGGTAACGAGGTGGCGGGCGTTATCAACGTGGAGTCGGACCGGAAGGCCGCTTTCACGGAGGAGCATGAAAAGCTCCTTACGGTTCTCGGGGCGCAGGCGGCGCTTGCTATCGTCGCCTCCCGGGCCCGTGAGCGACTTCGCTCCAGGATCAACCAGCTTGATGCGCTCTATCGCATCAGCCAGCTGGCCAGCGATGGACGGGACATCCACTCAACGCTGGAAGCGATACTGGAGGTCGCTCAGGACGCCATCCCGTGCGGGCAGTGCGCGATGCTGTTGGTGGACGACGATGAGCGCGTCCTTCGGGTCCGGGCAGCCAACGGATACGCCGAGGGCGTCGAAGAGCTCACCATCCCGCTTCGGGAAGGCATCACCGGGCGCTGCGCGGCATCCGGGCAGACCATCGTCGTCAACGATCTTGACGCCGACGAAGACTACATCCCGGGCGTCGCCGGCGCGCGCAGCGAGATCGCTGTCCCTTTAATAGTCGAAGGACGGGTGATCGGAGTGTTGAATGCCGAATCCACGCGTCTCGATGCGTACCGGGAAGAGCACGCGCACACGCTCTCGGTCGTGGCGCAGCAGGCCGCCGTTGTACTGCGTTCGGCCAGGCTTCAGGAGGAGACGCGACGTCTCGCGGTAACCGATCCACTCACCGGCCTTCACAATCGTCGGTACTTCGTGGAGCGCCTCGGCGAGCACATGGCCCGGGCCGAAAGATACGGCGAGAAGCTCGGCATGCTCCTGCTGGACAGCGATCACCTCAAGTTGATCAACGACCGCCACGGTCATCACACCGGTGACGTCGTTCTCCAGAGGATCGCCGCCGCGTTCCGTAAAACCCTGCGCGATTCGGATGAAGTGTCGCGCATCGGCGGCGACGAATTCGCCGCCCTTCTGCTTCAGGCGGACGAGTCCCTGGCGCTCGGGATCGCTCGGCGGCTGAAGGAGGAGTTGCACGAGGCCGCTCTGCCCTCCGAGAGCGGCGAGTTGATCGCGATCAGCTGTTCCGTCGGCATCGCCCTGTACCCGGACGATGCCGTGGATGCCAAGGCCCTCCTCCGGGCTGCGGACCTCGCCCTTTACAACGCGAAGGGACGTGGACGGAACCAGATCTCGGTAGCGAGACAGCGCCTACAGCTCGCGGTTCACGGCCCCTAGCCGGTCCTCGGCCTTGCGGCCGGAGTCCTTACGGGCACACCCTCCGGCACGAAGTGCACTCGGAACGGAGGAGTCGATGTCCAGCGATCTGGCGAGTAAGACATGCGTGCCGTGCAGGGGAGGAGTGCCGCCGCTCCAGGGCGAGGAGCTGACGGCGCTCGAGGGGAGGCTCGGTAACGACTGGCACGTCATCGATGACCACCACCTCGACAAGACGTACCCATTCGACGATTTCCTGGCGGCACTCGCCTTCACGAACCGAGTCGGTGCGCTCGCCGAGGAACAGGGTCACCACCCCGACATCCACCTGAGCTGGGGACGCGTGCGGGTCGAGATCTGGACGCACAAGATCGACGGCCTGACCGAAAGCGACTTCATCCTGGCCGCCAAGATCGACGAGATCTAGGGGGCGGCGGCTGCGCATCGCCTTCCTGAACTCCTGGCCCCTGGAGCCGCACGTCGGTAGCGGCTCCGCCGCCGGCATCCGGGGCCTTGCCGAGGCGCTCGAGAAGCTGGGGCACACCGTTCAGCTGGTCGGAGCCCGATCTCCTCGCCGAGCAAGTACGGGTCGACGACTCGCCTACAACATCCGCCTGGCCCGGCAGGCACCGTTCGGTCCGGGGGAGATCGACCTGATCGTCGGGTTCGACCTCGACGGGTTCGCGCTTCGCGAGACGATGCCGCGCTATGTCGTTTCCTTGAAGGGCATCATGGCCGATGAGCGGCGCTTCGAGAGCGGTTGGCCCCGGTTGCGATTCAGCCTTCTATCACGCCTCGAGGCCGCAAACGCCGGCCGAGCGGACATCGTGACGGTAACGAGCCAGCATAGCCGGCGGATCGCCCTGGCGGCGTATGGCCTGGATCCGGACCGGATGCGCGTCGTGCCGGAGGGGATCGACTTGACCGGCTGGGGTTCGGCCGAGCGCCCCCGCGAGGGGTCGGTCATCCTCAGCGTGGCCCGGCAGTATCGAAGAAAGAACACGATCGCTCTCGTCCGGGCCATGGCGCAGGTTCGGGAGTCCATGCCGCTGGCCCGACTTCGCGTCGTCGGGGGTGGCCCGGAGCTCGACCGGTTGCGCCGGGAGCGACGCTCTCTCGGCTTGGAGGGGACGATCGAGCTGCTGGGAGAGATGCCGGGATCGCAGGCCCTGCGAGAGGAGTACCGGAGGGCGGACATCTTCTGTCTCCCCTCCCTGCAGGAGGGCTTCGGCATCGTGTACCTGGAGGCCATGGCCAGTGGCCTGCCGATCGTTGCACTCGACGCCGCCGCCGTCCCCGAGATCGTGCTCGAAGACCGGGTCGGCATGCTCGTGCCGCCCGACAAGCCCGGAGCTTTGGCGGAGACCCTCATCCGCCTCCTCCAGGACCGCGATCTCAGACTCCGCATGGGAACGGCCGGCAAGGAAAGAGCAGCGCTCTACGACTGGCCGAATGTGGCCCGGCGCTTCCTCGACGCCGTGGCCGAGTAAGCTCGGAGCCGACTTTCTCTCTGGGCAGGCCAGCTTTAGCTTTGACCCGGCCCTTGAGGTCTAGCGACCTGACAGCTCTAGCAGCCTACAGCGGCTCTAGACAGCTCGCCGGAGGGTATCTGGATGGGCGACAAGGACGTCCTCGCGATCGACACTGATCGACGGCGCGTGTTCACGAAGCACCTGCTTCGTGACATGCAGGCGCTCGAGGAAATCCTGAACTCCGGCGCGATCGAGGCCGACGTCAGGCGCATCGGCGTGGAGCAGGAGATGTTCCTCGTCGACGAGGATTGGCAGCCCGCCCCGACGGCCATCGAGGTCCTGAAGAGAATCGACGACCCAAGGGTCACTCACGAGCTGGCTCTGTTCAACCTGGAAGCCAACCTCGATCCTCTTCCGTTCGGTGGAGACTGTCTCAGCCGTCTCGAAGAGGGCCTCCGCGAGATCCTAGAGCTGGTTCGCAAGGCGGCTCTGGAGGTCGGATCGGACGTGGTCCTTACGGGGATCCTGCCCACCCTGCAGAAATCCCATCTCGGACTCGACAACATGACGCCCGAGAAGCGGTATTTCGCCCTTAACGACGCTCTCAATCAACTGCGCGGAGGGCCGTACAGCTTCTATCTGAAGGGCGTGGACGAGCTGCTCGTCGAGCATGACAACGTGATGCTCGAGTCGGCCAACACGAGCTTCCAAGTCCACTTTCAGGTCGGAGCCGAAGAGTTCGCCCGTTTATACAACATCGCCATGGTGGCGGCCGCTCCCGTGCTGGCGGTCGGAGTGGGATCTCCCCTCCTCTTCGGCAAGCGGCTCTGGCGGGAGACGAGGATCGCGCTCTTCCAGCAGGCGATCGACACCCGCAGCGCCCGCGCGGACATGCGGGACATCAGGCCACGCGTGCATTTCGGTACTCGATGGGTCGACGACTCCGTCCTCGAGATCTACCGTGACGACCTGGCTCGTTTTCGCGTCATACTCAGCCGTGACATCGAGGAGGATCCGATCGAGGAGCTTCGGGAAGGGCGGGTCCCCCGGCTGCATGCGCTGCAGCTCCACAACAGCACGATCTGGCGCTGGAACCGCCCGTGCTACGGGATCAGCGACGGCAAGCCGCATCTACGGATCGAGAACCGAGTGCTCGGCTCGGGCCCGACGATTCGGGACGAGGTCGCCAACGCGGCCTTCTGGTTCGGGCTGGTCAGCGCCCTCGCCCACGAGGAACGCGATGTCCGGCAAGGCATGGAGTTCGACGACGCGCACGCCAACTTCGTCGCGGCGGCACGTCTGGGACTCGACTCCCACCTGCACTGGCTGGGCATGCGCGAAACGAGGAGCGCCCGCCGCTTGATCACGGAGACGCTGCTTCCCTTGGCTCGTGAAGGACTCGAGGTGGGAGAGCTGGACCAGGATGATATCGATCATTACCTCGGCATCATCCGGGAGCGCGTCGAATCCAAGCAGACGACTGCCGTCTGGCTGCTTCGCTCGCTGGCCCGCATGAAGGAGCGCGGAAGCCTGATCGAACGGCTAACCGCGCTTACGGCCGCCCTCGCTGAACGGCAGATCACGGGCGAACCCGTACATCACTGGTCTCTGGCCGAGTTCGAGGAGGCCGGGGACTGGACTCCCAGCTACCGCCGCATCGAGCAGTACATGACGACCGATCTGATCACCGTCGGCCAGGATGAATCGATCGACCTGGTTGCCCGGCTCATGGACTGGCACCACATCCACCACATCCCGGTCGAGGACGAGCAGCACAAGCTGCTCGGCCTGATGTCGCACCGCTCGTTGCTTCGCTTTCTCGCCGCGAGCGTGGGCCGGCCCGAGAGACCTCCGACGCCGGTCAGCCAGATCATGCAGCGCGACCTGATCACGGTTGCTCCGGATACCGCGACTCTAGAGGCGATCGAGCTGATGAAAACGAACCGTATCGGTTGTCTCCCGGTGACCGTGGACGGACGACTGGTCGGCGTAGTCACCGAGCACGACTTCCTTCGGGTCGCGAGCGTCCTGCTGGAGCAACGCCTGCGGGAGCAAGGCGATTAGCCGCTAGCTTCGGCGCTGCCGGATGCGAGGCAGCACCGCCCCAAAAGCAGCCGCCAGGGCGGCCAGCCAACCCACCAGATCGCCGGTCCGGGTAAACAGGGTGAGCCCATCGGTCGTGAGCACATCGGCGGTGAAGATCGTACGCTCGAACAGCTTCGTCTCGTTGTGGACGCGGCCGAGCGGATCCACGGTTTGGGATATGCCGGTGTTGGCCGCTCTCGCGATCCCCACACGGTTCTCGATTGCGCGAAGAACTAGATGGGACGGGTGCTGCCAGAGGGCTCCGCTCTGGCTCCACCATTCGTCTTCTCGGCCGAACCAGGCGTCGTTCGTGATATTCACCACGAAATCCGCTCCCTGGAGACGGTACCGGCGGCTCAGCCCGGCGAAGATCGATTCGTAGCAGACGAGCACCCCGAAACGGAGATCACCTGACTCGAGCGGCGTCAGGTTCCGGCCCACGGCAAATCCTCCGAAGTACTCGGCCCACTTGAACCACTCCGGATTCAGGAACGGGACGCGCTCGACGAACGGGACGAGATGGTGCTTATCGTAGCGCCCGACCGGTCGTCCGAAAGCATCGATCAGAAACGCCGAGTTGAAGTACTTCCATTCCTCGTGACTGAGGTTCTGGATGCCGATCGCCCCATAGACGACGGAAGCGCCCGTCCCGAAAGCCAGTCCTCCCATCCAGTGGCGCAGATCCTGTCTCCCCCTGAACTGCGTGGCCAGAATCGGTTCGATCGGCTGCGGGATGACGGTCTCCGGCAGGATCAACAAATCGGTCTGCGTCTCGCGATCCCAGTCGGACAGCAGCTCCGCCACCGCTTGCCGGGCGCTGTCGACCGCGGCCTCCGAGTTCAGCTTGATGCTCTCGGGCACGTTCGGCTGAATCGCGGTCACCGTCGCCGCGGGTCTCATCTCGAGACTCTCCCAACGCCAGAGGGAATAGCCGACCGGCACGGCAAAAGCGGCCAGCCAGCCACCGAAGGCGAGCCAGGCGTCGCGTCGCCGACCGGCGAGCCAGGCGAGAGCCCCTGCGGCCAGCAGGGCGTTCAGCAGGACGAGCCAGAAGCTGATCCCGCGCGCCCCGATGAGATCGGCAGCCCCGATGAGCCGCGGAAAGCCGGTCAACGAGTACCCGAGCTCCTGCCAGGGAAAGGCGATCGGCCCGAGGTGGGCTCTAAACCATTCCGCGGCGGTCCAGAACACCGGGAGGCCGATCCAGATGGGCCATCCCAACCGGTGCCGAACGTGATGGACGCCGGTCGCCGCAACTCCCAGAAACAGGCACATCGACCCCATGGTGAATATGAAAGCGAGGATCGCCAACAGGGAGTAGGAGATGAGGGCGGTCGCCAGCCAGTAGAGCAGCAGGGTGTAGTAGATGACGCCAAGCCAGAAGCCGCCGCGAAAGGCGGATCGCCGGCCCTCTTCACCCTCCGGGAGCCGGGCGAGCCACGCGCAGAACGGCACCAGACCGATGAACGACGGGAGGAGGTAATGGAACGGCGGATGGGCCAAGCCGAGAAGCAGGCCGGCTGCAGCGATCCACCCCGAGCTCGGCGGAGGAGCCGGGAAGCGGATGCGCACTAAACCGTGACCTCGCACCCTTCTTGGGCGGACCGGTAACAGGCCTCGACCACGCGCATCAGTCGGATTTGCTCGGAGGGGTAGTCCAACGGCTTGTCGCCGCGCACTAAGCGGAGGAACTCGGTCCACTCCCTACGATAGGCGGCAGTGTACATGCCGGACTCATCAACGTCGAGCGGCGGCGTCACGTCCGTCAGTCCCGTCTCCATTTCCTTGCGCACCCGGAAAGGCGACACGCCGGCGGACCCCAGGGTTCCGAGAAGCCGAATCGCATGTCGATCCCTCTCTGCCCGCAGCTCCCAACTGACTTCCAGTTGCAGCGCCGAGCCGCCCTCCAAGGCGAGGAACGCGGCCGCCGAGTCTTCCACGCCTCCCGCCGGGTGTGTCCTTGCGCTCACCCGCTGAACATCCGGGTAGCCGAGCAGCCACAGCGCCGCGTCCAGGGCCTGAACCCCGAGGTCCATCAAAACGCCCCCGCCCGAGTGCTCGGGATCGCGTCTCCATCCGCGCCGAGGTCGTCGTTCGCTCCGTGTGAGCCAGACCGAGCGAACCAGGAACACCTCTCCGAGCTCACCACTCGCAACGAACTGCTGAATCGCCCGCACATCGAGGCGATAACGCTGGTTCATCGCGACCATCAACTGCCGGTCCGCCGCCTCGGCTGCCTCGATCAGCTTGGCCACTTCGTCGCTCGAAGGGGCCAACGGCCTCTCGCACAGAACGTGGCACCCTTGTTCAAGCGCTTCCGTGACGAGCTCCGCATGCGAATCGGTCGGCGTGCTGACCAGGACCGCGTCCACGGCATCAGGTAACTCGGCAAGCGTCCGAGAGACGACCGGGACCTGGAAGCGATCCGCGATCGTCCGGGCCTTCTCCAGGTGCGTATCGACCAGCGCAACCACTTCCACGTCCGGCAGGCGCTTTAGAATCGGCAGATGCACAACCTGGGCGATGCCGCCCGCACCGACCACTCCGACTCGAACGTCCCGTTCTACATGGCTCATATAGGCTCTCCGCAGAGCTAGTAGAGCTTGGCTATCTCGGCACCCTGATAGTAGGCGGCCAGGATCTGTCGGTAGCTCTGGCCGTCCCTCGCCCTGCCGATCGCTCCCCACTGGCACATGCCGATGCCATGGCCGAATCCTCGGCCCTCGACGACGATCTCGGCGTCGGCGACACGGCCCTGCCGGACCACGAAATCCGTCGAGCGGAGGATGCGCGCTTCCGTGGGCCGCAAGACCCAGCGGATGTCGTTCTTGCGCACGACGTAACGCCCTCCGTCAGCCTCTATCTCGAGCTGATCCACTCGATCGTGCTCCGTCCGGCTCAACACCCGGATGCCCCGGACTCGGCCGACCGACGCAGGCGTCACGCCCAGTCTTTCGGCCAACGCGGCCCGGACGAAGCCGTTCATGCTCGCCGCTGTCCAGCTTTCCTGCCAGCGGTGGCGCGGCGAGATCGCGCAGAAGTCGTCGCTCCCGTTCTCACCGTCCCTCACCGATCGGAGGTACGGAAGGTCGGGCTCGCCCCACACCTCGTATCGGGTCGCGGTTCGACCGCCGCAAGTGGAGTGGTAGAGCGCCAACGCCGCCTGTCCCTCGAAGGTGAGAATCTCGCCGGCCGTCTCCCGTATCGCACGGTCGATTTCCGCCCGTTCGACCTCCACACCGCCGTACGCCTGATCCTCGACGGTGGCAAAGACGTCGAAGCCCAGCGAGTCGCGGCTGCCCAGGCTGGCGATCGTGTACGTCCGGGCCGCCACCGCTTGAGCCTTCACCGCCGAAAACTCTTCAGGCGGCCGCGGCCCGATCTCGGCCGGGACGACACCGAGCAAGTATGCCTCGAGGTCGAGACGGTTGATGACCGTCAGGCCGCGCTTCTCATCGCTTACGATCTCGGCGGCACCCCGATACTTCGTGCCGGCGATGATCACTCCCAGCGATGGATCGATCGGTTCGATGATCAGGTGCGATCGCGTTCCGTCTATCCGCCCGGCCGGGTCGACGAGAATAGCACCGCCGCTGGCTCGCTCGAACCGGAGGATCTCCTCGCGCGTCTCCAACAGCTCGGCACCGCTGGCAGCATCGCGGACGCGCAATCCGCCGGTCGACATGACAGCCGGCGCTCGGACTCCGATCTCCACGCCGACACGTATGACCGGCTCGGAGGTGATGCGCTCCGTGATCCGGAGCTCCACGGGAGCCTCGGCGGCGCCCGGAGCTTCGTCCGGCGCTTCGGCGGCGTCTCTTGCACCGGGTGGCGACTCGTCAGGTTCGGGCGTCGGTGGCCGTGACCCTCCCGCGCAACCCGAGGCCGCAAACACCAGTCCCCCTCCGGCCAGCACGACCAGGCGCGCTCTAGCCGGCGAGAGTTGCATCCATCGCCTCCCCTGCAGCGGCCACCGTATGCTCGATCTCCTCGGTCCCGTGCGCCGTCGAGAGAAACCCCGCTTCGAAGGCGGACGGCGCGAAGAAGACACCTCTCTCTAGGCACTCGCGGTGATAGACTGAGAAGAACTCGGTGTCCGTCCGCTTTGCTGCAGCGTAATCGCGAACCGGGCCCTCGGTGAAGTACACGCCCCACATGGATCCGACGTGCGCGCCGCAGGCCGGAATTCCACGCGCGGCCGCCGCCTCGAGCACTCCCGCCACGAGCTCTCCGGTCAGCCGTTCCAAACCGTCGTACGGGCTCTCCGCCTGTAAGACCCCGAGCTGGGCGAGTCCGGCCGCCATGCCGAGAGGGTTTCCGCTCAGCGTGCCGGCCTGGTAGATCGGACCGCTGGGGGCCACTTGTTCCATGATCTCACGCTTCCCGCCGAAGGCAGCGACCGGAAGCCCTCCGCCGACAACCTTGCCGAGCGTGGTCAGATCCGGTTGCACTCCGTAGCGCTCCTGGGCGCCTCCCAGGCTGACACGAAACCCGGTCATCACCTCATCGAAGATCAAGAGCGATCCTTGCTCGCGGGTCAGCTCGCGTAGGCCGGACAGATAGCCCGGCTCCGGCTGGATCAATCCCACGTTGCCCATGACCGGCTCGAGGATCACCGCCGCTACCTCCTCCGGATAGCGTTCGAACGCGGCCGCAGCAGCCTCTAAGTCATTGAATGGAACCGAGATCGTCAGGGCCGACAGGGCTCGCGGAACCCCGGGCGAATCGGGCAGCCCGAACGTGGCCACGCCCGATCCGGCCTGCACGAGAAACGAATCGGAGTGGCCGTGATAACAGCCGTCGAACTTGAGGATCCGCTCCCTTCCGGTCGCTCCGCGCGCCAGGCGGATAGCCGACATCGTCGCTTCGGTTCCGCTGCTCACGAACCGGACGCGCTCGATCGCCGGCATAATGGCGACTATCAACTCCGCCAACTCGACTTCGGTTTCGGCGGGCGTCCCGAAGGTGAGGCCCGATCGGGCAGCGCGCTCCACCGCTTCCAGGACAGCGGGATGAGCGTGCCCGAGGATCAGCGGACCCCAGGAAAGAACGTAGTCGACGTAACGCCGGCCTTGATGATCCTCCAGGTACGCTCCCTCACCTCGACTGGAGAAGAACGGCTCGCCGCCAACTGAGCGAAAAGAGCGAACCGGCGAGCTGACGCCGCCCGGCAGGACCCGGCAGGCGCGCTCCCACAGATCCTGCACGGCTATCTTCCCCACGCCGTCTCGAGCCCGAGAGGAGCCACCGGAAGCCTTCTGCCGTTTCGGGCGAGGCTCTCCAAGGGAGGTCCGTCCGGCGTCCGGGCCGCGGGCGCCGGCCTGATCTCGCGAATCACTCTGGCCGTCAGATCGTAATCATCCGCGCCCGTGATCTCGGCCTCAACGATCTGGCCGGGCTGCAAAGCGGCCTCGGCGGCCAGCCGAGTCACACCATCGACATCATCGGCCTGGCTCGCGATTCGGCCGGCCGCGTCCCCGGTGCCGTCTCCAGTCGAGTCGACGATGGCCAGCCGACGGCTGCCGATCTCGGCCTCCATCTCTTCGCGCGAGATGGCCCTTTGAACCTCGAGGAGCTCCTCGAGCCGCTGTCGCGCGACGCTCTCCGGAACGTGTAGCTCTGCGTTCATCTCCGCCCCGCGCGTTCCCTCCTGGGGAGAGAACGCGAACGCGCCCAGCCGGTCGAACCGAGTCTCCTCCAGGAAGTCGAGCAGCGCCCTGAAGTCCTCATCCGTCTCGCCGGGAAAGCCTACCAGCACGGTGGTGCGCAGTGTGAGATCGGGGATAGCCTCGCGCAGCCAAGAGATTTTCCTGCGCAGGGTACCTTGGCGCTCGGGGCGGCGCATCCGCTCCAGCACGGGATCGCTTGCGTGCTGAATCGGCATGTCTATGTAGGGGAGGATCCTCTCCTCCGCCGCCATCAGACGCACGAGGGATTCGCGGAGTCCGGCGGAGTAAATGTACAGCAAGCGGAACCACGGGATCTCCGTTTCCTCGACAAGGCGGGCGAGAAGGCTCGCGATATCGGTTCCGTCGCGCAGCCCGCGGCCGTAGTGGGCCAGATCCTGGGCGACCAAGTTGAGCTCCACGGCGCCCTGCGACTCGAGGCCTTGGGCTTCGCCGATGAGCGCGTCCGGATCGAACGATCGATGACGACCACGCCAGAGCGGGATCGCACAAAAAGCGCAACCGTGATCGCACCCCTCGCTCACCTTCAGATAGCGAACGTGGCGCGCCGAGCCCAGGGGCAGCCGTTCCCCGGGATGGGCCGGCTCTGTCGGGAGAAGCCCGCGCCGGCGAAGCTCCGGCAAGAGCTGGCTCAGGTCACGGAGGCCCAGGAAGAGATCGACCTCGGGCAGCGAGGAAGTCAACTCCTCCCGATGGCGCTCGACGAGGCAACCCACCGCCACGACCGCCTTGCAGGCCCCCTCCTCCTTGAGCCTCGCGGCATCCAACAGGGTGTCGATCGACTCCTGTTTGGCCTGGTCAATGAAGCCGCATGTATTGACCAGGACGACGTCCGCTGTCTGCAGGGATTCCGCAGGCGTGGCGCCGCTGGCGGCGAGTGTGGCGGAGATTCGCTCCGAATCGACCGTGTTCTTGTCGCAGCCCAGGCTTACCAGGCCCAGCTTCATCCCTGAAAGACGTCCACTTCCGAGGGGAGCTGGAACAGGAACGTCCGGTCGGTGATCGGAACGTCGGGCTCCAGCTGGCTCAGCTCGACCGTGCGGACCGTCTCGTTTTCTTCGGTGATCTCGAACTTTCGCACGAGGAAAGTCTCGGTATCCACCCAAACCCGTACGAGACGATAAGGCGACGCCTCTCGCGGAGTGAGCGCGACCAGGTGCGTCGGCTTGCCGGTCACCTCCTCATCGAGGACGTGTTCCGCCTCGTAAACCGTCTTCGCATCGTCGAAGATTCTGCCCTGTAGGTCGAACATCTGGGCGCCGGTCGGGCTCGCCTCGATCGTAGAGCGAATGACCTGACCCGGGTTCGTCGTCGGATAGTAGAGCCAGACGTACGTGCCGTCCGCCACGATCAGGTCTCCGTGCGGATCCGTGAACTCCATCTTGAAGCGGCCACGGCCCTTCTGGTACCAGAGGCCCGATCCGGTCCGCGTGCGCTCGAGGAGCGGTACTACGATGGTCTGCCGGAAGCGAGCTCGCAGGGTGCGCAGCGCTTCATACTTCTCTTCGGCGCAGGCCAGGATCTCGCGCACTTCGAGATCTGCCTGAACGCCCACCTGGCATCGACTCACCCGAACCCTTGAGACCTCGGGCGCCGGACGTGCGCCGGCCGGCGAGAGCGGCACGGCCAGGCTCGCTGCGACGGTCAGGCCGAGCAATGACCAGCGGGCTTCTCGGTGCGCTGTCAACGTACGAATCCCCTCTGCTGCAAAGGCGGTCGGCGGTTCTGCCGTATAGGTGAAACTACACGAGCTGTCGAGGCCCGTTCCGGCACCTCAGACTGGACCCTCATGGCGGGTGATCTCGATGATTTGAGGAAGATCTTCGAGGCCTACCAAGACCTCCCGCGGGCGGGACCCATCCGGGGGACCGAGTATCCCCGCATGATGGAGCTGGTCCACGATCCGTGCCGCCCGTCCATACCCTATCTTCAACCGGCGCTGCAGCAGACTCGTGGATCCGGAATCGTTGGTGATCACGATCTCCGCTGCCTGCCGGAACAGATCGTCCCAATCGGCAAGCACGCCCCCCGCCACGTCGATTCTCGACTCCTCCGCTTCCAGCTCGCGCACGACCTCGAGGATGTCGGATTCAGCGGCCGGCTCCGCGACTTCGACCTCGGCCTGAGCCCGGTACCACTCCACGAGACGCTCGGTCTCGTCGCTGGAGATGAACGCCCCCTGGATGCGGATCGGATCCGCTTCGCCCGGTGGGAGAAACAGCATGTCACCGTTCCCGAGCAGGCTCTCGGAGCCGTTCTGATCCAGGATGGTCCGGCTGTCCGTCTTCGAAGCCACTCGAAACGCTATGCGGCTCGGGAAGTTCGCCTTGATGAGGCCGGTGATCACGTTCACAGACGGCCGCTGTGTGGCGATCACCAGGTGAAGCCCCACCGCACGAGCCTTCTGCGCCAATATGGCCAACGGGGTCTCCACCTCCGCCTGCACCGTCATGATCAGGTCGGCGAGCTCGTCGATGAGCAGAACGATGTACGGCAGTTGGCCCTCGTCGTACTCCTTCATGTAGCCTTCCGGCATCCGGATGTCGCTACCAGAGGCCACACGCCGGTTGAACTCTTCGACATTCCGGCAGGCGTTGGAGGAGAGGAGTCCGTATCTCCGGGTCATCTCGTAGACGGCCCACTTCAGAAGCGCGGCCGCCTCGCTGTTGTCGATCACGACAGGGTGGCGGAGATGCGGAAGGTCGTTGTATACGCTGAGCTCGACCATCTTGGGATCCACCATGAGGAGCCGGAGCTCGGCCGGGGTGAACCGATAGATGAGACTCGTAATGATCGTGTTGATGCAGATCGACTTGCCAGATCCCGTGGCTCCAGCAATCAGCAGGTGGGGCATGCGTGCCAGGTCGCTCACGTACGGTCGGCCCGCCAGATCGCGTCCGAGCGCAATGGGCAACGTGTAGCGCGTCCGGCCATATGCCGGCGACTCCAGCACCTCACGGAGCCAAACGATCTCCGGCTCCGGGTTCGGGACCTCTACTCCGACCGCGCCCTTGCCCGGTATCGGCGCTACGATCCTCACCGACGGTGCCTTGAGAGCCAAGGCCAGGTCGTCGGATAGAGCCGAGATTTGACCCACCTTCACGCCCGGCGCTGGGACGACTTCGAACTGGGTCACTACCGGCCCGGTCGTCCACCCCGAGATCCGACCTTCGACGCGAAACGTCCGGAGCTTGTCCACCAGTATCGAGCCGAGCCCCTCGAGCTCCCGTTTCGCCAGCCCAGCCCCGCGCTTCGCGGGCTCTCTAAGAAGCTCCAGGGGGGGAAGTTCCGTATGGGAGAGGTCGGCGCTGTCGATCCCGACTGAGTCTTCGAACGGTTGCTCCTCGACGGGAGGGGCATCGTCGAACGCAGCGACCACGCCTGCATCCTCTCCCGTCGCATCCGCTGTCTCCCAGGGCGTCGCGTCCGCTTCCCTCCTGCCTCGGATGCCCTCCAGGAGGCCCGCAAGCCAGCGACCGATCCGTCGGCTCGCTCGCCAGGCCCATATCGCCAGCTGCTTGACCGAGGCCCACAGCAGCTTGACGAGACGGCCGAAGGCCCGTGCGACGGACAGCTC
>JBDHGL010000014.1:0-50368 GCA_039589875.1 Gemmatimonadota bacterium
CTCCCGAGCTTTTCGCATGCGGCCCGTCGAGACCAGATCGGTCCACACGTCGCCCGGATAGACCGATTCGATCGTCTCGGTCAGGTAGATCTCGGCGATCGTGATCATCCCGAAGAGCCACATGCGAGCGGGTGGTTTTTCAAAGTGCGGGCGGGCGACGAAGGCGTCGATCTGGCCGAGGACCGACACGAAGCAGTACTCGACATCCCCGCCCAACCGTTCCACGGCCTCCGGTAAGGAAGCCCGGTGCTGAACGATCCGCGCCGGATCGATGACCCGGCCGTGCTCCCCGCAGCTGCCTCCCGACTGCAGGTCGCTCAACCGCACATAGGCCACGACGCGGCCATCGCGCCGGACGCCGCCGACCGGGTCCCGTGAGTGTTCGAGGGCCGCTGCTGCGGCGGCGGCATCCGCCGTTCCGTCGAACGAGAGCAGGGGCTCGGCTATGTCCAGAACCGTGAAGCCCTCGAGGAAGAGCTTGTTCATCCGAAGCTGAAGGGCTTCCCGGTCCATCGGATCTTTGGAGATCACCTTCTACCCTCCAGGCTTAGCCGCCGCTCGAAGGCACGATTACGGCCGGCGCGCCGGCCTCGGCCAGGGCCGCGTTGAAAGCGGGCAGCTCGTCGCTCAGGATCCCTCGAAGCTCCGCCAAGATCGAGTCGAGCTCGCGATTCACGTCGTCGAAGCGTTCGTAGGCGCCGTCCGTCGGCGGCGCATCGGCGCCTCCGACGACGGCATACAGGTACACGAGCTGCGCGTCGACCCTGGGCGGGAAATTCAGCGGATCCTGTCGGCTCTCGTTCTTCGTCTGCATGAGCTGCTCTTCGACCGCGGTCAGTCGGCTCGCGATCGAATCGGCCAGACCGGTCAGCTCCTCCCCGTATCCAGCCTCGGCGGCAAGCTCGGCGGTCTTCTTCACCTGTTCCCTGACCGACCGAAGGGATCTGATGGCGTCGTGGGCCTCTTGGATGCGGTCACGTATGCGGATCATGAGGTCGAACTGCGCCTGCCTGTCGTCGGGAGTCAGGTCGACACGTGGATCGGGAAGCAGCTCGAACGACCGCTCCTGGCTCCAGTCGCCGATCGTGAGACGGGCCCGATAGGACCCCGGGGCGACCATTGGGCCGGAGGTCGAGCCGAAGTATACCGCGTCGTCCACGGGCTTTGGCGCTCCATGCCGGAGGTTCCAGCCCGCTCGATTCAGCCCCGCCCGGACCCGGAGAGAATCGCGCTTGGCGCTACGCTCGAAACGTGGCTCGGGCTTCTCTTCACCATCGTCGCTCTTCGGCTCCCAGGTGAATGTGCGAATCGCGTCGCCCGAACCGTCGAGGATCTCCAGCGCGACCTGTTCCGTCGGTTCGTCGGCGAGGTGGAAGTACAGAGTCGCACCTCGCGGCATGCTGTCCGGCGTGAAGCCGAACCGGGAGCCGTAGCCGAACCGGGCCCGATAGGCGTTTGCCGGCTCGAAGAGATGGGCGTCCGACCCTGCCACCTCCTCGTCGAGCTGCCGGAGGGGCGAGAGATCGTCGAGGATCCAGAAGGAGCGACCCTGGGTCGCGACGACCAGATCTCCCTCGTGCACCTGGAGGTCCGTGATCGGCGTGATCGGGAGGTTGAGCTGCAGCGGCTGCCAGCGTCCGCCGTCGTCGAACGACACGTAGAGGCCGTACTCCGTCCCGGCGTACAGCAGTCCACGACGCTCCGGGTCCTCGCGGATCGCTCGGACGAAGTGGTTGGCCGGGATACCGTTACCGCGCGACAGCAGGTCCCAAGACGCACCGTAGTCGTTGGTCCGGAAGATGTAGGGCCTGAAGTCATCCTCCCGATAGCGGTGCACCGCGATGAACGCCCGGCCGGCGTCGTGGGCCGACAGCTCGATCGCGTTTACCGTGCCCCACTCCGGCATCCCCGACGGCGTGATCTCCGACCAGGTCGCCCCGTCGTCTCGCGAGATGTGGATGCGGCCGTCGTCCGTGCCGGCCCACAGCACGCCCCTCTCGTACGGAGAAGCCTCGAACGAAAAGATCGTCCCGTATACCTCGACGCCCGTGTTGTCCTTCGTGATGGGCGCTCCAGCGAAGTCCTGCTTCCCGACGTCGTTCCGCGTCAGGTCCGGACTGATCGTCTCCCAGCTCTGTCCGCCGTTCGTGGAGCGATGCACGTACTGCGACGTGTGGTAAAGGACGCCCGGATCCCAGGGGGATATCCGTATCGGGGCGTTCCACTGGAATCTGTACCTGAGGTTCTTGGCGGCGTCCCCGATGCCCAGCTGGGGGTAGAGGAGCACGTTACGGTTGGTCCGGTTGCCGTAGTCCCTTCGAGTGATCGTGCCCCCGTAGGATCCGGCGTACGTAACGTCTGAATTTCGCGGATCGATGGCGACGTGGCCGCTCTCGCCGCCGCCGACCGCGCGCCAGTTCTCGTACGGAGTCAGCCCACCCAGCCCTTTGCTGGGGAGCGAGATGGTGGAGTTGTCCTGCTGAGAGCCGTAGACGCGGTACGGGAACTGGTCATCCACGAAGAGGCGGTAAAACTCCGCCGTCGGCTGGTTGTACATCGTCGACCAGGACTTCCCACCGTTGTAGGTCACCTGTGCGCCGCCGTCGTCGCCGATGATGATGTTCGCAGGATTCAGCGGGTTGATCCACAGATCGTGCGTGTCACCGTGCAGGACTTCAATCCGCTCGAAGGTCTTTCCGCCGTCGATCGACTTCCAGAAGCCCACGTTGAGGACGTAGACCGTGTTCTCGTCCATCGGATCGGCATAGACGTGAGTGTAGTACCAAGCCCGCTGGCGCAGCTTCCGCTCCTTGTTGACCTGCTTCCAGCTCTCCCCTCCGTCGTCCGAGCGGAAGAGGCCGCCCTCGTCACCCGGCGCCTCGATCAGGGCCCAGACGCGATCCGGATTGGCACCTGACACGCTAACGGCAGTTCTTCCCACGAGGCCATCCGGCAGTCCCTTCTCGAGCCGGTTCCAGCTGTCACCGCCGTCCTTGGTGCGCCAGATGCCGCCCTCCAGCGCGCCGCTGATCATCGTCCAGGGCTTACGTTCGGCTCGCCACATCCCCGCAAAGAGGATTCGCGGGTTGTCCGGTCGCATGGCCAGGTCGACGGCGCCCGTCGAATCACTGATGAACAGGACCTTCTCCCAGCTCGCACCGCCATCGCGAGTCCGGAACACGCCGCGCTCCGGGTTCGGTCCGAAGGGGTGGCCGAGCGCCGCGACGAACGCCACGTCTGGATCGCGCGGGTCCACGACGATACGTCCGATCTGACCAGCCTCCGGAAGGCCAGAATGGCTCCAGGTATTGCCGCCGTCGGTGGAGCGATAGACGCCGTCGCCCATCGATGTGTTGCCGCGTATGCAGGCCGATCCCATGCCAGCCCAGATCACGCTCGGATCAGAGTCGGCGACGTCGATCGCGCCCACCGAAGCCGATTCGAGGTACTTGTCCGCGACGTTGGCCCAGCTGCTGCCGGCGTCTTCCGTCTTCCAGAGCCCCCCCCCGGTACTGCCCATGAAGTAGACCAGCGGGCTCTCCGCGATGCCAGCTACCGCGGTGACGCGGCCGCCGCGATGCGGTCCGATCATCCGGTAGCGCATCCCGTCGTACAGCGTCGTATCGTAGACGAGTCCGGTGGAGGCGGGTTGGGCTCTCAGCCCCGAGGGCGAACCCGCTGCTAGCCCTGCCAATAGGAAGAACAAAGCGGGGGCGAGACTCGTACGTGCTTCCAAGGCGATGAGACGTGTTCGAACGAGCGCCGGAACCATAGCGTTGCTCCTACGTTCCTGTGACTAGGATGCAAAGGCCGGTCGAAGGATCTCGCGCATCTTCGGCCGTTCATCGCATCCACGCCACCCCCATCAATGAGGAGGAGCCCCGTGAGGACACGTGAGGTGTCAAGCCCTTCGCGCCCGGCTGCGCATGCCCTTCGCCTGCTGGCCGGGGCGCTCCTGTTGATCGTCATCGGCGCACCGTCCACCGCATCCGGGCAGATCCCCGAAGAGTTCAACAACCTCCAGGTTCTCCCGGAGGACATCGGTCAGCGGGAGCTGATCGCGATCATGAGGGCCAACTCGCTCGGCCTCGGCGTCCGCTGCTGGCACTGCCACGTCGGCGAGGAAGGCATGCCGTTCTCGGAGTACGACTTCGAGTCGGACGAGAAGACGACCAAGAAGAAGGCTCGCTACATGCTCAAGATGGTCGGGCACCTGAACGAGGAGCATCTGCCGGGACTGTCCGAGGTCGCCGAGCGCGCCGAGCCCTCCGTAGAGGTGACGTGTTACACGTGCCACCGGGGTCTTCCGGTGCCGCGCACGCTGCCTGAAGAGCTACAGCGCGTCATCGAGGAAGACGGGATCGATGCCGGCGTCGAGCGATATCGCGAACTCAGGGACGAATACTACGGCAGCGGATCGTACGACTTCTCCGAGTTCACGCTGATCAACCTTGCGGAGCGACTCGGCATCGCGGGTCAGGTGGACGACGGAATCGAGATCGTAAAGCTCAACCTGGAGTTTTTTCCGGAATCGGGCTTCAGCTACTTCGCGTTGGGCGAGGGATACCGGATGACTGGGGCCACGGAACAGGCGATCGAGGCCTACGAGAAGGCCCAGGAGCTCGTGCCGGACAATCCGATGATCGGCCGGCGATTACAGGAGGTACAGGCAGCAGCCGAAGAGGGCTGCAACTAGCAGGCAGGCGCCGCCGCGCCTAGCCGCCGCCGCGCCGGTACGCTTCGATCTGCTGCCGGAGGTTCTGGGCGAGCGCCGTCTGACCTGTCTGCCGGGCGAGCGAAAGGGCCTGCTCCGCCGAAGCCACGGCATCAGCGTACCTTCCGGCGGAGGCATAGGCGGCGGCAAGCACCGTGAGCGGTACAGGATGACCTGACCGAGTGAGCTCGGTCGCCCGTTTCGCCAAGCGGATCGCTTCCTCCGGGTTTCTTACCGCGGGATCCGGATGCTTCGCGAGCAGCTCCGCCAGAACGATCAACGCTAGTGGCGCTTCCGGCGCGAGGTCGATCGCCACCTGTAGATGCTCCACGGCCTCTCCAGGCTGGCCGGTCCCGGCCAGAACCATCCCCAGGCTCTGGTGGGCCCGTCCAAATTCGGGCTTCAGCTCGATTGCGCGGCGATAGTGAACGACGGCATCCGCCAGCTTGTCCTGCGCCCGGAAGGCGTCGCCGAGCTTTTCCTCGGCTTCCGCCAGGCCCGCATCTATCTCGAGCGCCATCTGATAATGCCGAACAGCCCCATCCAGGTCACCTTGGGAAAACAGTGCTTGACCCAGGTTGTAGTGCGCCTCGGTAAAATCAGGTCGGCTGGCCACGGCCTGCCGGTACGCGGCGACGGCTTCACTGGACTTCGCCTGCTGCAGGAGGGCGTTGCCGAGGTTGTTGTACGCCTCCGGGAAGTCCGGGCTTCGGCGGATCGCCTCCTCGTACTCGCCGGCCGCCGCCGCGTGTTGCCCGCGCTCGGCGAGGGCTACGCCGAGGTTGTAATAGACAAATGGGTTGGACGGATTGACCTCCATCCACTTCCGTAGGGTGGCCAGCTTCAGCTTCTCCAGCTCCTCCGCGGTGCGGGGGAGCACCTGCACCCAGAGCTCTGCCATCTCGTCCGACGACTGATTCCCGTGGACGACCCTGCGTGGTGGCTTGTTCGGGTTCTGCGGGTTCTCAGAAGAGTTGTCGAAGGTGTACTGCATGTGGAGGATCGTGCCTTCGGGAAGGAAGAGGGGCTCGGCCAGCCGATATTCGTCCTGCCAGTAGAAATCCCAATCCTCGATGAAAACGAGCCACTCCGTGCTGCCGTCCGGCAGCTCGGCGAACGCTCGGATCTCCTTCCCGAGAAGGTGGGCGTGCGGGTATACGCTCAGCACGTCGACGCCGACGGGAAGCTCGAAGGACTGGGCCACTTCGTAGTCCGCGGTCCCTGGCGGAATGTCGATCTCTTCCGAGACGAGCGTGATCATCGCCGGCGTCTGGCTCGGCGGCTCCTCGGCGAAGAACAGCCCGACCGTGGCGCTAACCTGCTCTTGCTTGCCGGTTGGGCGCAGATGCAGCTGTAGAATCAGGTCCGTTCCAGGATCGAGACGCCATGCCAGATCCTCCCAGCCAGGGTGCGGCAGCCGCCCCGGCGTCCATCCGAGGAAGTAGCCATCCGGATGCTGCGCCATGCTGACCGCATCCATTCCGCCGTATCCGGAGCCGGGGTCTGACTCATCCAACCGACGAGAGGAGTCCGTTCGGTCGATCTTCATCACCGCGTGGTGAACCGCCACCCGAGCATCCGGGCGAAGCTCCACGGCTCGCACGAATCGGGTGGATGAGACGGGCAGCGGGATCACGAAGTTACGAAACACATCGGGCCCTTCAGCCGAAAGCTCGAACGGCACGGGCATGACTACGACCAGGTCGGGCTCGCCGAGCGCCCAGCCCTCGGTCCACCGGGGCTCAGGCGGAATGTCCGTTGGATCGCCCATGGGCATACCGTCTGCCACCCAAGCTCGGAGCAGCGCGATTTCGTCGTCTGTGAGCCTGCGTTCGTCGGCCAGGTGTCCGAACCCGGCCTCCGGCAGCCAGGGGGGCATGTAGCGGCGGGCGGTGACTTCGGCGATCAACCGTCCCCGTGCGCGAGCGTCCTCGTAGCTCAAAAGGCTGAACGGACCGACGTTCCCAGGCCGGTGACAGTAAGCGCAGTTTTCGTGGAGGATATGCGCGACGTGATGGGCGAACGTGATGCTGTCGGAGGTAGACGTAGGTTCGGGGCTCGAGCGTCCTAGCTGCGCGAGATCCGTCTGGCCGGCCGCCTCACCGCAGGCGCCCGCCGCGATCGCCACCGCGAGCAACCACCCTTCCGCCCCCCGCCGGCCCATACGCTCGTCCCCTTCCCATCGAAGTGCCCCATCTCACGACAACGGATCCTACAAATGAACGTCGAGGGGGATGGCGTTGTGACAACGGGCACTTCGTAAGTCTGCGGTCCGCCCCGAGATCGGTTGCTGCGGCCACCGCTGGCGAACCCGTCTGACCGACCGGCCGCTGACGGCTAACCGGCGGCACTTCTCCCCTAGTGAACCGGCGCGGATTTCCAGAAGTCGATTCCGCCCGGTTGGTGGTGCACTTCCGTCGAGGCCACGAGCTCGAGCGACATCAGGTCGATCACGTCGATCGTCCCCCGTGTGGCACCGATCGCCTCGTTTGACACGAAGGCATACCGGCTGTCCGGCGTCGTCACGACCCCGTGCGTGATCGGCTGCGTCGTCGGAACTCGCGCCACCTCCTCGCCGGACTTCAGGTCGAAGATGCTCACCGACTGTGCACCCTTGTTCGTGGCCAGAAGCAGGCGTCCGTCCCGCGTGACGTCGAGGTTGTAGGGCCCCTTGCCGGCCGGAAAGCGCCGCAGAACCGCCAGACTCTCGGCGTCCAGCTCGATGACGTCCCCGTGCTTGTTGCAGGCTACGTACAGATGCTTGTCGTCGAACGACGGCACGACCCAGGTCGGGCCACAGACCGGACCGGCGCTCGCACCGACCGGTGCCTCTCCGAGCGATTCCAGGACCTGTTCGGCTCCCGGGGTGACCTTCATGGCTCGGCGCACTTTCAGGCGCTCCACCGAGATCTCTACGAGGTGATCATCTCCTACGCAGACGGAGTAATGGCGGGTTCCCGCCCGGTTCATCCGGCTGCCGTGCGGCTTGATGCACGTCTCGATACGCGCCATCTCGATCATCTCGGGAAGAAAGACGGCCGAAACCGACGACGGAACCGGGTTTCCGTGCAGGTTGAAGTTGACGACAAAGCCCATACTGCCGTCAGGCGTAACGGCGATCGTGGCCGGAAACAGCCCGACCGTCACACTGTCGGCCAGGGCACCGTCTGCCGTTCGATAGCTCCATACCTTCCCGAAGGGCGTCCCGTGCGCCAACGAGACGTACACGTGCTTTCCGTCCGGGGCGACCCGAACACCGTGCGCTCCGTCCAGGTCGGCCGGCATGAGACCGACCTCGAGATCGTCCGCCAGCACCGCTCCGTCCGGGCCGAATCGCACGAGGCTCACCAGATCGGATGACTCGTTCGCCACGAAGATCCAATAATTGGAGTCCGGCGCCTCTGCTCCGCTTTTCAGCGTGTCGACCGCCGTTGCGGCCACGGACCCCGGCTCGGACGGCCCCGCAAGAACGGGCGCCGCCACAGCGATCACCAACGCCGTCAGGCTCGAAATCCCCACTGTCCTATCCATTCTCTGTCGTTTCTCGATTCGTGGTCGAGGGGAAGCCCCTCAGCCGCAGAAAGCTAAGGAACGAGCGGCCGTTCCGGCGGCTCGACCTGAATCACCCAAAGCCCGCTGTTCATGTCGGACATGAAGATATTGCCCTTGTGGGGCTGCGGGCCCCAGGCAAGCGGGGAGTTGGGCACGATCGCCTCACCCTCCTCGCCGACCGACTGAAACCAAGCGACCTCGCGACCTTGCCGGTACAGGTCTCCACGCAGCTCGCCCGAGACGTCGACCACGCGAAGGCCACCCTGGTAGTAGGCGATGTAGAGCAGCCCGTCCTCGACCCAGATGTTGTGAGTGCCGGCTTCCGGAACCTGGTACCGGCCCACCTCTTGTGGGTTCTCGATGTCGCTCACGTCCACCACGTGGATGTATCCGCGTGGTCCGTTCACGCAGTCGCCACAGCCGAAGATCTCATCCCCGAGAAAGACGTAGTTCCCGTACCGGTACGCCGTATGTGTATTGCCGTACTCTTCCGGCTGTTGGGTTCGGTACTGGTATTTGGAGACGAACTGGGGATCGCGAGGGGTGCCGCCCTTGATGCCCGCGCCGACGTCCAGGATGACCAGGCCGTCGTTCCAGTACGAGAGGTAGGCCAGCCCGTCCTGCGCCCAGATGTCGTGCAGGCTCTTGTTCTGCTCGCCCGGTCTCACCTCCCAGCGTCCGACGTGGGCCGGCGCCGTCGGATCAGCGAGATCGATGATGTGCATGGCGCTCGTGCCGTCGTTCACCGCGTACACGACATCTCCGTTGATCCATACGTTGTGGATCCCGGCAGTCAGGCTGTCCGTGAGCTGGGCGATGATCGTCGGGTGGGCCGGATCGGCTAGATTCAGCACGATGATCCCGTTCTTACGGTCGCTGGCCCCCTCGCGGGTGATGATGGCCCAGCTCGCGTCCTCGTTCACCTTGACGTCGTTCACGACACGGGCGTCCACGACGACCGAATCGGTGAGCACCGGCGAGCCAGCGTCCGTCACGTCCCAGACGTACATCCGCTCGCCGCCGCCCTGCGCGTGCGTGCCCGTGTAGGTATAGTCGCGACCATCGTTACCCTCGAAGACCCAAAGGTCGCTCGTCGCCACGTGCGCCACGGCCCCCCGACCAACGAGCTGGCTCACCCGGCGGGCCTCGCGGGGCGTCGCCTCCACGACCACCGATGCGGATCTGCCACCGGCCGTCGCCATCACCCGGTACGCTCCAGGCGCGTCCGCGACGAACGTCGCGTCGTCATAGACCTGAGCGCCGTCCGCCGGCCCGGCGATTGCCGCCACCGAGTACGCGATGCTCACATCTTCCAGCTGGCGGCCGCCCGCGCCGAGAACGTCAGGCGAGAGATGAACGACGTCGCCTGTCCGAACTCCATCTTGGTCGGCGGAGAGCTCGACCGAACGCACCGGGTTTGGCTGTACCTGCACGGTCAAGGAGCCCTCGAGCCCCTCGGCCGAAGCCGACAGCACCGCCTGCCCGGGGCTCTTGAACGTGGCGATCCCGTCCGGAGTCATGGAGATGATCTCCGGGTTGGAGCTGGACCACGAGACGTCGGCCGTGGCATGGACCGTCTCGTGAGTGGTGATAGCCCGCGCGTCGAGGCCGAATACGCTGCCCTCGTACGTACCGTAGGCGGGTGAATCGATGTCGATCCGCGCCACCGGCCAGTCCCTGACGATGACCTCGAACTCGGTGAAGCGACGCCACTCGATCGCGTTGTCCTCGACATGAGGCATCGTGATTGGGACTGTGTAGCTGCCTGGTGTGTCCCCCGAGAAGGTGTAGCTGTCCGGGATGCTGTCCTTGATCGACTCCACGTCGAGCGGTCCCGGCACCAGCACGGCCCAGCGCGCCCCCGTTACCTGCTGGCCGGCTTCGTCCGTCAGCCGCCCCTGTATGAGTACCGTCTCGCCCCGGGTGAACTCGACCGGTGAGGGCGAGATCTTCAGCTCGGCGACCCGCGCCGAAGCGGCCATGTCTCCGGTGATGTGCGGGTTCGGGTCGGCCGGCCCTTCCGGTTCCGCCGAGTCCTCGCGCGCCTGAGCGACCGTGGCTTGATCCTCACTGGCGTCGGAAGCATCCGCGGTCGCTTCCCCGGCGGCGTCCGGAGTCGCTGTGGGTGGGGTCTGGGATGACGCCGAACAGGCCGCGAGTGCAAAGGCTACCAACATGCTGACGATACGCACTTGAAGGGCTCCTTCTCAGAGTGTTTCGGAAATTCTCAGGCCCGGGCGCCGCAGGAAGCGAGAGGGCGTACAAATCCACGGGGTAGGACACCACTGCTCGGCCTTTGGTTGCACCCCTCCCATCACGCTCCGCCCCGGCCGACTCCTACGGGAAGCCGTAAGAGATACCGAACAGCACGGTCATGTCCCACTGCGTCCTTGTGAACTCGGTTGCGTCCGAGGTGAACGGCGAGACGTAGCCGCGCAGGTCCAGGCGGATTGCCCAGTGGGATGAGACGATCGTAAACACGCCCATCCCGAAGTCCAGGACCCCATCGGTGGAATCGGAGGCCTGCGGGCTGGCGATCGGATCCACATTGAGGCTCCGAATCCCGCCACCGATCAGCGCATACGGCTCCACCATCCCGGCCGGCCCCTTGAGGTCGAGCCGGTACATAAAGTTGGCCGTGATGGTCGACCATTTGGCGTCGCCGAGCTCGGGAGGGACGGCTCCCGGATTATCGCCAGGCGACAACGTGAGCTTGGCCGGCGCGTACAGGCCCATCACGCCGAAGCCGATGCCGTTCTTGAAGAAATAATCGAGCTCGCCGCCGTAGCCGATGGAGATGCTGACGTCGGTGCTGAACGTCTCGGGATTGTCCGTCAGGTGGGCCAACGGGGACAGAACGCCGAAATAGCCGGTGACCACCGCGACGCTGCGCGTACGTTCTCGCCCGCGATCGTCCTCCGGCAGCTCCACGGCCTGTGCGACCGCGAGCGCCGGGCTCACCAGCGAGACGCAAACCGCCACCCACGTTCCGAGACGCACGAGCTTGTTCATCGCTTTCCTTTGCATCGGTATTCGATGACGAGAAGCGGGGCGCTGAAGTTTCGTCGGACGGTGCGAGTTGTCCAGGCCGGTCGACGTCGAAAGGCTCGTGCGCCAGTCACCGGGTACGAATAATGAGGACCTGGGCGTTCGCGGTTGGAGGAAGCTCAGCGCCGTCTTGGCCGGTCAGCTCGATGGCCAGCGCCGGCGCGTCCTGCCGGCCCGTCACGGAGAAGTACGCCTCGGTTGAGGCGTTGAGGTCGAAGTCGCGAGCGCTGGACGAGAAGCCGATCGGAGCCACGGCCAGCGGATAGGGGAACGGGAAGCGCCGGCCCGCACTGGGGTTGGCGTTCAGCGCGGCGAAGATATCCCGCAGGTTCCAGGTCGTGATCCGGAACCGGCCGTCGAGGCCCGTCAGATCCGTGTCATCAACGGCCAACATCGTGGCGAACTCGGCGATCAGATCGCTCCAGCTGCGCCCCGTGACGTTCTCGACGTTGGCGATGCCCTGCCGCTGCCCTCCACCTCCGCTTGCAATAGCGCGGACGAAGGCGGCCGGCTCGTCGCCCTCATGGTTGTCGAGCAGCCAACGCAGGAAGAAGGTCCCGAATCCTCTCATCTGCTCGCCGCCGAGCCCGCCGGGATCGAACGGCGACAAGACCGGGGCCAGACGGGGCGCGCTCATGTAGAGGCTCAAGCTGAAGAAGTTCGGGATGTGATAGATATTGAAGATATCCAGCTGGCCACGGTCGTTCTCGATCAGGTCGAATGTGATGTTCTGGCCCTCCGGGAGCCCCAGCAGCCGGAGGCCAACGAGCTCCTCCGCCAGATGGGAGAGGCCCTCATCGAGCCAGCTCTCCTCGACGGCCGCGAACCCCGAGCTTCCAAGCACCACTCGCTGCTCGGCACCCAGAAGATGTTGAAGCTCGTGGGCGGCGGTGCGGCGTGCAGCACGGAGTGCCTGTGCCGGCGTAAACGCGTTGCCGAACTCGCCCTCCGGGTCTGCGACACCGATGTAGAGGATCTCCCCCTCGTTGCTGGATGGGCAGACGGAGCCGTCGTCGGCGGGCACGCCGCCGCCGCCCCGGCCGCTCGCTGCCAAGTCGCTCAGTAGGAAGAACCCGTTGACCCGGCCACCTCCGGGCGGGGCAAGACGATTCACCTCGGGCGTGAACGCGAGGACCACCCGGCCGTTGCCGTCGAGGTCGGCGGCATCTCCGAAATATGCTGCGTTAGTGGGATAGACGGTCTCGTCGAACTCGTCGCGAAGAAGCTGCCAGTCGGCGGGCCCGAACCCGGCCGGGGAGAGGGGATCCTCTAGGAGGATCACATGCTGACCCACGGCCCGGATCAGGCCATCGATCACCCTGGCCGGCGAATCGCACGACACCGAGAGATCGGGGCTGACGGCGAACCTCACCTGCAGCGTGTCTCCCTCTGAGAGATCGGCGGAGCCCAGAGAGGTCCGAACGCCCGGTGCCGAGGCGCGAAGCGGACGTGCCTCCAGCTGAAGCAGCTCGCTCAGCGCACCTGCGGAGATGAGCGCTTCCGCGCCCGACAAGCCCGCCTCCTCGCTCGCCGCCACGTCGGTCTCCAGCCGCTCGGCCGAGGCGAGCTCGATCTCGTCCGGAGCGCGGATTCCCATGCGAATGGCGGTGATCGCACTGGCGACTCGGCTCGCGCTCTGCACGTGAAACACGAGGTCCCGGCGCTCGGCGGTAGCCGCGAACTGAACGCACAGCGCGTCATCTCCCCGGAGCAGGGCCGACTGGCCAACCGCCAGATCCACCGGGAGCTGCGTCGGCCGAAGCTCGATCAGCTGACCGTTACTGGCTTCGCCCATGACAAGGGCGCGGACTCCGACGTCTCGTGCGGGCAGACAGCTCTCCAGGAAGCTCGGCACGACGAAGCGGAGCTCGGTCGCGGACGCGGAGAGGATCTCTGCCGCCTGACCCTCGATCCGGACCTCGTTCTCGCTCAGTGCCGTGCTGAATCCTGCACCGAAGATCGTCGCTTCCTGGCCGGCCTGGAGCGGAAGTGGGTCGACGAAGTCGATGAGGACTCCTGTCTCGAGGACCTCTCTTGCCGTCGCGGTAAAGCTGATAGTGTCCGAAACGGTTGTTCGCGTTGCATAGGCCGACACGACGACTTCGCCGATCTCGGGGCCAAGCGTCAGGAGTGTCTCGGCCCGTCCGTCCTCGTCCGTGAAAGTCGTGTCGGCGCTCAGCCGCTGGCCGCCGCTTTGGCTCTCCACCGTCCAGGCGATCGCGATGCCAACGGCCGGCATCGCATCCGTTCCTGTCCCCACGGACGCTGTGACGGCGAACGGCAACGGAAGCTGCGACTGGATTTCCGCTACCTGGCCGTTCCCCTCGGCAACGCCGAGGTCGACCACGGCGGATGGCACGGTGAGCAGGTTAAAGACGACGGGCTGAACGTTGCTGGCGCTGGGAATATCGACTCTGACCCGGCTCGCGTCCGCGGTACCCTCGGCCTGGAAGAAAGCCTCGGCCACACCGTCCTCGTCCGACACGGCTAGGTTCGGAAAAACGGCTCCCGGTCCCGATTCGAGCAGGAAGCGCACGGGGATGCCCTCCACGGGATCTCCGCCGCCTGTCACGATCCGCACGGCCATCGGTGGGTCGAGCTCGGTACCCATCTCGACCGTGTCGGCTGCCGCTGAGAGCGGTTCGAGGCGTGCGGGCACGACGCCGGGCTGCGTCGCCGTTTGGCCGGCGTCGCTACACCCGATCAGCGACAACGCAACGACAACACCCAGCGCCAAGCTGGAATGCCTCATGTCGGTTGGCTCTCCGGCCGGTCCGCGTCGGCGTCCGGCCCCTCGTACGCTCGCCGCATGCCTACTCTCGAAGCGCCGACCGTCACACGACGACGCCACGTATCGCACGCCTCGCCACCGGTACTCCGGTCGTTGAACGAAAACATCCCCGATTCCGACCCCTGGAGCGAATCCGAGGGTCCGGAACGAGCACATACCCGCAGGCTTAAATTATGCTCCCCGCTACGCTTGTAACAGTGCGCCCCCGTACGGCGGCACCGGAGACGAACCAAACGAGCGAGTGAGGCGTAGCATCAGATTGTGGAGGGCCTGAAGGTCGCGGGTCTGCCCGGAGCTAGCCTCCGGGTGTGATTCGAGGAAAGTCCGGGCTCCGCAGGGCACGGTGCCGGGTAACGCCCGGGCGCCGCGAGGCGACGGAAAGTGTCACAGAGAGCAGACCGCCGATGGCGGCGGAGACGCCGCACAGGCAAGGGTGAAAGGGTGGGGTAAGAGCCCACCGCGCCGCTGGTAACAGCGACGGCACGACAAACCCCACCGGGAGCAAGGCCAAGTAGGGAGCGAGCGGCGGCCCGCCGCACTTGAGCTCCGGGTAGGCCGCTAGAGACGTCGGGCGACCGCCGTCCCAGACAGATGACCTTCGCGGGGCGCCCTGCAACGCTCCGTCACAGAACCCGGCTTATTGGCCCTCCGCTCTTCTATTAGCCGGTCGGCGTCCGTGGACGTCGGCCGGCTTCTCTCATACATTCGGCCGCCGCCGTCCGAAAGAAAGGAGCTCGACCGCTTTGAGTCTGTCGCCGTCGCCCGATCCACGACCGAGCTCGGTCCACTTCGAGTTCGAGGAACGCCTGCTCGACAATGGTCTGCGGGTCATCCTTCACGAGGATCGAACCGCACCGATCGTCGCGGTCCACCTCATGTACCACGTCGGCTCCAAGGACGAGAGAGCTGGGAGCACCGGCTTCGCACATCTCTTCGAGCACTTGCTCTTCCAGGGATCTCAGCATGTCGGCGATGACGAGCACTTCAAGCTCATTCAGAATGCCGGCGGAACGCTCAACGGCTCCACCTGGTTCGATCGCACCAACTACTACGAGACGCTTCCATCCAGCCACCTCGATCTCGCGTTGTGGCTGGAGTCGGACCGCATGGGTTTCTTCGCTCCGAGCATCACGCAGGAAAAGCTCGACAACCAGCGGGCGGTCGTAAAGAACGAACGGCTACAAGCTTACGAGAACCGGCCATACGGATTGGCGTTCGAGACCGTCCTCCGGCTCGCCTACCCCGAAGGTCATCCTTACCGCCATCCGACGATCGGTTTCATGGAGGATTTGGATGCCGCGTCGCTGGCGGACGTGCACGAGTTTTTCGATCTGTACTACGGTCCGAACAACGCCGTTCTGGTCGTTGCCGGCGATCTCGATACGGAGGATGCACTCGGGCGGGTCGAACGTTTCTTCGGCGAGATTCCCGCTCGCCAGCGGCCAGAGCCGGTGAAGGTCACGCCTTCGCCGATGGACGAAGAGCGGCGCGAGACGATCGAGGACAACGTCCACGTGCCGAGAGTCTACCTGATGTATCACGCGCCCTCGTTCAACGACCCGGATTTCGAGGCGTCGGATCTGCTCACGCACATCCTGGCCGATGGAAAGAGCGCCCGCCTCCATCGCGAGCTGATCTACGATCAACGCATAGCCGGAGAGGTCCACGCCTTCACCTGGCCCACCGAGACCGTCGGCATGCTTTTCGTGGTGGCCACGGCCCGGCCCGGGGTCGACGCAGCGGCGCTGGAGGAGGCGATGCTCGAATCGATCGCCGGTCTTCAGGAGGGCTCGAGCGAGGAGGAGGTCGAGGGCGCCCGTAATCGGGCCCGGAGAGCCCTCGTCCAGCAGCTCAACAGCGTTGGGGAGCGCGCCGATGCGTTCGCCCATTCCGCCGTCCTGAGGGGCGATGCGGGCTATGTCAACGGCGCCTTCGCGCGTTACGAATCCGTGTCGCACGACGACTGCGAACGGCTATCGAACGAGCTCTTCGAAGACGAGCGCCGCGTTGTGCTGCATGTTGTCCCCGGAGCCGAGATGGAGGTGGAGGGGTGAGCGACGCTCCGACTCTGGATCGGACTCGTCCTCCTGCTGCAGAGGCTCTCAGGCCGCTCGAGCTCCCCTTCTTCCACCGCTTCGAGCTTCCCAACGGCCTACGGATTCTCGTGGCCGAAAGCACCAAGCTGCCCGAGGTCTCGATTCGACTGATACTCGAAGCGGGCTCGGCCGGAGAAGCGGCGGAGCTGGGCGGGGTCGCGGAGCTTACCGGGCGGCTCCTCAGCGAGGGCTCGGGAGAGCGGTCCGCTCTCGAGATGGCCGCGTGGCTCGACCACCTGGGAGCCGCCTTCAGCGCAACGGTGGGGTACGACGTCGCCTCCCTTGCGATGCACTTTCTGAGCGATGTGACCGAGGGAGCGCTGGATTACCTGAGCTCGGTCGTGCGCGAGCCGTCATTCGAGAGAGAAGAGGTTTCTCGCGTCCGTCAGGAGCGTCTGGACGAGATCGAGCGACAGAGGGATGAGCCGGGCCTGATCGCCGACCATAGGCTCATCCGAGACCTGTACGGCTCCCATCCCTATGGTCGTCCGGCCGCAGGGGAGCGAGGGTCCGTGGCGAAGCTGGATGCAAAGGCGGTTCGCGCGTTTCACGGCGCGCAGTACCGGCCGAAGGGAGCCGTGCTGATCGCGTGCGGAGCCATCGAGGCGAGTCGTTTCAAGGATGCGGTCGAGAGCCGATTCGGAGACTGGACTGGCGATCTGACCGGAGGTGGATCGCCGCCGGCTCAGCCGAAAGCTCCGCCTGCCGGCCCGATTCTCGTCGATCGACCCCACAGCGCCCAGGCGGAGATCCGCGTCGGCCGCATCGGCTTGCCCTTCGGAGGACCCGATTTCTTCGCGGCGATCCTTGCCAATGCGATCCTCGGCGGGCTGTTCAATTCGCGGATCAACATGAACCTGCGAGAGGACAAGGGGTGGACGTACGGAGCGCGGAGCTCCTTCCGATTTCGTAGGGAAGCCGGCCCCTTCGTCGTGAGCACGGCCGTGGAGAGCGGGGCCACGGCGGGCGCGTTCCAGGAGATCCTCGCCGAAACGAGAAGCCTGGTCGAGCGGCCGCCCGAGGATGAAGAGCTCAGGCTCGCCAAGAATGCGCTCACTCTCTCGCTACCGCGCCAGTTCGAGACCCCGAGCCTGGTGGCTCGGAAGGTGGCTACCCAGGAGATCTACGGCCTGCCCGACGATTACTGGGAGACCTACGTGGATCGACTTGAAGCCGTAGGTCGCGAGGACGTCGTGGAATTCGCGGGTTCCCAGCTGGTTCCGGAGGCCATGACCTTGCTCGCCGTCGCGGCTGCCGCGGAGGTGGCGCCCGCCCTCGAAGGGCTGGGAAGAGTAAGGGTGGAATCGGCGGAAGAGACGTAATGCCTTGACTTTCGGGACTTGTTCGGCTATTTTCGGCGTTGACTCGAAGCTGGCAGCATCCAAGGGAGCCGAGACTGAACCAGCCTGATACCGGCCAAATTGACAGTCGGGTCGTGTATCAGGGAAGTTTCTTTGACGTGCGCCGCGATCGGGTTCGCTTGCCGGACGGTGAGATCGGCGAACTCGAGATCATTCGACACCCCGGGGCGGTGGCCGTCCTTCCCGTCTACAGACCGGGCGAGTGGGCCGGCGGCGATGAAGCCGCGGTGGTCTTGTTGCGGCAGTACCGTTATGCCGCGGGCGGATGGGTATGGGAGGTCCCGGCCGGCAAGCTCGATGGGGGCGAAGGGCCTGAGGCCTGTGCCCATCGGGAGCTCGAGGAGGAGGCCGGGCTGTGCGCCGCGTCGTTGCATCGCTTGACGTCGATCTTTACGACGCCGGGCTTTACGGACGAGCGGATCGATCTCTACCTGGCGACGGGCCTGTCGGCTGGTGTGAAGGCGCCGGAAGACAGCGAGTTCATCGAGACGGAAACCGTGAGCGTCTCGCGCGCGCTCCGTCTGGTCCGAGAGGGTGAGATCGTCGATTCCAAGACGGTGTGTACGCTGCTGTACTCGGCGGATTTCACCGATCTTTGGACGTCATGATGTGACAGCAGGCAACCTTCATGCGTCCTATTAAGTGGAGAGGGGAGCCACACGCGGAGCCGGCTGGGTGCGGAGGAGCCAGGAAACCCTTTGCCCAGTGCCCGTGTTGGCAGTGTGGGAGCCGATGTCGGATATAGATCAATCAGCAGTCGCTCGTGAAAAGAATATCACCGACGAGGCGCGCTCATCAGAGCAGCCTACCGGTGATGCGGGTGACGGGGAGGGTACAACCAGAATGCCGAATTCGCTGGCTGTACAGAAAATAACAAAGGAGCCATCGCCCAGGCTCGCTCTGAAGGAGCTGAGCGACGCCGAGCTCGTAGCCGAGTACTTGGATGGCGAGCGCTTCGCGTTCCAGGAGCTGGTCGAGCGGTATCACGACCGGCTGCTGAACTTCATCTTCCGAACGATCGGAGACCGGGACCGGTCCGAGGATCTCGTTCAAGAGACCTTCGTGCGGGTTTACCGGCACCTGCATCGTTTCGATCCCACGAAGAAGTTTTCGACGTGGATCTATACGATCGCCAGCAACCTGGCCAAGAACGAGCTGAGAAACCGCTCGCGTAATCCGATGGTGTTGTTCCAGGCCATCAAGAAGAACTGGGACGCGGATCATCGCCCGCTTCAGTGGGAGGACAGCTCGTACGCGCCGGATGACCTCTTCCGAAAGCGTCACTTGCGTGATCAGGTGGAGAAGGCGGTCGAAGAGCTGCCTGAGCACCACCGCGTCGTGTTCGTCCTCCGGGAGATGGAGGGCAAGACGTACGAGGAGATCTCGGACATCACGGGTGTGACGCTGGGCACAGTGAAGTCCCGACTCAACCGTGCGAGAAACAAGTTCGCACTGATCATCGCGCCCATGCTCGAGTAGCCGCCGCAGGCTGATCGAGTTCGCCGATCTGGAAGGGAAGGGCGGCCTCTGAGGCCGCCCTTTTTTATCGGGAACCCCCCCTGCCCAAACGAGTAGAACTCGCCGGTTCCAGACCGTAGACGCGGCGATGTCGCCCGTGCGGAAGAGGGTGGTTCGTGATGCACTGTGAGGAGTTTCTAAGAGGCTACTCCGACTACGCGGATGGGCTCGGGAAGCGCGAAGAGCTTCGCGGCTTCGAGCTCCACCTCGGGAGTTGTCCGAACTGCGCGCGATACGATCGAATCGTGCGGCAGGGTACCGATCTTTTCAGAGATCTCCCGCGACCCGATTCCTCGCCGGATTTCCTTCCTCGCCTGCGGCACCGCCTCTACCATGTCGATGATCATGCAGTGCTCGGGGCGCGACCCGGCGGCAGCGCGGCGCTGGTGGCCGTCGCTGCGGTGGGCATGCTCGCCCTTGTTTGGCTTCCTTTCGCGAGCCGGATTCCGGTCGAGGTGGAGTTGGCGCCGGTCGCCGTAACGGCGCCGCGGCCGGCGGCCGAGGTTCCGTCCCTGTTCAGCAGCGGTCCGTTCGTGGCGCCGGTCGTCCATCAGGGTGCCAGGCCTCCGATCGTGGAGCTCACGGTCTGGAACGGATGGTCGTCCTCCGAGGACCTCTTGGAGCCGGTGTTCCTCCAGACCGAGGTGTCTTCGCTGGGGGGCGATCCGTCACGCTGACCGAGCTGGCCAATTCTCCGGGTCGGCGGACCGGAGTCCTCCTGCCCTTCAACCACAACGGTTCACGAAACACCGATGGCGTTGCCACCGGATAAGGAGCTACAGCAGGCGCTGAGCCGCGGCGACGTGGAAGGCGCTTTTTTCTTGTTTGGCGACGCACCTCACCAGCGCGACGAAGCTGCCCGCCTGATTATCGAGCACGCGTTGGACCCGGCGGCCCGGGAGCTTAACCTGGATCGCTACAACGGCCACGACGTGGACGCGGACACGTTGGCCGCCGCCCTCCACACCCCACCCATGTTCGGCGATCGGCGCGTGGTGCTCGTCACCGAGGCGCAGAAGCTGTCGACCGCCGCTGTCAAGGTCGTCGACGCGGTTCTCGAGTCTCTTCCGGGGCAGCTTACCTTCGTGCTTTCGGCGGGGCCGGCGTCGGGGAAGGCGGAAAAAACACTCAAGCGCTTCGCCAAGCGATGCCGGAGCTTTGAGTGGCGCGTTCCCAAGCTGCAGGAGCTCCCGGGATGGCTGCTCGTCCAGGCCAAGAGCCGCTTCGCCTTCGAGCTCACCGAAGAGGCTGCCCAGGCCGTTGCCGATGCGATCGGACCCGAGCTCGGTATCCTCGACAGCGAGCTGCGAAAGCTCGCTGAGGCCGCGGAGGCCGGTATCGTCGACCTCGAGACGGTTCGCCGCCTGGTTCCCAACGTTCGCGAGGTGAACCGCTGGGAGTGGCTGGATCAGGTCGCCAACCGCGAGTACGAGGCGGCCATCTCGTCATTGACGGTACTGTTGTCGGACAGCCGGGAAAGCGCCGTGGGGCTGCTAGCCGCGATGATCGATCAACACATCTGCATGGGGATCGCCCTCGAAGGTGGATCCGGGTTGCTGGGGCGCACCCTCGGCGAAGTTGGCAAGCCGTACCTCCGCTGGAAGGCTCGGATGTACGAGCAGCAGTCGCGACACTGGAGAGCGCCGGAGATCGATAGGGCCTTGGAGCTCATGCGGCAGGCCGACTGGCAGACGAAGTCGGGGATCGGTGACCGTGCGGCGCTGGAAGAGCTCCTTCTCTCACTGCGCCTCGAGCGGATGGCGGCGTGAGCTTCCGAGCTGTCGGTCCGGCGGTCATCGCGTTGATATCGGCGATCGCAGTCGACGTGCACGCGGTGATCGCCCAGGGCGCAGCTTCGGAGCCGGCCGGTGGTCTCGCTCCGATTCAGGCGCTGGCCGATTCAGGCCAAACGACGGAGGCCCGTAGCGAGCTGGAGGCATGGCTCGCTTCGGCCGCTTCCAGAACCGCAGTCGAGATCTCATGGGCCCGCCTGCTGCGCGCACGGCTCTCGGCCGACCCCGAGTCGGCCGAGGTGGACTACGTATGGGTGGCGATCGAGGGGGACGCGGCGCATGCTCCGGAAGCGCTGCTCAGGCTTGCGCAGCTCCGGTTGATGCGAGGAGAGCCAAACCGGGCGCTCGCCGACCTGGATCAATTGCGCGCCAGCTTCCCCGCCAACCGACGTGCCGAGGAGGCCTGGTTGTGGATCGGTCACGCGCACGAGGCGCTGGGAGAGTTAGATGCCGCCTGCGGCGCGTGGGAGCGTGCCAGCGGTGAGAATCCCGTCTCCGGCGGCGCGGTTCGAGAGGTAATGACGGTCTGTGCGGATGCCGGGGATGTGTTTGCGGTCCAAGTCGGCGCCTTCGGCGCCGCGGCGGGGGCGGAGACGATCCGTCGCCGCCTGGAGGAGGCGGGATACCCCGCCTACGTGGTCGCCGGCACCGATGATGACCTGCATCGCGTCCGGACCGGCCGATTCGCCCACGTCACCTCGGCCGCCCGCTTCGCGGATCGCGTGCGCGGAAGCGGCTTCGAGGCCGTCGTGGTCTTGGCCGAGCGAACCTAGCGGCGAGGCAGGTCGTGCCGGAACCGAGCGTTGCCGCTCATACGCCTCTCATCCAGCAGTATCTCGAGATCAAGGCACGGCATCCGGACTCGATTCTCTTCTTCCGTGTCGGAGATTTTTACGAGATGTTCTTCGACGATGCCGAGGAGGGAAGCCGGCTGCTCGGCATCACCCTCACGAGTCGCAACAACGGCACGTCCGACGTCCCGCTGGCCGGCGTTCCCGCTCGCGCGATCGATGAGTACCTCCCGAAGCTAGTGGGCCTCGGGCAGAGCGTCGCGATCTGCGATCAGGTCGAGGACGCAGCGCAGGCCGAAGGGCTCGTGCGGAGAGAGGTGGTCTCGGTAGTGACGCCGGGTACGGCGATGGAGGAGGCTCTTCTCGAGGCCCGGCGGAACAACTATGTGGCCGCGGTCGCCGGTCTCGAACAGCTGGGCGTCGCCATCGCCGACCTCTCCACGGGCGAGTTCGAGCTCCAGGAATGCACCCCGGAAGGTCTCGCGGACGCGATCGCCCGCTTCGAGCCCAGCGAGCTGCTGGTCGCACCCGATCAGGCGTCGCTTCCCACGGGAGCCTGGACCGTCACCCACCGGGAGAGCTGGCGGTTCGATCCGGAGTTCGGCGAAGAGGCCCTTTGCCGGCACTTCGCCGTGGCGAGCAGCGAGGGCTTCGGCCTCTCGACCGCCGACGGACACATGGTGGCAGCGGCCGGGGCGCTGGTCTCGTACCTGGAGGAAGTGCGGCCTACGGGAGTCGATCACATCCGGTTTCCCCGCGTCGAGCGCACCGGGCGCACGATGCACCTCGACGAGATGACGCGCCGGAACCTGGAGCTCGTGGAGCCTCTTCGGGCCGACGGGGGAGTGACGCTCCTCGATGTGATCGACCGCACCAAGACGGCGATGGGCGCACGTCTGCTGCGGCGTTGGGTCCTCGCACCGCTCCTCGAGACGCGCGAGATCGCGGCCAGGCAAGACGCCGTCGCCTCGCTGTTCTCCGAAACGGAGGTTCGCCGGTCTCTCAGGGAGCGGCTCGGCCGCATCCGGGACATGGAGCGATCGTCCGCGAGGATATCGACCGGACGTGTAGCCCCCCGAGAGCTGCGAGGCTTCGGCCTCTCCCTCGAGGAGCTGCCTCACGTGCACGAGTCGGCTCTGGCCCTGGGCGGTCCCATCGCCGATGAGACCCATGAGATGGACGCGCTCGATGATCTGAGGGATCTCATCGAACGGGCGATCTCGCCCGACGCGCCGGCCGCGTTGAGTGACGGCGGCGTGATCCGGACGGGGTACTCGAAGGAGCTTGACGAGCTCCGGGAGTTACGCTCTGGCGCGCTCTCCTGGATCGCCTCCCTCCAGGAGCGCGAGCGCGAGCGCACCGGGATTCACAGCCTGAAGATCAGCCACAACAAGGTGTTCGGATACTACCTGGAGGTGACGCGAGCGAACCTCGAGCGCGTGCCGTCGGACTATCAGCGCAAACAAACCCTGGCCGGTTCAGAGCGGTTCGTCACACCCGAGCTCAAGGAGTGGGAAGAGAAGATCGTCGATGCGGACGAGCGCATCGCGGCGATCGAGGCTCGTCTCTTCCGCGAGGTGAGAGAGGATATCGCGAGCCAGGTCGCCCGGATCCAACGTACCGCCCGGAAAGTCGCTGAGCTCGACGTGTTCGCGGCGCTCGCCGATCTGGCGGAGCGAAACGACTACTGCCGGCCGGAGGTGACCGACGAGTTTGGGCTTGAGCTCCAGGGTAGCCGGCACCCGGTGGTAGAGACGATGATGCCGCGCCGCGACTTCATCCCCAACGACGTCGTACTCGACGGAGATGGATTCGTGATGGTCCTCACGGGTCCCAACATGGCGGGAAAGTCGACTCTCTTGCGGCAGGCCGGCCTGATCGCGCTTCTCGCCCAGATCGGCTCGTTCGTTCCGGCCGAGCGGGCGCGCATCGGGTGCTGTGACCGCGTGTTCACCCGCGTCGGAGCATCGGACAGCCTCAGCCGAGGCCAGAGCACCTTCATGGTCGAGATGACGGAGACGGCCACGATCCTCAACTCGGCCACCGATCGGAGCCTGGTGCTGCTCGACGAGATCGGCCGGGGAACCTCGACCTACGATGGGGTGTCGATCGCGTGGGCGGTTACTTCCTACATGCACGACAGGATCGGGGCCCGGACGATATTTGCGACCCACTACCATGAGCTCGTCGAGCTGGCGGACATCCTGCCCGGCGTGGTGCCGGCCAACGTGGCCGTTCGAGAGCACGGCGACGAGATCGTCTTCCTGAGACGTCTCGAACCAGGCGGCAGCGATCGATCCTACGGAGTGCACGTCGCACGTCTCGCGGGCCTTCCTAATGAGGTGCTCGACGAGGCGACGCGGGTCCTGCACGAGCTGGAGGGCGGTTCGAGCGGAGCCGGGAGCCGGCTCGCCGGCTTGCTGGACCGCGAGCAATACTCCCTGTTCGCGGCCGAGCCTGAGGAGGAGATCTCGATCGTACGGAGTCGCCTCTCGGAGCTCGATCCCGAACGCCTCACGCCGCTCGAGGCGCTTATGGCACTGGTCGAGCTCAAGCGGCTGGCGGACCGGGAGCCTGGACCAGAAGACCCTCCCGCATGACGTGTGAGACGACCGCTCGAGGTGCTCCGCTGGCCGCGATCTGTACGGTCGTCACCCTGGCAACCGGCTGCGCGGACACGATGAGGCCCGTGCTCGGGGGACTGGTGATAGGTGAGCGTGGGTCGGCGTTCCACATGCCGACGTTGTTGAACGAGCGGCTCCCGTTCGAGTATCCACAGGAGGCGTGGTCGAATCGAGTGGGTGGGGAGACGGTGCTCCGGATCCGCATCTCCAAGGCCGGCGCCGTTGATTCGGTATCGATCGAGCAGACGAGCGGAAACCATAGCCTCGATTCCGCCGCCGTCGCTGGAGCTCGCGAGCTGAGATACAGTCCGGCCCGACAGGGTGAGCGTCCGGTGCCCGTTTGGGCGACTTTGCCGGTTCGCTACCCGATGCCGGAGATGGAAGGAGCGCAGTGAGGACACATCGGATGCTATACGACGACGTTCTCCAAACCGTCGGCCAGACACCGATGATTCGATTGAACCGGGTCGTGGACGGGGCGCGAACGCCCATATATGCGAAAGCCGAGATCCTGAACCCCGGCGGCTCCCTGAAGGACCGTATCGGCCTGGCGATCATCGAGGCGGCGGAGGAATCTGGGGAGCTGAGGCCGGGCGGCACGATCGTGGAGGGCACGTCTGGCAACACGGGCGTAGCCTTGGCGATGGCCGCCGCCGTGAAGGGATATCGCTGCGTTTTCACGATTCCCGACAAGATGAGTGTCGAGAAGGTTCGCCTGCTCAAGGCGTTCGGCGCTGAAGTGATCGTGACGCCAGCGGTAACCCCGGACCACCCAGACTACTACAACAACCTCGCGAAGCGCCTCGCAGGGGAGCGGCCAAACGCGATTCTGGCCGATCAGTTCTACAACCCGATCAATCCACAGGCCCACTACGAGACCACCGGCCCGGAGATCTGGGAGCAGACCTCGGGCGCCATCACGCATCTCGTGGCATCTCCCGGAACCGGCGGGACGATCTCGGGTGTAGCGCGCTACCTGAAGGAGAAGAACCCCGAGATCCGGGTGATCGCCGGCGATCCGATCGGGTCGATCTTCACGAGCTACCACCGCACCGAGCAGCAGGAGCCCGGCTCGCCCTACAAGGTCGAAGGGGTCGGCAACGACAAGATTCCGACGACGCTTCACTTCGACTTAGTCGATGAATTCCGGCAGGTCTGTGATCGTGACGCCTTCCACATGGCGCGGAGGATCACCCGCGAGGAAGGGCTGTTCGTCGGAGGATCGACCGGACTGGTCGTGAGGGTCGCCGTCGACCTGGCGCATGAGCTGGACGACCCGGATGCGTTCGTCGTGTGCATCCTCTGCGATACGGGCGAGCGCTATCTCTCGAAGGTCTACAACGACGAGTGGATGCAAGAGAACCGGATGTTCCGGCCGGAGCGTGTCACTGCCGGCTACCTGCTGGATACGAAGGCGGACGCGCCGCCGCTCGTGGCGGTGGGCCCCGGCGCGCCGATCCGCGAGGCCCTCGATCTGATCGAAGAGCACAACGTGTCTCAGCTGCCGGTGCTCGAAGAAGGCCATTCGGTGGGCTCGGTGACCGAGTCCGCACTCCTCACGGCCGTGATGGAGGACCCCTCTCGCCTGGCGTCCGAGGTGCGGGAGGTGGCGGACGATCCGTTCCCGGTCGTCAAGGCGAATGCGGAGCTCTCCGAGATCACGGGGCGGCTGACGCGTACGACGCCGGCCCTGCTGGTAGCCGAGAACGGGTCGGTGCGCGGGATCCTGACGCGCTACGACGTGATTCACCACCTGATCCCATAGGCGAGGTATTGGGGAGCCTGCCAGGGCGGCTGGCGTGAAGATCGCGCTCTTTACGGGCGGCACGAGCGAAGAGCGTCTGGTCTCACTCTCCTCCGGGAAGGAAGTGCTGAGGGCCCTCCGCTCTCGCGGGCACACCGTCCACACCGTGGACACCGCTGCCGGATTCGTGTCCCCCGAGGAGGAACCGCTTCTCTTCCCGTCCGAGGTCGGCGCGGAGCCGCCCGACGCCGGTTCGCTGAGCGCGTGGGACGAGTCGACCCTCTTCCGGATTATCGAGCTGGACGTCGTGCGCGAGGCCGATCTCGTGTTCCTTGCCTTGCACGGACGCCCCGCCGAGGACGGCAAGCTGCAGGCCCTGCTCGATCTGGCCGATGTGCGATATACGGGCACCGACTCTCTCGGGTCGGCCGTGGCGATGGACAAACGTCTATCCAAGGAGCTGTTCGAGGCGGATGGCGTGCCGACGGCTCCGTGGGCGCCGGCTCACGCGACTCCGGGTGAAGCCGTCGAGTCCCTCGGGCTTCCGCTCGTCGTCAAGCCGTCCGGAGGCGGATCGACCATCGGTCTCACCGTCGTGCGCGAGGCAGTCGACCTGTCCCACGCCATGCAGGTGGCGCAGGATTACGACGGAGATGTCCTGATCGAGCGGTTCGTTTCCGGGCGGGAGCTCACGGTCGGGATTCTGCTGGGCCAGGCACTCCCCGCTCTGGAGATAATCCCGAGCCACGACATCTACGATTACGAGTGCAAGTATACGCCGGGCATGACGAGCTACGAGGTGCCCGCCCGGC
The DNA here is from genome assembly GCA_039589875.1 of Gemmatimonadota bacterium. Classification (GTDB taxonomy): domain Bacteria; phylum Gemmatimonadota; class Gemmatimonadetes; order Palauibacterales; family Palauibacteraceae. Next base: position 26,845 of record JBDHGL010000014.1, read on the forward strand.
TAGACCCCGAGGAAGCGGACGAGCTCGCGAACCTGTCCCTGGCGGCTCACCACGTCCTCCGCCAAGGCTCGTTCGGCCGGGTGGACTTTATGAGGGGAGAGGACGGCGTCTTCTACTGTCTCGAGACGAACAGCCTTCCAGGGATGACGGCGACCAGCCTTCTGCCCAAGGCGGCGGCTGCCGTCGGAATCGATTTCCCGGAGCTCTGCGAGCGGATCGCCCTGGCAGCGTTGGCCGACCGATGAGCGCGTGGAACGACCAGAGCGCCTCCTCCCGGGGTTTCCGTTATGGCGCCGGCGCCGCGATCTCCCAGATGATGACGCCATGGGTGAAGCGGCTGCTGCTGGCCAACGGCGCCGTCTTCCTCGTGGTGAACATGCTCGGCCTCGTCCCGTTCGGCTGGGCGGTGGACTTCCTGGGCTTCTCGACCGCTCGGTTGCTGATCCACCCGTGGTCGCCTCTGACCTACATGTTCCTGCACGGAAGCTTCTTCCACCTGTTCGCGAACATGCTGGTGCTTTTCTTCTTCGGTCCCCCACTGGAGCGAAGCTGGGGAGGACGAGAGTTCGTCCGGTTCTATCTGATTGCGGGGATGGGTGGAGCGCTCTTCTCGCTTCTGCTCGTCCAGCTCATCGGGACGCCAACGGTGATCGGTGCTTCGGGGGCCGTCTTCGGACTCCTGTTGGCGTTCGCGCTGAAGTGGCCCAACGCACCGATCTACCTATGGTTCCTCTTCCCGGTGAAAGCCAAGTACTTCGTCGGCTTCATGGCCTTCTTCTCCCTCTACGCCAGTCTTGCCGGCGCCCGAGACGGAGTAGCGCATTGGGCGCACCTCGGCGGCCTGGTGACCGGTTTCGTGTATATGAGGCACGGCGAGGCCATCGCGGATCGGCTGAGCGGGCTCCGCGACAGGTGGCGTCGCCGGCGCCTCAAGAGCGAGAAGGGAGGAGCGTCCGCTGCCCCGCGTCGACCGACGAAGCTCCGGGATGACCGAGAGAGGGATCGTCTCGACGAGGTAGACCGAATTCTCGACAAGATCAGGGAGAGCGGCATCGATGCCCTCAGCAAGAAGGAGCGGGCTTTTCTCGACGACATGAGCCGGAGGTACCGCGGCCCCGGCTGACCTTTCCACCCCTCCGTTTCCCGCCTAAGATTGGATTCCCCAATCGTTGGCTCCCCGATGTAGTCAAGGAGGAATAGATGGCGCCGTCCGCCCCCGAGTTTGAAACCGCCCAGATCAGGAACGTTGCCGTCGTGGGTCACGGCGGCGCTGGCAAAACCACCCTCGTAGACGCGATGGCCTTCATTGGCGGAGCGACTCGCCGCCGTGGGTCGGTGGAGAAGGGCAACGCGCTCACCGACTTCACGCCCGAGGAGACCGGCCACGGGATGTCCATCAATATGGCCGTCGCGCCTGTCGTCTGGAGGGGAACCAAGCTCAATCTCATCGACACTCCCGGCTTCACTGACTTCTTTGGCGAGGTGGCTGCCGCCGTGCGGGTGGCGGACGGCGCCCTGGTCGTCGTGAGCGCCCAGGACGGAGTCGACATCGGCACCGAGAAGGCGTGGGAGGCATGCGAGGAGCAAGACATCCCGCGGATGATCTTCATCTCGATGATGGAGCGCGAGAACGCATCGTTCGAGGACACGTTCAAGCAGATCAAGGAAAGCCTGTCGGGCGCCGCGATGCCGGTGGAGGTGCCGATCGGGTCGGGCGATGGGTTCCAGGGTGTCGTCAACCTGTTTTCCGGCCGCGCCCACATGTTCAAATCGGGGTCCAGCAAGGGCGAGTACGAGGAGATGGATGTCCCGGACGAGCTCCAGGCGGGTGTCGAGCGATACCGCGAAGAGCTAATCGAGACGATAGCCAGCGCCGACGACGAGCTCCTGGAGGCGTATCTGGAGGGCGAAGAGCTGGATCGGGACCGTGTGCTGAAGGTGATGGGAGCGGCGATGCGGCGCGGCGAGGTCTTTCCGGTGTTCTGCGGCTCCGGTGACTCGGCTTGGGGCGCGCGGGCGGTACTCAGCAAGCTGGCGGAGCTCATGCCGTCGCCGGAGCAGGCCGGTCCCTTCCTGGCCGAGAGCCGTAGCGGCGATCCGATCGAGCTCATGGGGACCGACGGCGAGCCGTTCGCTGCGGTCGTCTTCAAGACAACGTCAGAGCCGCACGTAGGCGAGCTCTCGTATTTCCGGGTGTTCAGCGGCACCGTCGACAACGGTTCCACGGTTTACAACCCGTCACATGCGAACCCCGAGCGGATCACGCACTTGAGCGTACCGGCCGGAGAGCACAGGAACGAGCTGGCACGGCTTCACGCGGGGGACATTGGCGTCGTGGCCAAGCTGAAGGACACGCACACGGGCGACACGTTGTGCGCTGACGGGAGACGGCTGCGGCTCCCGGAAATCGATTGGCCGGCCGCCGACGCCTCGATCGCCGTGGCTCCGAAGCACCGGGGCGACGAGGACAAGCTCGCGAACGGCCTTAACAAGCTGCACGAGGAGGATCCGACGTTCCGCTCCGGTTACGAGCCCGAGCTGGGCCAGACGATCGCGCGAGGCTGCGGCGAGCTCCACCTGAGCGTCTGCTTCGAGAAGCTGCAGCGGAAGTACCAAGTCGATGTGGGGACGGAAGAGCCGAAGATCCCTTACCGCGAGACGCTCACCCAGTTGGCCGAAGGCCAGGGCCGTCACAAGAAGCAGACCGGTGGTCGGGGGCAGTTCGGTGACTGCTGGATCCGGATCCACCCGCGCGGCCGCGGTGAGGGCTACGAGTTCCTCAACAAGATCAAGGGCGGCGTAATACCGTCGAAGTTCGTGCCGGCCGTCAACAAGGGAATCCAGGAGGCTGCCGGGCGAGGCGTGCTGGCCGGCTATCCCGTTGTCGACTTCGCGGCCGAGTGCTACGACGGCTCGTATCACTCCGTCGACAGCTCGGAGCAGGCGTTCAAGGTGGCGGGCTCGCTCGCCTTCAGGAACGTGGCCCGGAGCGCGGGTCCCGTGCTGCTCGAGCCGATCATGGAGGTCGAGGTGAGAACGCCCGAGGATTTCATGGGCGAGGTGATTGGCGACCTCAACCAGAGGCGGGGCCGCATCCTCGGGATGGAATCGAAGGGTAGATGGCAGATGGTTCGAGCTCAGGTTCCACTCTCCGAGCTCCACAAATACGCGGCCGCCGTTCGCTCCCTGACCCAAGGAAAGGGAACCCACACTCGAGAGCTACTGGGATACGAGCCCGTGCCCCCTCATGTGGCCGAGAGGGTGGTCGCCGAGGCGGCCTCGGAGCGCGAGGCCGCGCTGGCGGCCCGCTAGACGGCCGTTGGACGGGATCGCGGCCTACCCCGGCCCACGATGATGGAGTAGACGCTTGGCCGGACACAGCAAATGGGCGCAGATCAAGCGCCAAAAAGCCAGGAACGACCAGGCACGCGGCAAGATGTTCTCCAAGCTGGCGCGCGAGATCACCGTCGCAGCGCGCCAGGCCGGCGGCGACCCCAACTTCAACCCGCGGCTGCGCACGGCTATCGACAACGCGAAAGCCGAGAACATGCCGAACGAGAACATCGATCGGGCGGTCAAGCGCGGCACCGGAGCCCTGCCTGGAGCGAGCTACGAAGAGTGCACCTACGAGGGCTACGGCCCGGGAGGCGTCGCGCTCTTCCTCGAGTGCCTCACCGACAATCAGAAGCGCACGATCGCCCAGGTGCGTCACATCCTCGACAAGCGGGGCGGCAACCTCGGTCAGAGCGGCTCGGTGGCCTGGATGTTCGACCGGCTCGGTCAGATCTACGTCGACGCTTCGAGATACGACGAGGAGGCGCTGCTCGACGCCGCGGTGACGGCGGGCGCCTCGGACATGACGAGTGAAGACGATGTCTTCGTGATCACGACGGATCCAGCCGACTTCCATGCGGTGCAGGAGGGATTGCGTGAGGCCGAAATCGAGATCCGCGAGGCCGAGCTGGGGATGGTTCCCAAGTCCGAGGTGCATGTCGAGGGACGGGAGGCCGAGAGGCTAGTGGCGCTCCTGGAAGCGCTCGAGGAGCACGACGATGTGCAGCGCGTCTACTCGAACATGGATGTCGACGAGGAGGCGTTGGCCGCCGCCTCCTGAGTCCTCTCCCCCTGCTTCCCGACGTGGGGCATCTCCGCTCCGCGAGTCGGCAGACGCCTGATCTTCGGAGCCTCTACTAGAGTCTCCTCAGGGCGTCCGATACTCGCTCCGGGAGATACCCACGTCCGGCCGCGGAGAGATAACCGGCTCTGGAAGATTTCGTCAGTTTCTCTCGTAGACGACCTCGCCTCTGATCACCGTGGCGGATAGCTCGCCAGTTGTTGATGCACCAGATATATGGTAGTATGGTATACAATATGCCATCGATAAAAGTGACTTTTACGCTGGATGAGAGCACTGTTGGGCGGCTCGGGCGGACCGCCGAGCGGCTAGGTATGCCCAAAAGCCAGGTCGTACGGGAGGCGATCCGGGAGTACAGCGATCGCATCGGGCGGCTGGGCGAAGACGAGCGCCTCCGCCTGCTGCGAACGTTCGACGAGATGGTTCCGGCGATTCCGGCACGACCGGCCGAAGAAGTCGAGCGGGAGATCGAAGAGGTTCGGGACGCGCGCCGGGCCGGCGACCGGGGGAAGGCGAGCGAGGAGGCTTGATCTTCCTCGACACGTCGGCCCTCATCGACGGTCTCTCCGGTCCCAAGCGCTCGGCCCCGCCGCTTCGATCCGCAATCGAGCGAGGCGAGCGGATCCTCCTTCCCACCCTCGTTCTATATGAATGGCTTCGCGGTCCTCGCTTGTCGGAGGAGCTGGCGGCGCAGGAGGCCTTGTTCCCGAGCGCCCGTGCCGTGCCCTTCGGTCCGGAGGAGGCGGCGAAGGCCGCGCTGATCTACGACCAGGTGCCTCGTTCGCGCGGCCGGGAGATCGACCTGGCGATCGCGGCCTGCGCGATTCTGTGGGACGCCGAGCTTTGGACTCTGAACATCCAGGATTTCGCGGACATCCCGGAGCTCCGTGTCAGCCTTCCTTCCTGAGCGGCGAGAAGTCGGGGAGAATCGATCGAAGGCGCCTCGCCTCGGAGGCCGGTCACGTTATCTTGGCGCCATGCGAGTGCTCGGGGTGGATCCCGGAACGCAGCGAACCGGATACGGTCTCGTGGAATCGGCGGAGGGGGCGCTCAGCCTGTTGGAGTGCGGAGTGATCAAGACCTCCGGCTCCGCCGAGCTGCCGACCCGCCTGGTGGAGATCCACAGGTCACTCCTGGAGGTGATCGATCGGACGGAGCCGGGCTGCGTCGTCGTCGAGGGGGTGTTCTACGGCCGGAACGTGCGCAGCATGGTCGTGCTGGCCCATGCCCGAGGGGTCGCGGTGCTCACCGCCGCGGAGCGCGATCTCCCCGTGTTCGAATACCCGCCGGCGGAGATCAAGAAGGCGATCGTCGGAACGGGCGCCGCGACGAAGGAGCAGGTGGCCTTCATGGTTGCCAAGCATCTCCGCCTTGCCGAGCCACCCGAGCCGGCCGACGCGGCGGACGGGTGCGCCGCGGCGCTCTGTCACCTGATCGGCGGTCGCGCGATCAGCGAAGCGCAGGCGGTGGCCGGCCCATGATCCGTCGGGTCGTGGGTAGGCTCCTCTACAAGGGTCCCGAGGGAGTCGAGGTGATGACCTCGGGCGGCGTCTCCTATGAGCTGCTCGTGCCGGCTACCCTGCTGGACAGGCTGCCGGAGGTCGGGCAGGAAGTGGAGCTCCACAGCGCGCTCGTGGCACGAGAGGATTCGATGGAGCTGTTCGGATTCGGGTCCTCCCGTGACCGGATTCTGTTTATTCGCCTCCAAAACGCGAGTGGCGTGGGCCCCCGACTGGCGCTCGCCCTGCTCGGACACCTGCCGGGAGACCGGGTAGTGCAGGCGATACGTGGCCGGGATCACGAAGTTCTACAGACCGTGAGCGGGGTCGGACGGAAGACGGCGGAGCGGATCGCTCTCGAGCTCAAGGACAAGCTGGATGACCTCGCCGTGGAGGAAGTCTCTCCGCTCACGGCCGGCGCTTCGGCCGTAGAGGCGCTGCGCGGCCTCGGCTACGGTCAGACGGAGGCGGAGGCCGCGGTGGCCCGCGCCCGCCGGGACCTGGACGGGGCGGCGACGACGGAGCAGCTCGTTCGAGCTGCCCTTGGATATGTCTGATCACACCGAGATCACGACGCCGCAGCCGCTGGAAGGCGATGCGGGCCTGGAGCAGTCGCTCCGCCCCGCCAGCTTCGAGGAGTTCATCGGCCAGCAGAAGGTGAAGGAGAGCCTCCAGATCTACGTGCAGGCGGCGCTAGGCCGCGGCGAGGCGCTGGATCACGCGCTGTTCTTCGGCCCGCCGGGTCTCGGAAAGACGACCCTGGCGCGTCTGTTGGCAACAGAGCTGGGCGTCAACCTCAAGCTGACATCCGGACCGGTTCTCGAGAAGCCGGGCGACCTGGCGGCTTACCTCACGAACCTTGAGCCCCGCGACATCCTGTTCATCGACGAGATCCACCGCCTGCGGCCCGCGATCGAGGAGTTCCTCTATCCCGCGATGGAGGACTACCGGATCGAGATCCGCCTCGGTGAGGGCCCCCGGGCGCAGACGATGTCAATGCGGATCGAGCGCTTCACGCTCGTCGGCGCGACGACGCGGTTCGGACTCCTGACGGCGCCGCTCCGCGCCCGATTCGGTGTCGTAGAGCGCCTCGGCTTCTATCCGCCCGAAGAGCTGGAGGAGGTCGTCACCCGATCGGCCCGCATCCTCGACGTCCCGGTGACGGAGGCGGGTGCGAAGGAGATCGCCAGACGCTCTAGGGGGACGCCCCGCATCGCGAACCGGCTGCTCAAGCGGGTGCGCGACTATGCCCAGGTGAAGGGGGATGGCCGGATCGATGAGCCGACTGCCGGCGCAGCGCTCGAGATGTTGAATGTGGACGAGTACGGCCTGGACAAGATGGATGCGCGGATCCTCAAGCTGATCATCGAGAGCTTCGACGGCGGTCCGGTGGGCCTGAACTCGCTGGCCGTTGCGGTGGGCGAGGATGCGGGCACGCTGGAGGAGGTCTACGAGCCGTATCTGATCCAGAACGGCTACCTGCAGCGCTCACCCCGGGGAAGGGTGGCCACGCGCCGGGCGTACGAGCGCTTCGGCTACGACCTACCCAGCGCGCAGCCCGATGCGCAGGCTGCCCTGTTCGCGGACGATGGGCCCGAGCTCACCTAGCGCACAGGCCGGGGCCGACGGTACGGCTGCCGGAGTGGACTCGGAGCTTGAGTCCTATCAATACGACCTGCCGGAGAGCCTGATCGCCGGACATCCGCTACCCCTGCGGGATGCCAGCCGCCTACTGGTCCTCCGGCGTCCGTCGGCTGGCGATCCGGAGATTGAAGACAAGGCCTTCCCCGATCTTCTCAAATACCTGGAAGAGGGAGACGGGCTGGTCCTCAACGACTCCAAGGTCTTCCCCGCGCGGCTCGTCGGCCGGAAACCCACCGGTGCAGCCGCCGAGGTACTGCTGCTGCGCCCGATGGAACCGGAGGCCTACCGCTGGGAGGCGCTCGTCCGCCCGGGCTCGAAGCTCAAGCCGGGAAGAGTTGTGGAGGTCGCCGACGGCCTGGCCGTCAGGATAGAAGCCTCCCGAGAGGGAGGGCGGGCGGTGCGTCTTCTGACGCCAGATGATCCGTGGGAGGCGATACGCCGCCACGGCCGCGTGCCGCTACCGCCGTACATCCGCCGCGAGAGCACCGAAGCCGACAGAGAGCGTTATCAGACGGTGTATGCTGCACACACGGGGAGCGTGGCCGCGCCCACGGCCGGCCTTCACTTTACGGACGAGCTGCTGGATCGCGCACGGGCAAAGGGCGTGCGCGTCGTACCGATCACGCTCCACATCGGGCCAGGCACCTTCCGCCCCGTGGATTCGCTGCGAATCGAGGCGCATCGCCTCGAACCGGAGAGCTACGTACTGAGCCCGGAGGCCGCGAACTCCCTGAACGCGCTCCGCAACGCTGGCGGGCGCTTGTACGCGGTCGGCACGACTGTCGTTCGCGTGCTGGAGGCGGTGATGGAGGAGCGCGGCAGGTTCGAGCCCGGCCGGGGATCGACCGATCTGTTTATCCATCCCCCGTTCCGCTTCACGGCCGTCGACCGTCTGGTCACGAACTTCCACCTGCCCCGATCGACCTTGCTCATGCTGGTGGCCGCCTTCGCGGGCCGGGAGCGGGTCCTCGAGGCATACCGGCACGCCGTCGAGCAGGAGTACCGCTTCTACTCCTACGGTGACGCCATGTTGGTTCTCTGATGCAGGGGAGCTTCGAGGTAGCGGCAGCCAACGGCCGGGCCCGGGCGGGCGCGCTCCGCCTCGATCGGGGTGAGGTCCGTACGCCCTGCTTCATGCCCGTCGGCACGCTGGCGACGGTGAAGTCGCTGACCCCAGAGGAGCTCGCTGAGGCCGAGGTAGAGCTGCTGCTGGGGAACGCTTACCACCTTTATCTGAGGCCGGGAACCGACGTCGTCGAGAAAACCGGGGGTCTTCACGCCTTCATGAACTGGGAGAGGCCGATCCTCACGGACTCCGGTGGGTTCCAGGTCTTCTCGCTCGCCCGAATCAACCAGATCGATGACGAAGGGGTCACCTTCCAGAGTCACATCGACGGCTCGCGGCACCGGATCACCCCCGAGCGCTCGATAGAGATCCAGACGGCGCTCGGCTCGGACATCATGATGGCCTTCGACGAATGTCCCCACGGAGAGGCGGACCGGGAGACGGCCCGCGATGCGCTCGACCGCACGCTCGGTTGGTTGACTCGCTGCCGCGAGCACCACGCTCGCCTGGCCGATGAGGGAAGAGAGCCGGGCCTCCTCTACCCGATCTTTCAGGGCGCGAGCTTTTTGGACCTTCGGCTCGAGTCTCTCGAGCGCACCCTGGAGATGGGAGATTGGCAGGGGCTAGGGATCGGAGGTTTGTCCGTCGGCGAGAAGAAGGAGGTCATGCTCGAGATCCTCGACACCTGCGAGCCCTCGATGCCGGCCGACGTTCCGAGATACCTGATGGGAGTCGGCTATCCGGAGGATGTGATCGAGGCGATCCGCCGGGGCGTCGATCTGTTCGACTGCGTCGCACCGACCCGCAACGGTCGCAACGGCACGGCGTTCACCTCGCTGGGCCGGGTCAACGTGAAGGTGGCGCGGTTCGCCAAGGACACGAGCCCGCTGGACCCCGAGTGCAATTGTTACTGCTGCACCCGCTACTCGAGGGCGTATCTTCGCCACCTGTTCGTGTGCGATGAGCTGCTCGGCCTACGCCTGCTCTCACTGCACAACGTGCGCTTTCTCGTGAAGTTGACCCGCCTCGCCAGGCGGGCGATTCTGGACGGCGAGTTCGAGGCGTGGGCGGAGAGCTGGCTAGGGCGCTACCGGAGCGCGGCGATCTGAGCGCCCGAGGCTCGCGTCCGGCGGTGCGGGGTATCTGATGCCGGCTACCAAAGCTTACCGAGAGGATCAACGTGACAGCCAAGCTGTTGTTAATGGCCAGCCCGGATGGTGGCGCGAACCCGATGGGCACGCTCTTCATGCTCGCGGCGTTCTTCGCCATCCTCTACTTCCTGCTGATCCGGCCGCAGCGCCAGCAGCAGAAGGAGCACCAGAACTTGATCGCGAACCTGCGGAAGGGCGATGAGGTGGTGACCGTCGGCGGGATTATGGGGACGATAATCCACATCGGCGAGGACCGGCTCACGATCAAGACGGCGAACGACACCCGGCTGGAGATCGAGCGGAGCAAGGTCGGCCGACGCGTCGAGGGCGCTGCCGAAGGTTGAGCGTCCATCCCATTCTCCTGTTGGGCGATCCGATCCTCCGCCAGCCGTGCGAACCCGTCGTTGACGTGGACGATGACGTCAGGGCGCTGCTCGACGATCTGGTGGACACGATGTACGACGCGGACGGCGTTGGACTGGCTGCCCCGCAGATCGGTGTGCCGCTCCGGGCGTTCGTGTACGACATACGCGAGCCCGAGAGCCCTCCGGGCGTGCTGATCAACCCGGTCGTCGTCGAACAGAGCGGCCGCACGAAAGACGAAGAAGGGTGCCTGAGCATCCCGGATCTCCGGGAGATCGTCATGCGCGCCGAGCGGGTCGTCGTGGAGGGACTGGACCGGGACGGCCGGAAGGTGCGGCTTGAGGCGGACGGCCTGCTCAGTCGGTGCCTTCAACACGAGATCGATCATCTGGACGGCGTCCTGTTCATCGACCGTGTGAGTCCGCTCAAGCGGAAAATGCTTCTCAGCAAATGGTCGAAATCGAAGCGGAAGGAAACCGAGAAGTCTCCCGCACCGGCGATGTAGCGGTCGATTCCGGTCACATGAGGTTTCGGTGGCCGGGACGCTCTTGATTCGAAGCGCGCTCCCGGAGATGTAACATGCGCGTTCTCTTCTGGGGCTCGCCCGAATTCGCCCTCCCATCGTTTCGTGCCGTCGCGGATGGCCACGTCCTGGCCGGAGTGGTCACCCAGCCGGATCGGCCGGCCGGTCGTGGACGCCATCTGCGGTCGAGCGCAGTCAAACGGGCGGCTGTCGAGCTCGGAGTTCCCATCCTCCAGCCGGAGAGGGCGCGCGGCGACAAGTTCCTGGCGGCGCTGTCCGATCTGCGGCCGGAGCTTTCGGTGGTGGTGGCGTACGGGCAGCTGCTCGTCGACGAGGTGCTGGCGCTCCCCGAGCTTGGCTCGCTCAACGTCCATGCCTCCCTGCTGCCCGAGCTGCGCGGAGCCGCCCCCGTGAACTGGGCGATCATCCGCCGCCACACCGTCACCGGCGTGACGATCATGCGCATGGTCCGGGAGATGGACGCCGGCCCGATCCTACATCAGGTGAGCGAGCCGATCGGAGCGCTGACGACCGCGGGCGAGCTTTCGGGCCGCCTCTCCGTGCTCGGCGCCGAAGCACTGACCGAGACCCTGGGGAGGTTGGAAGGGGACGGTGTCGACGAACGGGAGCAGGACCACGCGCGAGTCACCTTCGCTCCCAAGCTGAGCCGCGGGATGGCGCGGCTGGACTGGAACCTGCCCGGCGACGAGATCGATGGCTGGATCCGTGGATGCGATCCGTGGCCGGCGGCTTGGTCGGAGGTGAACGGAGCACCCGTTCAGCTGTTCGCGTCGGCCGTGGCCGGAGAGCCCGATGCGCCGAGCGGGGGCAGCGAATCCGCGGGCGCCGCTTCCGAGGAGCCGGGCACGCTGCTCGAAGCGGATCTGCGCGAAGGCCTCATCGTGGCGGCCGGACGAGGGGCGGTGCGGATTGGCGAGGTCAAGCCGGCCGGGCGCTCCCGTATCTCTTCGGCCGATTGGCTTCGCGGGCGAGGGGCGTGCCCCGGTGACCGGTTTCTCTAACCCGTCCGTTTCTTGAGCCTGCCGATCCTTCACCTGGTGACCGGCGACGAGGTCGCGGGCCGCTCCGACTTTCCGCCGCTCGCGCGGCGGTTGTTCGAAGCGTACGGCTCGGATCTGGCTCTCCATCTCCGACTCAAGCGGGCAGCGGGAAGTCGGTTCTTCCGGCTGGCGCGCGATCTGTCGGGCATGGCGGAGAGAACCGGCGGCTGGTGCGCTGTCAACGAACGGCTGGATGTGGCGCTCGCGGCCGGGGCTCAGGCCGTCCAGCTCGGGCACACGGCGCTTCCCGTTGCGGTGGCCCTGAAGGTGATCCGCGCTTCGGCTGCCGCCTCGGCCGCGGATGGAGGGGCGGTCAGCGGCGCCTCGACAGCCGGCGATGCCGTCGACGTGCCCCCGAAGCGATCGATCGCGATCGGGGCTTCGGTACATGGAGAACCCGAAGCCCGACGGGCGGTTGCCGACGGAGCGAACTTTCTGATTCTGGGTACGATATTCTCCAGCCGCTCCCACCCTGGCGTCAGACCCCATGGAACCGCGATCGTAGAGCGATGCCGGGATCTCGGCGTTCCTCTGATCGCGATCGGTGGCGTCGACGAGAGCCGTGTGCCGGAACTGAAAAGGCTCGGAGCCAGCGGTATCGCGGTGGTCGGCGCCGTTTGGGGCGCCGGAGACCCGTTCGAGGCCGCGGGAACGCTGATCGAAGTGTGGAAGGCCTCATAACCTCACACAGGGATCGCTAGACGAAACATGGCCATGGACGAGATCGAAATCCTCGTGAACGGGCAGCCACTCGAGGCTCGCCTCGGGCAGACCGTTACGGAGCTTCTCACCGAACTGGATCTCGACGGCCGCTTGGTCGTCGTGGAGCTCAACCGCCAGATTCTGCAGAGAAGCGAGTTCTCGGATGTGAGGCTCGAGCCCGGCGACAGGGTGGAGTTGGTCAACTTCGTCGGCGGTGGATGAGAGATGTCGACGACGCTGGATGAAGTTGGCGCCGAGGTGCGGGACGAGCCCCTGACGATCGCCGATCGGACCTTCCGCTCGCGCCTGATCGTCGGAACGGGCAAGTACAGCGACAACCAGGAGATGGTGGCGGCGATCCGGGCTTCCGGTGCCGAGATGGTCACCGTCGCGGTGCGCCGCGTCGATCTGGATGCCACGAACCGCGAGAGCATCCTCCACTGGCTCGACCCGGAGGAGTTCTTCGTGCTTCCGAACACCGCCGGCTGCTACACGGCGGAGGACGCGATCCGCTACGCACGGCTCGGGCGAGCGTCGGGGCTGACGGATTGGGTCAAGCTGGAGGTGATCGGCGACCCTGACACCCTCCTTCCGGACACCGACGCGCTTCTCGAAGCTACCAGGACGCTCGTCGCCGAAGGCTTCAAGGTTCTCCCGTACACGAACGACGACCTGGTGACCGCTCTTAAGCTCGAGGAAGCGGGTGCGTCCGCCGTGATGCCGCTCGGATCACCGATCGGCAGCGGGCTCGGTCTCCTGAATCCGATCAACATCCGCATTCTCAAGGACCGTCTCGGTGTGCCGCTGATCGTGGACGCGGGCGTAGGCACGGCCTCGGATGCGTGCCTCACGATGGAGCAAGGAGCAGACGGCATCCTCATGAACACCGCTCTGGCCGAGGCCGACCGACCCGAGCTGATGGCCGATGCGATGAAGGCCGCGGTGCGAGCCGGCCGTCTCGCCTACCTGGCCGGACGGATGCCGCGGCGGGAGTGGGCAGTGCCGTCCAGCCCGCTGGAGGGCATGCTGAGCTGATCCCTCCGCGGCTCGCCGCCTACCAGATTCTGGAGGCGGTCGAGGAGGGTGCCTACGCAAACCACGCGGCCGAGCGGACCCTTGCCGACTCCACGTCGCAGGAACGCGGTCTCGCCATGGAGCTGGCATACGGCTGCATCCGGCTCCGCGCTCGACTCGATACGGAGATAGCCCGCCTCATCGACCGTCCGCTATCCAGACTGGAGTTACCCGTTCTCCTCTGGCTTCGGCTCGGCCTCTATCAGCTTCGCGAGACAAGGGTTCCGGACCACGCTGCGGTGCACGAGAGCGTGGAGGGCCTTCGGGCGACCGGCGGCCGTCGAGCCACCGGCTTCGTCAACGGGGTGTTGCGTGCGGCGGCCCGTTTAGAGCCGGCTGCGAGAGAGGCGTTCTTTCCATCGCTCGAGGCCGATCCGATCGGCCACCTTTCCACCTACGGCTCCCACCCCGAGTGGCTGTTGCGCCGTTGGCTCGAGCGCTGGCCGCTCGCCTCGGTCGCGGAGCTTGTCGACCTGGACAACAGGCCGCCGCCTGTAACCCTGCGTCCGCTCGGTCTTGCGGCAGCCGGTCGGGCGGCAGGAGAGCCACGGTTGACGGCAGTGCCGGCGTTGCCGAGCTGGCAGCTGGATGGGGGCGACCCGGCCGATCTGGTCAGCGGCCTGCCAGCCATCGTCCAGGATCCTGCGGCATCGGCCGTGGTAGAGTACGTGGGACCGGCGGAGTCCGGTGTGATGGTCGATGTTTGCGCGGCTCCGGGTGGGAAGGCGATCGCGCTGGCGGCGTCTCGAGCCGAAGCCGCTGGGCTGTGCGTAGCCGCCGATCGGAGCCATGCTCGACTTCGCACAACGGCCGAAGCGGCGGATCGGCACGGGGTCGAGCTCGCGCTGTTCGTCGCGGACGGCAGGAGCCCGCCGCTTCGGTCCGCTCGCGCCGTCCTGCTCGACGCGCCCTGTCTGGGTACAGGCGTGCTTCGCCGACGGCCGGACGCCCGGTGGCGGTTGAACCCCGGACGCCTTGCGGCTCTCGTTATCTTGCAGCGGGAACTGCTGGACGCGGCGGCGGAGCTGGTGGAGCCGGGCGGGTTGATCGTGTACGCGACCTGCTCTCTGGAGCCCGAGGAGAACGAGGAACAGGTGGCTGCGTTTCTGCGACGCCAACCGACATTTGCCCGAGAACGGCCTCCGGCAGGGATCGCCCTGCCGGCCGATGCGATTGATTCGAGCGGCGACTTGCGGGTGATGCCGTGGGTCCGGGCGACGGATGGCTGCTTCGCCGTCCGCCTGCGACGTGAAACATGAGCTTCGAGCGACGCCGCGGTCTGACGGGGGTGGACGGAGCCGAGGGGCGGCGGCGTGCACGCCGCTGGGGTGCATCGCTCTTCACGGCGCTCCTGGCACTCGGGGCCGGCTACCTGCTGGCGGCAACCGTCGTCTTCTCTTCCCCGGACCGAGCCTCGGGCGACCTGGTTGCCGTTCCGGACTTCGCCGGTGAGGACGTCGAGCGGGCTGAGGAGGTCTCCATGGCGGCAGGCCTCGCCTTGAGGGTGGCGGGCGAGATCTTCCATCCCGAAGAAGCGCCGGGCCGCGTCATCGCGCAGCTGCCGCTGGCCGGCCAGTTCGTCGCTCCGGGGAGCGAGGTTCAGGTCACCTTGAGTCTGGGCCCGGAGACGGTGCGGGTCCCTGACGTGACCGGCCTGACCGAGACACAGGCGGTCTTCGTCCTCGGGCGTCTCGGCCTGAGCACGAGCGCCATCACGACGGCGTCTCGCAAGCGCAAGGGAGAGGTGCTCCGGACGGAGCCCGACGCTGGCGCCGAGCTAGGGGTCCCCGGCGAGGTATCCTTGATCGTTAGCGAGGGGCGAGAGGTCGTCGCTGTGCCGGATCTCGAGGGCCGCCGCCTGGATGATGTGGAAGTGCTGCTTTCCCGTTTGGGCCTCGAGCTCGGATCCGTGACGTTCGAGCCCAGCGCGGTCGGTGCGCCGGGTCGGGTGATTGGCCAGTCACCGCCGCCGGGCTTCGGCCTCAGGGAGGGCGGAGCGGTATCCGTGCGCGTCGCCGGCAGCCCGTCCGACGTGATCGAAGTAAACGAGGGAGGGCAGGGCAATTAGACGAATCCGCTGGAGAGCGGCGTTTCTGGACAACTGGGGCTACAAGGTCGCCGCAGGAGCGCTCGCGGTCCTGCTGTGGTTCAACGTGACCGCGATCGAGCGGCAGGATCATCAGGTTCGGACCCGCCTGGAGTTCGAGGTGACCGACAGCTCCTGGGTGCCGATGCGCCTGCCCATCGAAGCGACCACGATCTTTCAGGGCCGCCGGCGTGATGTGTCCCGGCTTCTTCTCGACGTCCCACGCATTCGCGTCGTTATAGACAGCGTCACCGCGTCCGAGATGCAGGTGTTGCTCCGGCCGGACATGGTCGTGTACGACCGGACGCTGAGGGTAGGCCCTACCGACGTCCGGCCGTCCTCCGTAGAGCTTCGTTTCGAACGGCGGGTCACGAAGGAAGTGGAGGTCGAGCCGAACATCGAGACGACGGCCGCGCCCGGATACGTGATCGTCGGAGACCCGATTGTCGATCCTCCGACCGTGACAGTGCGCGGCACGGAGTCGATCGTCGAGGCCGTTGCTTCGATCCCCACCGAACGGCTGTCGCTCCGGAACGTGGCGCGGAGCGAGACGCACCGCCTGATCCTCCAGCCACCCGCCGAGTCCTCCAGCCTCAGCATTGCCCCGAGGAGCGTCCAGATCACGGTCGAGGTCGACTCGCTGCTGGAGCGTTCTTTGAGCATTCCGCTGCGGGCCACCGGTCGGGCGGCCGATCAGGTGCAGCTCGGAACGACTCAGGTGTCGATCCAGCTCCGCGGACCGGCCCGCGTCGTTCGGTCCCTTTCTCCGAGCTCGATGTCGGCGGTCGTTCGCGTCGACGCCGTTCCGGAGACACCCGTCAACCTCACCGTGCAGATCGGCTTGCCCGAAGGCGCGGATGCCGAGGTGACCCGGACAGCGCGCGTCCTCGTCTCACCGCTGACGCCTGCCCAACCGGAGCCGGACGAGGGCACGGGTGAGCCACCTCCGGAGGACGGAAATGGGGAGGAAGCCGAGGACGAGCCACCGGAGGAGCCGCCCGGGGAGCCGGAGCGATAGGCGCGGCCTGGCAGGGCGGGCCCGTGCTCGGGATCGAAACCTCGTGTGACGAAACGTCGGCGGGGGTGGTGGGGGACGGGGAGATCCTCGGTCACGTAGTCGCCTCCCAGGATGCTCACGCGGCTTTCGGTGGCGTCGTGCCTGAGATCGCCGCTCGAGCCCACATCCGGCAAATCGACCGCGTGGTCGACGCGGCTCTCCGGCAGGCGGACCTCGAGCCGGCCAGGCTGGGCGGTGTCGGCGTCACCAGCGGGCCCGGGCTGATCGGCAGTCTGCTGGTTGGGGTCAACTGGGCCAAGGCTCTCGCCTTCGGTCTCGACCTTCCCCTGATCGGAGTGCACCACATGGAGGCCCACCTGTTCGCCAATTCCCTGGAGCATCCCGAGGCGACGCCGCCTTTCGTGGCGCTGCTCGTGAGTGGCGGGCACACGCTTCTCGTCTGGGTCTCCGAGTGGAGCCGGTACGAGCTGCTGGGCCAGACCCGCGACGACGCGGCCGGCGAGGCGTTCGACAAGGTGGCGAGGCGTCTTGGGCTGTCCTATCCGGGCGGGCCTCAGATCGAGCGAGAGGCGGCGCGGGGACGTGCCGAGCGGTTCACGCTTCCCCGGCCGATGCTGGCGTCGAGGGGAGGGCCGGACGACCCGGCCTGGCTCGACTTCTCGTTCAGCGGATTGAAGACCGCGATGGCGCTGCTCGCCGCGCAGATCGAAGAGGAGGGCGCGGGGGAGCTGGAACGGCAGAGGCCGGACCTGGCTGCCGCCTTCCAGGAGGCGGTGGTGGAGGTCTTGGTGACCAAGACGCTCAGAGCGACCGAGCTGACCGGATGCCGGCGTGTCCTCCTTGGTGGGGGCGTTGCCTGTAACTCCCGTCTCCGAGCTGTCTTTGCCGAGGAGCTCGCGCCGGACGGAGAGCTGTTCGCGCCGTCAGCGAGGCTGGCCACGGACAACGGCGCGATGGTAGCCCGGCTTGCCGAGCACTACCTGGCCGAGGGAGAACGCAGCGGCCCGGATCTCAGCGCTGACCCTTCCTTGCCGTTTCCGGCGATCCGGCGGACGTAGCGTGTATCCCGAGCTGTTTCGCCTGAACCTGCCGGTCATCGGCGAGCTGACCATCACGTCGTTCGGCGTTTTTCTCGCACTCGCCTTCCTGGCCGGCTACCAGGTGATACGCGTCAGGCTGAGGGAGCTCGGGGAGTCGCCTGACCTGGCGAGCGACATCCTGCTGGCCTCGCTGGTCGGCGGCATGCTGGGCGCGAAGATCTACTACCTGTTTCTCACCTGGGAGCGCACGGTCGCCGACCCGGCGAACGCACTATTCTCCCGTTCGGGTTTGGTCTGGTACGGCGGGCTGATCGGGGCCACGCTGGCGGTGGCGTGGGTGGTCCGCTGGCGTGGACAGTCCTTTCTGCACATCGCCGACGTCGGGGCGCCCGGCCTCGCGCTGGCGCATGCGATCGGGCGGATCGGCTGTTTCCTGGTAGGCGATGACT
Organism: Gemmatimonadota bacterium; assembly: GCA_039589875.1. GTDB lineage: Bacteria > Gemmatimonadota > Gemmatimonadetes > Palauibacterales > Palauibacteraceae. The sequence goes on from JBDHGL010000014.1 coordinate 44,656, forward strand.
ACGGACGGCCGACGGACAGCTGGGTCGGAGTGGCCTTCCCGAACGGCTATCCGCCGACGACGGCCGCCAACCTCCGGAAGGACTTCGGGGTCGACGTTCCGGAGGGTGTGCCCGACACCGAGGTTCTGGCGGTGCATCCGACGCAGCTCTACGAGAGCGCCCTCCTGTTCGCTGTCTTTCTGATCCTCTGGAAACTGAGAAACAAGCCCCGCGCCGCCGGATGGTTGTTCGGCGTGTGGATGATCCTCGCATCCGCCGAGCGCTTGTTCGTCGAGTTTTGGAGAGCGAAGGACGACCGGTTCCTGGGGCCGTTCACCATGGCGCAGGCCATCAGCTTGCTGATCCTCGGCGTTGGCCTGGTTCTCGTTTGGCAGGCCGAACGGCAGCGCTCGATCGCCGGGTCCGACGCGTAGGCCATGCCCAGAATCCTACACATGTCCGATCTGCATTTCGGCCCGCCGTTCTTGACGGATCGGGCAGAGGCGGCGCGCAGGTTGGCGGCCTCGCGACGGCCCGATCTCGTGGTGGCGAGCGGTGACTTTACCCAGCGGGCGAAGCGAGGTCAGTTCCAGGCGGCCGCTGATTATCTGCGTACTTTCGACGTCCCGATCGTCGTGACACCCGGAAACCACGACGTACCGCTGTACCGTGTCTGGGAGAGGCTCCTCTCGCCTCTCGGCCTCTACCGCGAGTACATAAGAGATGAGCTGGACGAGGTCGTCCGGCTCGAGGGATTGACCATCGTGGCGCTCAATTCCACCTGGCCGGCCCGTCCGACGAACGGAAAACTGCGTGTGCGTCAGCTGGAGTTCGCCCGGCAGGCATTCTCGGAGGCGCCGGAGACGGACCTGAGGATCGTGATCACGCATCACCATCTCGCCCCGCCGCCCGATCTCGAGCGCGACCGGGTGATGAGCCGGGCACGTCGGGCTCTGGTGGCATTTACCGGGATGGAGGTGGATGTCGTCCTGGCCGGCCACCTGCATCGGGCTTACATCGGGGACTCGCTGGACTTCTTTCCGGGTAAGGAACGTGAGAGCGGGATCGTGATCGTCCAGTGTGGCACCACGACATCCTCGCGAGGCCGAGGTCGCGAGCACCTGAAGAACAGCCTCAACTGGATCGAGGCGGACCGCGAGCAAATTCTCGTAACGCATTACCTTTGGAAGGATTTGGAGGGGCGTTTCCGGCCCCACAGCGAGCACCGGTTCGGGTCGCGCGCGGCGCCGTGGCTTGAACCGGACGGGGCTCTCGAGCCGAGATCGGAGCTGAGACCGTGACCCACTACCGGAGGAGGGATCTGACCGACGCCGAGTGGTTTTTCGCGGGTGCCATCACCGCGGCCACGGCGGCCGTCACCTTCTACCTGACGCGGATTTGGCTGCAGAGGGAGCCCCTGGACGAGCGGCCGCCGGAACGGGTCGCGTCCGACGCTGGCGCCGAGGGAGCGGAAGCCGCTTCCCCGTGATCCGAGTGAGGTCGCGCGCTTTCCCGCCCGCGCTCCCGCTTCTGTTCGCCGCGCTCCCGCTTCTCTTCGCGCCGGCCGCCGTGCGTGCCCAGGCGCCCCCCGAGCAGGAGCTCAAACAGCTCGCCTTCGAGGGCAACGAGGCGTTCTCCGACAAGGAGCTGAGCGCCGCGATCGTCAACCGGCAGACGACCTGCAAGACCTTCCTCTTCGTCGTCCCGCTACCGTTCTGTCCGCTGACCGACTGGGGCATCGCCCACAACCGTCGCTACCTGAATGAAAAGGAGCTTCCGCTCGACGTGCTGCGCCTGCGCGTCTTTTATCGGCAGCGCGGTTACCGCCAGGTGGCGGTGGATACGCTCGTCGAGAAGGCGGACGAAAAGACCCAGATCACCTTCCTGGTCGACGAAGGTGCACCGACCGTGGTGAGCTCTCTGCGGCTTGAAGGCCTCGAGGGTCTGCCGGACGGCGCCGCGCTGGCTGCCGCCTTCCCGCTCGCTGAGGGTGATCCGTTCGACGTCCTCGAGTTGCAGCGCGGAAAACAGCGAATCGAGAACCAGCTGCTGAACATCGGCTTCATCAACGCGGCCGTTCTGGATGAGTACTTCATCCCGGAGGGCCGGCCCGAGGCCGAAGTCGTCATCTCGGTCGTGCCCGGCAACCGAGCCCGGATAGGGGAGATCTCGATAACGGGGACGGAGAACACGAAGGAGTCGCTGGCCCGCCGGTTCCTGACCTTCGAGCCGGGCGAGTACTACAGCGAGCAGCGCATCCGCGACAGCCAGATCAGCCTGCTGGACGTAGCGGCGTACCGCTTCGCGAGCATCGAGGCGACCCAGAGGGAGGACCCCGACACCCTGGTCGACATGACGGTGACCATCACCGAATCGAACCTGAGGGCGTTTCGAACCGGCGCCGGGCTCGCGACGACGGAATGCGGAGTCGTGGAGGGCGATTTCTCCCACCGGAACCTGTTCGGTGGGGCCCGCCTCTTCACCCTGACCGGCCGAGTCGGAAACATCGGGGCAAAGGCGCTGGACGGCAGCTTCCCGTGCAGCGAGGTAGGAGACCAGGAGGTCTTCCGCCAGCTCACATGGCGCGTCACCGCGACGGTCGACCAACCCTACTTCATCTCCGAGAAGAACCGGATCCTCGGCTCGCTCTTCTTTGAGCGCGAGAACGTGCCCAACATCTTCGTGAGCACCAGTGTGGGTGGCGCGATCGGGCTCAGCCGCAAGATGAACCCGCGGCTCACCGCGACCTACTCCTACCGACCCACCTTTCAGGGCTTCGACGAGCAGTCTACAGACGTCTTCTTCTGCGCCAGCTTCGGGATCTGCGACCCCGACGACATCGCCATCCTGACCGAGCCACGCTGGCTCTCCCCGATCGTCGGGACGTGGGTGTACGACCGAACCAACGCACGCTTCAATCCGACCGGCGGTTACCGGGTCACCCCCCAGGCGGAGTTCGCGGCGTCGTTCACCGGCTCCGAGTACCGCTACGTGCGCTTCGCGCTGGACGCGGCGGCCTTCCAGAAGCTCACCCCGCAGTGGGTCTTCGCCTTCCACCTGCGCGGCGGCATCGTAGAGCCTTCTCGGAGCGTCTCCTTCGGCGACGGGGAGCTGGGGGATGACATCGTCAACCCTGCCAAGCGGTTCTACGGCGGCGGCGCCAACAGCGTGCGCGGATATCGGCAGAATCTGCTGGGGCCCACCGTGCTGGTCATGGACTCGGTGACCCAGTGCGGCGACACGCCGCTCCAGCAGTGCGCGGTCGCTTTGGCCGACACGGCGGCGAACGAGTTCATCCAGCGGCCGAAGGGAGGAAACGGGCTGGTCGAGGGGAGCTTCGAGCTACGCTACCAGGCAAGCCAACGCTGGACGATCGTCGCCTTCGTGGATTGGGGGGACGTCTACAACGAGATCACGACGCTGAACTTCCCTTCGGCCACCCCCGGGGCCGGGCTGCGGTTCGCCAGTCCGATCGGGCCCATCCGGCTAGACCTCGGGTACAACACCCAAGGTCCGCGCCTTCGGGAGGTCGTGGCCGAGCTGGAGGATGGATCGCTGTCGCAGGTCGCACTGCCGGTGATCTACGACCCGGTCGGATACGACGACCCGAGCCTGTTCACCGAGTTCTTCCGAAGGCTCAGGATCCACTTCGCGATCGGGCAGGCCTTTTGACCGCGGCCGAGGCGAGATGACGTCACCACGCAGTTGGCTGAAGAGCGTGCTCAGGGCACACGGCATTGCCGCGAGCTTCGCGGTGCGCGCCGTCGGCGTGCTCGTCGGTTTTTTGAGCCTGGCCGCAGCGGTCGCGCTGTTCCTAGCCACGCAGACGGACTTCGGGAGGAACGCGGCACTCTCCTACGCAGAGACCGCGCTGAACGGAGCGTTCAACGGCAGCGTGAAGCTCGGTCCGGTGATCGGCGGCAACCTGTTGACCCGTTCCACCCTGGAAAGGGTCGAGATCCGAGGACCCGACGGAGAGCTGTTCGTCGAGCTCGAGAACGTCAGGCTCTCGTACAGTCCATTCGGAATCCTCTCGGGCCGGTACATCTTCCGACGCCTTTCCACTGATCGGCTCAAGCTGATCCTCCGCCAGTACCCCGAGGGCGGCTGGAACTTCGACAGGATCTTCGGTGGTGAGCCGGATTCGATTCCGGATTCGCCGCTTCTGCCAGAACCCCCGAGCCCGGTGCCGTTTCCGCCGCCGCTGCCCGAGCTGGAGCCTGAGGGCGTGCGCGTCTCGATCGTCGATGGCCAGGTGCGCGAAGGCGAGGTCGCCATCATATGGCCGTTCGGACACGACCTGAGCGAAACGGAGTACGAGGCGGCGGTCCGCTCCATCGGCCGTGGCGAAGCGGTATGGCACTTCGAGCCTGACGGCGACGGCTACGCCCGCGTGATACGCGTCCTCGGGATGGCCGGCCGGTTTCCGCTCGTCCGGATCGCCGAGCCCGGCGAGCCCGTACGCATCGATCTCGAGGAGATGAGCGCCCAGGTCCGAGCGGTCCGCCAGCCCCTCGATTTCCGCCGCTTCGATGGCTCCATGGTCTTCGAGGACAGCATTCGCTTCGACATCACGCAGGCGGAGCTCGGCGCCAGCCGGCTCGAGGGGGCCGGTTGGATCACGAGCGGCGACAACACCGTGAGCGGGGAGGGAACGGATTTCCGCTTCGACCTGGACGGGGATCCGATCGGCTTTGCCGACCTGCAGTGGCTTCCGATCCCGATCCCCAGCGAAGGCGGCGGTCCGGGAGACGTGGTCGTCCGCTCCGAGAGTGGCCGAGCCTTCGTCGAGTTTCGGGAGGCCGTCGTCTCGGTGCGGGATTCCCGCATGGACGGCGGAATGGTGATCGAACTCGGGGCGGTACCCCGCTTCGATTCCCTGAGCGTGCGGCTGCGACCGCTACGGCTATCGCTGGTCGACGAGATCCTGGAGCGCGAAACCCTGATCGATGGCTACCTGAGCGGACCGTTGGAGGGGACCGGCCCGGTCGACGCGATCGACCTGACCGGTGATCTGGAGGCGACCGATCTACCCGACCCGGATCGGGAGACCGAGATCGCACCCTCCTACCTCCGGCTGGCCGGCGAGGTGGGCATCGTGGCGCCCCGGCGTCTCGGCAACCTGAGCCTGGATCTGACGGAGTTCGAGCCCAGATGGGCCGCTGCCGTCGGCCTCGAGAGCCGACTCGGAGGACGCCTGGCGGGACCGGTGATCGTCGATGGCGTGCCGGGGGATTCGGTTCGCGTGTCCGCCGAGGTCGAACACCGAACCCCGGCGGGGGACATCTCCCGCATCGGTGGTGATCTGGAGCTGTACAAGGCGGCTTCCGCGGTCGAGCTGGACGCCACGCTCGGTCCGCTGCAGCTGAGGGCGTTCGAGATCTATCTGCAGCAGGTCCGTCGGGCACAGCAAGCGCTCGAGGAGGCCCTGGGACCAGAAATCAGTGGCCGACTCCGTCGCAACGAGAGAGGTGAGATCACCCTCATCGGCTCGGTCCGCGGCACCATTTTGCTCTCCGGTCGACTGGATGCTCTTGAAGCAAGCGCCGACCTTCTGACGCCCCGCGGCAACCTGGCTTTCAACGGCAAGTTCGACCTCGCCGCGGAGCGCAAGACGTACGACGCCGAGCTGGAGGCGAGCGGCATCCAGCTGAACGAGTGGATCGAGGATGGTCCGGACACCGATCTGGCGGTGACCGGGCGGGTGAGTGGGGTCGGTACCGATCCTGCCGAT
>JBDHGL010000015.1:0-47828 GCA_039589875.1 Gemmatimonadota bacterium
AGACCTGTGCGAGTTCTTCCACGGAGAGCGGTGGAACGGGGAGCAGCGAGGAGGAGAGCCCACACCTGTCCAGCATGGCGTGGCGAACGTTTTCAACGTAGGAGTCGCGACACGTGAGGATCAACCTGAGGTCTTGATCACCAGCAGCCCTGCCGAATAGGTCCAAGAACGCGTCTCGCGCCTCCCTTTCCAGCAGGCGTTCGATGCTCTCGACCAGGAAGAGCTTGCGGCCCCGCACGGCGACTAGGTCGAAGAACTGATCAGCGTCGATCGCTAGCGACTGCCGAAAAGCATGGTCGATGTGAGGCGCCGCAAACTCCTCAACGCGAAACGCCAGTGTGAAGCTGTCTTCGCCGAGCAGCGTCAAGACCTCTTTCGCGACCGCGGACTTCCCGGAGCCCGCAGGTCCCGTCACCACGACGATCTGATTCTCTTCAACACACGTTAGCAGCTGGGTTGCCAGTTGATCTCGCCGGATGTGTGTGCCCTCACCGACGACCGTTCGTATCCGGTCGAGCGTTTGTCCGCAGTGTGAAACCACCCGAGCGAGCGCCGCGTTGTCAGCAGTTCCTATCGTCCCGTGTTGCCGACGCAACTCATCGGGGAGCGTTTGCCGCGTGAAGCTTCCTGCGTTCGGCATGGCCCCGACGACCAGCTCGTTCAATCGCCGCCAGCTGTCGTCTGCGTGATGAGGGAGGGCATCCTCTCGAGCGGTGGAAGAAAGCAACGACTTCAGAGCGGCCTGGTCGCTGCCGGTTGAGGTGCCAAGGTCAAGGTGCAACACGTACAGCTGACGCAGGAAGCGCCAGAAATCCGAGTCGGCAATTGTCCCCGCCTCGTCTTCGACGATCCCCCGAATCAGGGACCTGTGATTGCGGGAGGTTTGGGATAGGTACCCACATCGTCGCTCGAAGTCCGACTCGCTGCTCGCAGCCCGCGCGCAATCGAGGAGCGGCCGGAGCCCCTGGAGCAGCGACGCCGTTCCTTGGAGTACCACAAGGGCGAGGCAATCGCGATCCGCCTGGAAAGGGCCATCGCCATCGAAGTCCCTCCAGAAGTCGAGAAACAGCTGGCGGCAATCGTAGTCGGACCGGCCTAGCCTGACGCTCCGTTTGACCTGGGCGGCCAGCTGGCGGCGCTCTCCAGAATCGTTCACCCCGACGACCAAGAGATCGTCAGTGTTCCATCCCAGGTACTCCGTTTGAAACGCTATCTCCTCCGCGCGGCAATCCTGGAGGATGGGTAGTCGGGCCCCCACCAGGAGAAGGCCGAGGAAGTAGGAGTCAACCGACTGCTCAAAGATTGGACCGGCCCCCCCGGTGGAGAGTGGGCTGGATACTGCCCGATCGCGGCTGTCGGAAGAGGGCTCGCACATCGAGCGAGACGACTCACAGGTGGAAGTGTCGAAGCCGTGGAGAGACCCATCCAACTCCCCTCCGCGCGTGCACTCAGCGTGCACTTGCTCTCTCGTGCTTCCTGAGATTGTCAGTCGGGGCGGCCGGATTCGAACCGGCGACCCCCTGCTCCCAAAGCAGGTGCGCTACCGGACTGCGCCACGCCCCGAGTTTCCTTGAGTACGACGTCCTAACATAACCTCACTTCGCCCGAGCAAGATCTCTCTCCAGCAGGCGAAGCTCAATTCCAGTACAAATCGCGCGCATCAGAGATCCTAGCGATCACGGCGGGTAGGGATAGCCGGCAGCGAGGGCGCCGGCGAGCGTCTCGTCGTGGTCGTAGATGTCATCGTAGAAGGAGACCGTGCCTTCGGCGTCGACGAGCACCGTCGTGTAGAACAGGATCACCGGGATCGGCTTCTCGAGCACGACGCGCGTGGGGATTCCCCCGTTCATCGCCTCCGTGATCCGGTCGCGAGTCCAACCGCCCGGCTCGTTGCTCATGACGAACTCCGCCAGACTCACCGGGTCCTCGACCCGCACGCACCCGTGGCTGAAGTCGCGCCGTGTACGACCGAACAGCTGTGTGGCGGGCGTGCTGTGCAGGTACACGGCCGCGTTGTTCGGGAAGATGAACTTGACGAGGCCGAGCGAGTTGTTGGGTCCCGGCCGCTGACGAAGCTTCAGCTGTCCGGAGCCTAGCTTGTCGATGTTGGCTTCGGTCGCCGGAAGAGCCGCCACCTCGTTCCCGAACTGCGGCACGATCTCGTAATCGTGCCGATCCAGGTAGGCGGCGTCCTTGCGGATCTGCGGCAATATCTCGCGAGCCGTGATGCTGTAGGGGATTTTCCAGTAGGGACGGAACTCCAGCCAGCGCATGTCCTCCATGAAGACAGGCGTCTGCTTGTCCAGGGACTTGCCGACGACCACACGCATGTTGGCGTCGGCCACACCTTCTCGGTTGCCGGCGTTGAAGGCCCAGAGCTCGAAGGCGGGCACGTTTACGGCGACGAACGGCGTCGCGGCCAGCGACGGGAGCCAGCGCAACCGCTCCATCGCAAGCTCGATCTGGTCGATCCGCCGGTCCAGCGGAACGTTGAGCGCCGCGAACGTGGCAGGACCGACGGCACCATCCACCGTAAGGCCGTGGCGAGCCTGGAATCGCTTGACCGCCTCCAGGATCTCGCCCTCGTAGACATCTGAGGTCGGGATCGACGCCTCGGCGCTCAGGTCGCCGACGGCGCTCAGTCTCGCGGCGAGCGCGGCGAGGCCGCCGTAACGATCGCCCTCCTTGAACGCATCCGTGACAGGCACGGGGGTCAGCGCCGGATCCGCGGCGATCCCTCGATACCGGACCAGGGCCTGCTTGAGAAGCTTGTACTGCAGGAAGTCCGGCTGCACCTGGTCGATGAGGCCGGGGATCCTGTTCTCATCCACGGCCGCCCGCACGAGAACAGGCAAATCGTACTTCTTGGTCTCTATGTTGAACCCGATGTTTAGGTTTGTCGGGTTGATGCGCCCGATGTGCAGATCCGAGATGTGGCGGAACAGCGCGATCGTGATGGCCGCGTCGACCAGGGCCTTCAGATCGGGAGGCGGGTCAGGATCGCCAGCTAGCTCGCCCGCTATGCTGTCCAGCCTGGCCGCGTCGTAGTCCGCCGGATCCAGGCCCCTCTGGCCCGCCAGCAGAAGGGCGTCGATCGCGCTGCGAGCCTGCGGCGTCAGCCTTCCGTCCTCGAACCAGGCCAACCCGTACGCGCTCGGCTCGTAGAAGCCCTCCAGCTCGTCCTGGTAGTGGGGAAACCTGGGCCACTTGATGTAAGGGTGGGTGGCGGCTTCCACGATCCCGCGGATGGTGGCCGCTACGACATCCTGGCCGAACTCCGCGGCCTGGTCGGTCTCGACGGCCTGGTCGGTTTCGACGGCCTGCGCGGGGAGCGAGGCGGGCCAGGCGATCAGCCCCGCCAGCGCAACGAGGCATGCCATTCGTGTGAGGGAGCGCTCGCTCAATTTCTTTCCTTCGGCTCGGGTGGAGGAAGATCGGCGGACGTCATCTCGCGTTGGGGCGCAAGCCGGGTTCTCTGATACTCGCGGCACGTCGCAGGGTCAATTCGCGAGCATCTCTCGGTCCTTGCCGTCTCCTGCCTTCTCGATACCGGAACCTGAGAGACCCTTCAACGGTAACGGTTTTCCGTAAGTAGGCCGCTCGCCCGACCTCGGGCATCGCGTCCAGGTCATTCGAAACCAGACCTTAATCGGCACCAACCCAAATTCCAGGACCTACGAGCGCATGCGAGATACGACGACCTATATCACGCGAAGGCTGGCGGCCCTCCTTTTCGTTGCCGGTACCATGGTCTCGACCATCGGCTTCACACGGCCGGAGGGGACCGCGGGGGCGGCCGATGCCCGGGGACCGGCTGACGCGCAGCTACCGGCCGATCCGTCTGCCGCCGGTCCAGCCGTCACGTCGACCGGCAGCCCGAGCTTCGCGTCGGAACGGGCCAGCTTTTCGGTTCAGTTCCGCGACATCGTCACGCCGTACAAGGTCTTTCTTCTCACGGCCGTTCCGGGGGAAGACGTACGGCTCAGCGTGCTGATGGATGGGCCGATGCCGGGCAGCTTCGCGGTCGAAGCCACGGCCGGGATGGTCGTTCGTGCGGACACGAGGGAGTGGGTATGGCACGCCCCCGAGCAGCCCGGCACGTATCGGATCACCCTGAGGCCAAAGGATGCCACGAAGGCCGCCGACGTCATGACGCTCAATGCAGTGGTGATGATCCCGATGGCGAGGAACATCGACGGCCGCGTGCACGGCTACCGGGTTGGCGATTTCCCCCAGGAGCCATACCGCGAGCTTCCTCAGTACCTCCCGCCTCGCGGCTTCATCCCTCTGACGCCCGAGGGCGACCTCCAGGTGAGCCCCCACTTCTCACTTTCGCAGTTTCCCTGCAAGGGGCCGGACGGCTATCCGAAGTACGTCGTGCTCAGCGAGAAGCTGCTCCTCAAGCTCGAGCTGCTCCTCGAGCGTGCGAACGCGGCCGGCATCGCCGCGCCGACGTTCCAGGTGTTGAGCGGCTTCCGCTCTCCCTGGTACAACGCGGGCATCGGACGTCCGCGCTACAGCCGACACATCTACGGCGATGCGGCAGATATCTTCGTGGACAATGACGGCGACGGCAGGATGGACGACCTGAACCGGGACGGGCGGGTCGACGTCACGGACGCCGGCATGCTCCTCAGGCTGGTGGAGCAAATGGATGGATCGGCCGACACGGAACACCTTATCGGCGGCCTCGGCCAGTACCCGACGACGTCCAACCACGGCCCGTTCATCCACGTCGACACGCGAGAGTACCGGGCCCGCTGGTAAGGACGCCGCCCTCCCTATCGACCGGGCAGATTCATGGGGATTGCCCCCACACGACTTGGGGGGTCTCCCGACAAGCATCCGGTTGTGCAGCGGCGCGGTCTTCCACTTAATTTAGAGAATCAATGAAGCGAGATTGACGCCCACGCTTCTGAGGTAGCTGCTGTGCCTGCAAGATCTAATTTTTGCCCGTCTGTTCGCTGGCCCCTGCAGTCGGTCGTCGCCTTCCTTCTTCTTGCCCCTCTGCAGTTTGCCTCGCCGCTTCGCTTGGAGGCGCAATCTGCCGCGAAGGTTCTTGTGGCACCCCTCGCTACCAGCACCGGGATCGATGAGGAGTTCGGCGAAGAGGTGGCGGAGGAGCTCCGGAAGCGGCTCGAGGACTTCGATGGCGTCGAGCTCCTGAAGCAGAGGACCCTCGACAACGCTCTGAAGATGTTCATCATGCAGACGCAGGCGACGACCCTCACGACGATTCACTGGAGGCAGATTGGCGGCCAGCTGGAAGCCGATCTCGTTTTGATCGGCAGCGTGAACGTCGCCGGCTCGGATGTGCAGATCGGCGCGACGTTGGTCGAGCCCTGGTGGGGAGATGAGATTCCGCTTCCGGACTTCACCGTGCCGGGCGACGGCGGCGCCGAGGCGAAGGAAGGCGCCGTCGGCATCGCCCAGGGCTTCGGGCAGCAGCTCGCGTACCTCGGAGCCGTGCGGCGCTGCGGGGAGTATCTGGACGCCGCCCAGTTCGACGAGGCGCTTCAGAGCTGCAATCAGGCGCTAGAGCTGAGGCTGGACGGCATGCAGGCGTACTACTCGCGCGCACGGGCGCTGATGGGCCTGCAGCGCTGGGAGGAAGCGGTTCCGGATCTCGAGACGGCGCTGTCGGTCGGGCCCCGGCTAGCCGTTACGGTCGTCGCGAACGCCGTCGAGGCGTTGGCCTTGAGCAACCTCCAGCTGGGCAACGCCGAGCTCGCCACCGATCTCTACCGGCAGTATCTACAGCTCGATCCTCGGAACGTCGACGAGCGGCTGTCCGTGGCCACGACGCTCCTGGAGGCCGGGCAGGTAGAGGCCGCCCGAGGCATCGCCGAGGAGGGGCTGGCGCTCGATCCCACGGACGAAGCGCTCGCCGCCTTCTTGGAGAGCCCGGTAGAGTACGCGACCGCCGCCGCGGATCCCGCGAACGCTCCCCCCTGCCAGGTCTGGACCGTCGAGATCAAGAACCGCTTACCGGTCGAGGTCGAGGCCTACCTCTACGACGGAGAAGTCGTCCCGCTTAGCCAGGCTCGAGGCCGGCAGGCTCGGGGCCGGTTGCTCCGTACGATCAGGGAAAACGGGCTCGACACGGTGACGCTGACGGGGCCGAATCCCGTTCTCATGTTCTACGAGTACCGGCCGGCCAGACAGGCCGAGCGGGAGCTAGTGATCGTCGGCGGAGTCGCGAGGTACGTGATCACCGTCGAGGCGCAGCAAGAGAGCCGGACGATGTTCGCTCTCGTCTCGCCCTTCGCGGTCGAGCCCCACGACATGCGAAGGCTGACCCTCCAATTCACCTGCGAGTCCAACTAGCCGCCAGCTAGAGCGGCGGCGGTTATGGCACGCCGAACAGCGTCCTGCCCTCCTCATCGAACACGCCGATGTTCGCGATCCCCGAGCTGGGCGCGTCGAGGCCGATGCGCATCCTGCCCTGCGGATCGTGCACCAGGAGGCCCAGGCTCTCGCGGCGCGAATAGAGCTGCGCGCCCGTGGCGCCGCCGAACGGCAGGGTAAGACTGGCCGTTCCGCTGCCGTCGATCGCGGCGACGATCCTGGCTTCGCCCGAGGGCTCGTACAGACCGAGGGAAGCTTCCCGGCCCGGCCAATTGATCCGGACCCTTGTCTGGCCGTCACGGTCACGGAGCGACATTCCTCCGGAAGCATCCACCGTTTCCACATCGGCGAGAAACGAGCCGTTCGCGCCGCGCACGAAGAAAAGCCCCTGGGTCAGCTGCGCCTGGAAGGACCCGCCCACCCGCTGCAGAGTGAGGATCGGCACATCGTTGAGCATGCCGAGCCACACGCTCTCGATCTCCTGTCCCGGCGCGTACAGGGCGAGCCGCGGCGCGTCATCCTCCAGCCCCAGCACGGCCCGCTGGTTCCCCATTCGGTCCCGCACCACGAAGCGCTCCGCTTCGATCGTCTGGGACGGACGGGTCTGTGCCATAGCCACGGCGCCGACCACCGCCACGAGTCCGCTGTATACGACCAGGCGCAGGCGACGGTTCTGCCGCTCGAGGCGCTGAAGTCTGCGCTCGACATCGCTGGCTTTCGTCATGGATTGGATCTCCGGTTTCATTGACGTTTCGTTGACGCTTCGCTGTGTGTCACCCAAGCGGGGATACGGCCCTCAATCGACGGCCGCTACCCGATCCTCGGGCATGAGGTACCGCTCCAGGAACATGAACGCGATCTCCCGGAAGACATCCGAGTTCTCCTTCTTCCGGAATCCGTGTCCTTCGTTCAGAGCCTTCATGTACCACACGGGAATTCGGCTGCCGCGTACCGCGCCGACGATCTGATCCGACTCGGTCACCGGCACGCGCGGATCGTTCTCGCCCTGCGCCACGAGGAGCGGCACCTGGATCCGATCGGTGTTGCGGTTCGGGCTGATGCGGTCCAAAAACGCCCGCATCTCCGGATCTCGCTCGTCTCCATACTCCACGCGTCGCGCGTCGCGACGGTAGTCCTGGGTGTTCTCGAGGAAGGTGACGAAGTTGCTGATCCCGACGACGTCGACCCCTCCCCTCAGCCGATCGCTGTAATGGACAAGGCTGGCCAGCACCATGTAGCCTCCGTAGCTGCCGCCGTAGACGGCAACGCGGGATTCATCCAGATCCGGCTGGTCGGCGATCCAGTCGAGCAGCGCGCCGATGTCCCGAACCGAGTTCTCGCGCAGCTGACCGTTGTCGAGCTTGACGTATTCCTTCCCGTACCCGGAGCTGCCGCGCACGTTGGGCGCGACCACGGCGGCTCCCAGCTCGTTCACCCACATCTGGAACGTGCTGCTGAAGCCGGGCCGGTACTGACTCTCCGGACCCCCGTGAATGTAGACGATCACCGGATGCGGCCCCTCCGTCGGAGGCCGGTACACGAACGCCGGGATCTTCTCGGGTCCGCCAGAGTCGGAATCGAACGTCGGGTAGTGGATGAGCTCCGGCTCGACGAACGTCTCCCGTTGCAGGCCGCCGATCTCGCTGAATGTCCACCTCGTCAGCCGCTTGAAATCCAGTGCGCCCGCGCCGAGATCCAGCGTGTAGACGTCGCTTGGGCTGTCGGCCGTGTTGATCGTCATGCCGAGGCGCTGTCCATCCGGGCTGAACTCGATCCCGAACACCCTCCCGATCGGTACCTCCTCGACCAGCGCGTACTCCCGCGAGCCCGGGTCCAAGAGGTAGACGCGCGAGCGGCCGTCTTCGTTCGCGGTGAACGCCGCTCGGTGGCGGTCTTCGCTCAGCGCGAAACTCTCGACGTTCCACTCGATCTCGGCCGTTATAGGCTCGATCTCCCCGGTCGCCAGATCCACGTAGACCAGCCGGTTGAACTCCGCGTCCCGGTCGGTCGAAAGGAACGCACCTCCGCCGTCTGCGCTGAAGCGGGGCGAGAAGCCGGAGTAGTTGCCGGGCTCCTCTTCGCCTCCGGCGATCAGCTCCCGGTCTCCTGTCTGGACGTCGACCACCCAAACTCGCGAATCCGTGATGCTCAGGTACTGGACGATGAGCAGCCGCTGGTTGCCGACATCCCAGTCCGCCGGGCCCCAATAGGCCCCGTCGGGAGCCTCGACGAGGATCACGGCCGAGGACGTGTCAGCCACGTCCATCATCCAGACGTCGTTGGAGCGACCGTTGAGCCGCGTGCTGCGGTAGGCGAGCAGACGCCCGTCGCGGCTGAACTCGGGGGCTCCGTTGCGTGACTCACCGTCGGTCAGGCGGCGGTACGTGCCCATCTCCGGATCGAACAGGAAGAGCTGATAGAACTCGGCGCCGCCCTCGTCGATGCCGAAGAGCAACTCGCCCGTAGCCGGTCGCCGCTCCGCACCAGTGACCGGCTCCGGCAGGAAGGTGAGCTGAGATCGCGCTCCGCGAGGCATGTCCACCTTGTGCAGCTGGCTCGTCTCGCCGAAACGCGTGACCACGTATAGGCCGCGGCCGTTCTCGGCCCAGGAGGCGAAGGCAGCGCTGCGCACGTTCTCGTACCGATGGAGACGCTCGCCCAGCTCGGCGGCAACTTCGGGGACTCCGTCGAGGACGACATTTCCGTCATTGACTCGGCGGACCACCATCTCTTGCGCTGCGGTCGAAGCCGGATAGGTGACGATCGAGCAGGCCGCGACGGCGATCATCGTGGCGAACCGGCCAGGCTGATTTCGAGTCATCGACACTCCTCCCAGAGCCTCGCTGTGAGACGTCAGACCACACCGAAGATACAGGGGGTGGCAAATCCGTGCCCGCTCCGTACGTTGTGGCAGCCTCGCTAGCCGGTGAGGCCAGTCACGCAGGACCCAACCGACACATCATGATAGAGATCGATGGCCATAGTCTGACGATCGAGCAGATCGTGAGCGTGGCACGCGCCGAAGGAGGCGTGAGCCCGCTCTCCGACGACGTACGCTCGGCGATGACCCGGAGCCAGGAGTGGCTGCAAGGGGTTATCGACCGGGACGAACAAACGATCTACGGGGTCAACACGGGCTTCGGGCCACTCGCCACCCGGCGCATCCGGGCCGGCGAGGCGCGCCGCCTCTCCCACAACCTCGTCCTCAACTGCGCGGCCGGAATCGGCGATCCCCTGCCCCGCGACACCGTGCGAGCCATGATGTTGATACGCGCGAACTCGCTCTCCAAGGGGCTCTCGGGCGTGCGGCCGCTGGTTGCCGAGACGCTCGTGGAGATGCTGAACCGGAACGTCACCCCGGAGGTGCCATCCAAGGGATCGCTCGGAGCAAGCGGCGATCTCGCCCCGCAGGCGCACGTAGCGGCCGTTCTGCTCGCCGCGCCCGAGGAAAGCGAAGGGGAAAGCGACGAGGCATTCAGCGGGCACGCCTGGTTCGAGGGAGAGCGACTGAGCGGAGCTGAAGCGATGAGCCGGGCCGATCTGGCCCGGCTCCGGGCGGAGCCCAAGGACGGACTCGCTCTCACGAACGGCATGGACTTCATGCTGGGTACGGCGGCGCTGTCGATGGCCGATGCGGAGAGCCTGCTCGAGCACGCAAAGATCTCGGCCTCCCTGAGCCTCGAGGCCGTGTGCGCCCTCTCCTCCGCCTTCCACCCCGCCATTCACGAGGCGGCCGGACAGCCGGGGCAGATCCATGTGGCGAGCCGGCTTCGCTCGCTCCTGGCAGGAAGCTCACTCATCGATACCGAGCCCGACCGGGTTCAAGACGCGTACAGCCTGCGATGCGTGCCCCAGGCACTCGGGCCGGCGTGCGACGCGGTCGCCTTTCTCCGCAAGAGGGTCTCCGCCGGGATCAACGCGGCCAGCGACAATCCTCTCGTTTTCATGGATCTCCCCGGAGAGGAGCCGCGCACGATCTCCGGTGGGAACTTCCACGGTCAGGGCCCGGCGCTCTGGCTGGACATGCTCGGAATCGCCGTGGCGGACGTGGCCGGCATGGCTGAGCGTCGGATCTTCCGTCTGCTGACGCCTGAGCTGAGCGGAGGTCTTCCCTCGATGCTCGTCGAGAACGGCGGTCTCGACAGCGGCCTGATGGTCGCTCAGTACACGGCTGCCGCGCTCGTGTCCGACAACAAGACGCTGGCTCACCCGGACAGCGTGGACTCGATCTCCTCCAGCGCCAATCAGGAGGACCACGTAAGCATGGGCGCCAACGCCGCGCGCCATGCACGCGAGATCGTCGACAACGTTCGCACCGTGCTGGCGATCGAGCTTCTCACGGCGGCGCAGGCGATCGACCTCCGGCGAAATGGACCGGAGCGGTTGGGTCGGGGCACCCGGGCCGCCTACCTGGCGATCCGTCAGCGGGTCTCCAAGCTGGAACGCGACCGGGAGCTTACTCCCGACATCCAGGCGCTCGACGAGCTGATCCGCTCCGGTGCACTGCTGGAGGCCGTCGAATCGGCACTCGAAGCGAAGCATGAGTAGCACCGTCGCGCGGACGATCCGAGCACCTACCGGCAGCGAGATCAGCTGCAAGGGCTGGCAGCAGGAGGCCGCCCTCCGGATGCTGATGAACAACCTAGACCCGGACGTGGCCGAGGATCCGGACCGGTTGATCGTCTACGGAGGGGCCGGAAAGGCGGCGCGCAACTGGGAGTGCTTCGACGCGATCGTCCGGACGCTCCGCCGGCTCGAGAACGACGAGACCCTCCTGGTCCAAAGCGGAAAGCCGGTCGGGGTCTTTCGAACGCACGACGAGGCGCCGCGGGTTCTGATCGCCAACTCACACCTCGTCCCGCGATGGGCCACCTGGGAGGAGTTTCGCCGCCTCGAGGAGTTGGGCCTCATCATGTTCGGCCAGATGACGGCAGGCTCCTGGATCTACATCGGCACGCAGGGAATCCTCCAGGGCACCTACGAGACCTTCGCGGAATGCGCCCGCCAGCACTTCGGAGGTTCGCTGTCCGGACGTCTCGTGCTCACCGCCGGACTCGGCGGCATGGGCGGCGCCCAACCGCTGGCAGCCACGATGAACGGCGCGGCCTTTCTCGGAGTCGAGGTACGGGAGGAGCGGATCCGGCGGCGCTTGGACACCGGCTACCTCGACCGCATGTCCACGGACCTCGACGAGGCCCTGGAGATGGCGTTCGGGGCAAGGGAACGGGGGGAAGCGCTCTCGGTGGGGCTGCTCGCCAACATCGCGGACGTGCTGCCGCGGATCGTGGAGCTCGGCATCGTGCCCGACATCCTGACCGATCAGACCTCGGCCCACGACCTTCGCATCGGCTATATCCCGCGGGGTCTCTCGCCGGAAGAGGCCGAAGTCGAGCAGGAGCGCGACCCGAAGGGCTACGAGGCCAGGGTGCTCGATTCGATGGTGTCGCACGTGCGAGCCATGCTCCACCTGAAGGCCTCCGGGGCGATCACCTTCGACTACGGCAACAACATCCGCGGGCAGGTCGCCGACCACCGCGGGATGGAGGAGGCGTTCGAGATTCCGGGCTTCGTTCCGGAGTTCATCCGGCCTCTCTTCTGCCGCGGCTCCGGCCCGTTCCGTTGGGCCGCGCTGTCGGGACGACCGGAGGACATCTACGAGACGGACCGGGCCGTGCTGGAGACGTTCCCCGAGAAGGAGAGCCTGCGCCGTTGGATCGAGAAAGCCGGTAAGCAGGTTCATTTTCAGGGCCTGCCGGCGCGGATCTGCTGGCTCGAGTACGGCGAGCGTGCGGAGATGGGCCTTCGGTTCAACCATCTGGTGCGCAGCGGGAAGGTAGAAGCCCCGTTGGTGATCGGTCGAGACCACCTGGACGCGGGATCCGTCGCCTCGCCCAACCGGGAGACGGAAGGCATGCTGGACGGATCCGACGCGATCGCCGACTGGCCGCTGCTCAACGCGCTGCTGAACACGGCATGCGGCGCGAGCTGGGTCTCCATCCATCACGGTGGCGGAGTCGGCATCGGGTATGCGATCCACGCGGGAATGGTCTGCGTGGTGGACGGAACGGACTCGGCCGATCGGAGACTCGAGCGAGTGCTGACGGCGGACCCTGGCACCGGCGTAATGCGGCACGCCGATGCCGGCTACGAGACGGCGATCGAGACAGCTGCGGAGCGGGGCGTGGACCTGCCGATGTCGGAGTGACGGCCCGCCGGCTCGTCTACTCGACGATGGCAGCTACGGTGCCGTCGCCCCAGTTGAAGGACGACCGGAACGTCCCCTGCACCTTTAGGCTGCTTCCGTGACGGGGAGCCTCCTGCGCCACGATCAGGATGGAGCCTGTGTTGTCGGAGAGCTCGTACGCCCCGCGGCCCAGAGACATGGACGTCTTGGTGACCACGCCGTGGATCTGAACCGATCGGCCGTTGTAGCGAGCCGGATTGTCGAGAATATCGCGGATCTTCAGGCTGGAGGCGCAGCCGCTAAGGACGAGTGCAAAGCAAATCGCGCCGAGCCACCGACTTCTCCGAGTCATCTTCACCCTCCTTCCTGATGCCCCTTCTCCGAAACATAGGCCTTCTCTCCGCCTGCCGCGCCGAGGGCGGGCAGGCCGACATCCACCAGATCGAGGGGGGCGCCCTGGCCTGGGACGACGGGGAGATCCGCTGGGTGGGACCGGCATCCGAGCTCCCGCCGGAGCACGACTCCGAGCCGGGGTTCGATGCGGCCGGTCGGCTGGTGATTCCCGGTCTGGTCGACTGTCATACGCACCTCGTGTTCGCTGGCTGGCGGGCCGGCGAGTTCCGGCAGCGCATCCTCGGCCGAAGCTACCTCGAGATCGCTCGCGCCGGCGGCGGAATCCTCTCCTCGGTTCGGTCCACGCGGACGGCCTCCGAGGACGAGCTGTTCGAGCGCGCCCGCTATTTTCTCGACGAGATGCGCCGGCTCGGGGTCACCACCGTCGAAGGCAAGAGCGGGTACGGCTTGAGTCTCGAGCACGAGGCCAAGCAGCTGCGCGTCTATCGACGGTTGGCAGAGGAAGGTCCGACGCGGATCGTGCCAACGCTCCTGGCAGCTCACGTCGTGCCGCCGGAGTTCCGGGACGACCGGAGCGCCTACGTGGATCTAATCACGGACGAAATCATTCCGTTCGCTGCGGACGAAGGGCTCGCCCGCTGCTGCGACGTCTTCCTCGAGGAAACCGCGTTCTCCTCCGATGAAGCCGGCCGGATCCTCGAGGCAGGACGGGAAGCGGGGCTCCTGCCCAAGCTCCACGCCGACCAGCTCTCCGATGGAGGCGGGGCTCGTTTGGCCGCTGAGGTCGGGGCCGTTTCCGCCGATCACCTGGAGTGCGTTTCCGATGAAGGGATTCGGGCGCTCGCGGCCGGCGGGGTCGTGGCGGTGAGCCTGCCGATCGCAACCCTCTACCTGGACCAGAGTCCGATGCCGGCCCGGCGCCTGATCGAAGCGGGCGCCGCTGTGGCCGTCGCGACGGATTTCAACCCGGGCTCCGCCCCCAGCTATCACCTTCCCCTGGCGCTGACGTTGGCTTGCAACCTCCAGCGGATGACGCCGGCCGAAGTGCTGAAGGGAGCGACGATCTACGCGGCGCGAGCGATCGGCATGGAGGATCGGATCGGATCGCTCGAACCCGGCAAGGCTGCCGACTTCGCCGTCATCGATGCGCCGGATGTCGAAGAATGGCTCTACCACCTCAGGCCCAACGCCTGCCTGGCAACCTTCGTGGGCGGCAGGCTCGTGGCGGGAGAGCTGCTCTAGCGGCTTACAGCGCCTCCTCGAACCGCTTGGCGAACTCGCGTGCCGCCCTTGCCCGATGGCTGATACCCGCTTTCACATCGGGAGGCAGCTCTCCGAACGTCCTCCCGTGCTCCGGAAGGATGAACAGCGGGTCGTAGCCGAACCCGCCCGATCCTCTGGCTTCGTCCGAGATCATACCATCCACCCGGCCCTCCACTGCGAAGCTCTCCTGCCCATCCTCGTACGCGATGGCGCACCGATAGTGAGCCCCGCGGCCGTCAGGCGGTATCCCGCTCAGCTTCTGGAGAAGGAAACGGTTGTTCGCCTCGTCACGCCCGTACCGCCGCGCCATGTCCTCGGGCGCGAAGCGTTTCGTGCGAACGCCGGGCCGGCCCTGCAGTGCGTCCACGCAGAGCCCGGAGTCGTCAGCGATCGTCGCCATGCGGGTGGCCCGCTGAAAGTAGATCGCCTTCGCTCGCGCGTTCTCGAGAAAGGTATCGTACACCTCGAGGTCCGCCTCGATGGGATCTTCCAGAATCCCGGCTTCGTCCAGAGAAAGCAGCTCCGTACCGGGCAGCCCGATCAGCTCTTTCAGCTCGCCCAGCTTGTGGGCACTTCGGGTGGCGACGAGCAGCACTCCGGGCGGACTCATTGCGGAGGCTGACCCCAGCAAGCGTTCTTCAGTTCCAGGACGACCTCGACCTCGGTCTGGTCGGTGTCGGGGATGAGGCCGACGGCCCGGATCGGAGGCGGCTCCTCGTTGAAGAAGGTCCGGTAGTCGTTGAACGGATCGCGGACCTCCTCCCGCCACGCGCCATCGGCGTCATCCGTGTTTCGGAGCACCCAGATCCCGAGCTCGTCCGAAACGTGGCTCGGGAACTGCGAGCCCGGCGGCTCCTCGTTGCCCCAGGTATAGAAGACGGCTCGGCCGTCCCGGAGGAAGCGGCCCTCGGTTATCGGCTCTTCCGAGAATACGACGAACAGGCGAAGCGGGCTGTCGTCTTCGGATTTCTCGCGCAGATCCGCCTCCGTGATCGGCGTCCTCGTCCTCCACTGCCAGCGAAGCACGCTCCCGTCCTCTTCGAGCGGAGGTTCCCGGATCGAGTACGCGAAGACGGCTTCATCCCGGGAGGTGATCCGAAGGATCTGCTCGCCGTCGGTGCTCGTGCGGACCTCGAACTCGGGCGGCCCCGCTCCCCTTACCTTGCGGATCCTCCAGCTCGCCGGAAGCCCGCTGGCGGGATCGAGCCGGTGCAGTCCCAGGAGCGGGCGGCACGCCGCATCCGCGGGCGCGGCCTCCTGAGCGACGAGACGAGACAGCCCGGCGATGGCGAGCGCCGCCACCGCACCCACGAGGCTGAACCTCACGGCTTGGAGAGCGTGCTTGTCAGGTAGGCGTACAGTCCTGCCACGTCCTCGCGGCTCATGTGCCGGAAGTTGGACCTGGCCATCTCCGACATGAAGCCGCGCTCGCGCCCGTCAATCGCGATGCCGGCCCTCATCATCAGCGCAAACCGAGCCGCGGAATAGGAGGTCGCCACGACTTCGAGACTGGGAGCAAAACCGTCCTCTGCGCCGCGCAGATCCTCGCCGTGACATGACGAGCAGCCGATCGTCACCCAGCGCATGCAGATCGGAGGGTCCCGGGTACGGCATCCTGGGTGACGAGGCATCCACTTCGTCGGCCGCGAGCGGGAATCTCCCGAGGACCAGAAACGCCCGCCCAAGCAAACCGAGCTTTACTCCCTCGCCGGGCCCCTCCCCGGCGGGCAGGCTCCTCAGATAGGCGACGATCGCACCCAGCTGATCCTCCGGGATGTGGTAGTAGAACTCCGCCGGCATCACCAGGGCGCTGGTCCCGTCTCGCCTGACGCCGCGGCGCACTAGGCGATCCAGCTCGGCGCCCGAGTACAGCGGAAGGATCTCGGTGAGGTTCGGCGCCGTGACGCTGCCCACGAACCGCTGCTCAAACATCTTCTCACCCGTCACTCCCTCGCCGTGACAGCCCTCACACCCCCAGAGCCCGGTGAGTCGGGCGCCGTCCGCCGCAAGCGCCGGGTCCACCGGAATCTCGATCGAGCCCAGAGGGATGTCGTAGGTCCGGGCGAGAATGCGCGCGGAGGCGATGTATACGAAGAGAACCGCGAGGATCAGCAGCCCGAGGACGCCGGCCAGCCCGTATCCCAACCACTTCAGCAACCTTCTCACGTGCCGTCGCCTCCTACGGTCTCACCCAACCAGCCACCATCATGCGCGGCGGCCTACCCTACTCAGCCCAGAGCGCCTCGGATTTGAGCTCTTCGCGAAGAACCGGATGAGCTCGCCACAGATAGGCACCCATGGTCACCGCGGCGAACACGTTGCCGAACAGCACGACCCACCATTCGAGCGCTTCGACCATCCAGCTCCCGAGCATCGCCACCATGACGATGAAGAACGTCTCGAACACGACGAACAGAAGAAGGAGTGCGAAGACGAGCGGCGGGAAACGCTCGATCTGGGTGAAGATACCCGAGATGATCGTTCCGAAGACGATGAACGCGGCGAAGTGCATCAAGGTGTAGCCGAGCACGGTGCCGGTCGATACGACGACGTCCTGCGGGCCCTGTGCGCCGAGAAACAGGATCGATCCGAGGGCACCGGGGGTGAAGAAAGGCTCCCGCACCATCGTGTCCGCCGCCAGGAACCAGACCGCTACCGAGAACGCTCCGATCAGCCCCGCGATCAGACCTTCGCGCAGCATGCGGTGAGCCTGGAGCTGAGCCAGGAAGCCGGTGACGCCCGGCTGCTCGCTTACCCATCGCAGGTACGTGATCATCACCATGCCGGCCAGAACGTTGCCCGCGAGCACGGCGGGCCAAGCAGGGCCGGCGAGCACATCGCTTCCGGTGATGATCAGCGCCGGGTAGAACACCAGCGAGCAGGTAAAGAGACCGAACGCCGCCCCGACGAACAGGTTCTTCGGAATTGCGGCCCACTCGAACAGTATGGCGCCTGCCGCTCCCAGGACCGCAAAAACCACATAGTGGAGCAGCGTATAGGCCACCAACAGAAACGCCCCGGGCTCGAGCCCATCCCGGTCGAGTAGCGCCGACGACAGATAGGCAGGCGTGCGGAATGGTCGGCCCTGCAGGATGTCGAAGAAGAAGAAGAAGACGATGAGCGCCGTGCCTCCGAGCAAGCCAGCGATGATGCCGTAGCGGACGGCCTTCTTGGGAATCTCCATTCGTCCCTCCTCGTACCGATGCTCGGCCGTTCAGCCGGTCCTCTGCCCCCTCGGGCAGGCCTTCTTCTAGCCCTTTTTCACGTCGGATTCCTCCAACATGCTCGCAGGCAGGGCCGCCTCCGAACGGAGGAATTCCTCGACCGCCTCCCGTCGTTCGCGTCTAAAGGCCAGATAGAGGCCGCCACCGATCGTGCCGATCGCGACCCATGGGGACACCATCATGAACATGAGGCCCCACAAGAAGCCTTCCTGCACCTGCTGATCCGCTGCCGCCATGCATTCGGGGCAGGCCTGGAGGGGGGCCGGAAAAGTCAGAAGGGCTGCCGCCGCCGCGACAAAGGCCGCGAGCATGCATACCGCGGTTCCGAGGCGCCGGCGAGAAGCCATCACAGCACGTAGAGCATCAGGTAGACGATGATTCCCGTCACCGAAACGTACAGCCACACGGGAAGCGCCACTCGAGCGATCCTGCGGTGACGGTCGAACTTGCCGCGCAAGGCGCGCAGAAGCGTGACCGGAACGAAGACTGCCAGGGACGCCGCCAGCACCGAGTGCGAGATCAGAATCGCGAAGTAGAGCGTGCGCGTCCATCCGATTCCCTGGTATCCCACCGAGCCGACCTGGAAGTGGTAGACCAGATAGCTCGTCAGGAACGCGGCCGAGGAGCCCACTGCCGCCAACATCGCGAGCCGGTGAGCCCGAACTCGGCCGCGCCGGACAAGCCGCCAGCCGGTCAGCAGGAAGACCGTCGTCAATCCGTTGAGCACGGCGTTCACCGCCGGAAGATCGTGCAGGCCCAGTTCGCGCGTTCCTTTGTCCAGAATGAGCAGGGCAAAGACCAGCGGAAGATAGAGTAGCGACATTCGGAAGACTCGCCACGCCGCTACGTCCTCCCCACCCCAGGCGAACCGGCCGGCCGAAGACAGATAGGAGAGGCCGAGCACGAGAGCTCCCACGAAATACAGCGGACCCGTCAGCCCGAACAGCGAGGGAAGCAGGCTGACGGGGAGCAAGGCGAGGGCGTAGATGACGGACTGGTGGCGGGTGCTCACCCCGTCGGGATCCTTCACCGGAAGCATGACGAGCCCGGCGTTCCGGTAGTCATCCCGGTAGATCCAGGCCAGGCTCAGGAAGTGGGGAAGCTGCCAGAAGAACATGATCCCGAACAGCGCCAGCGCCTCCGGTCCGAGCGCGCCTCGCGCCGCCGTCCAGCCCCCCGCGATCGGCAGGGCGCCAGGCACGGCTCCGACGAGCGTGTTCAGGGAGCTTACCCGCTTGAGCGGCGTGTAGGCGAGGTCGTAGATCGCCAGAGTCGCCGCGGCGAGGCCGGCCGTGAGGAGGTTGACCGCCAGCGCCAGGTACGCGATGCCCGCTACTCCGGCGATCGCCGAGAAAATGCCGGCTGACCGGGGATCCAGGCGACCGGACGGCAGGGGGCGCTTTCGCGTCCGGATCATCAGCGCGTCCACTTCGCGCTCCAGCAGGTGGTTGAAGCCGTTCGTGCCGGCGGATACCAGGGCCGTCCCGACCATCAGGTGAAGGAAGAGCAGCAGATTCAGACGGCCTTGTGAGCCAAGAAAGTAGCCCGTCGCAGCCGCGAGGAGCACGAACGTCGTAATGCGGGGCTTGGCCAGCTGAAGGAAGTCGGCGGCACGAGCCACTCCCGCGCGCGGCGCCGTTGCGGCAACCGCATTTTCGTATCCGTCCGCTGCGGCTCGGAGGTCGGCCGCGTTGGCGGGACTCACGTCACTTGTACTCTTGAAGCACGGCCATCACCAGGAGAACCGCCAACGGCAGCGGAGAGGTCGCGAGCACCGCGACACGCAACGGCTCGAACCGCAGGTGCATGAAATAGAGGGCGACCAGCAACGCCTTCCAGACCGCCATGATGAGGAGCGCAACTACGACCCAGGACTTCGGCAGAGCCGTGAACCAGACTACCGCCACTTCCGCGGCCGTCAGGATGGCCAGCCAGAGCCAGACCAACATGTAGCGCGGATGCGTATGGCCGTCCGCGTGAGCTTCCGCGGTGCCGCCATCCGGGCTTTCGTGCAAGGTCTCGGTGCTGTCCAAGCTCCCTCTCCCGTCAGATGAGGTAGACGATCGTAAACAGTATAATCCACACCAGATCGACAAAGTGCCAGTAGAGACCCAGTACCTCCAGACCCCGATAATTGCCGCCGTCGTAGCCGCCCCGGAACGCCTTCAGGGTCGCCCACGTCATGCAGACGACGCCCAGAAAGACGTGGAAGCCATGGAAGCCGGTCATCGTGAAGAACGTGGAGCCGTACAGGCCTGACCACGGCCCGAAATCATGGTGCAGCAGCTCCCGGTACTCGTAGATCTGCACGCCGAGGAAGGTGGCACCCATTAGCGCCGTGGCCAGCGTGAAGAGGCGCGTCCCACGCTTGTCCCCCGTTTCGGACGCAGCGAACGCCTTCACCATCGTCACGGAGCTGCAGATGAGGATGAAGGTGTTGACCGCGGTGACGGGGATGTTCAGGACCTCCCCGGGCGCCGGCCAGGTCTCGGAAGCGCCGAAGCGGAGGATGATGTAGGAACCGATCAGCCCGGTGAAGAACATGATCTCCGAGCAGAGGAACACCCACATTCCGACCTTCTGGGTGTAGACGGCCAAGCCCGTCTCGGGCGCTCCGCCCCGATAATACGGCGCCGCGTGGGCTTCCATTAGGCTCTCCCGCTCGCGAATCCGTTCAACTGTGTCTCCCTTCTCCAGCTCGACTCAACGAAAGACCGCGCGACGTCGCGCATCAATGACGCGCCGGCGAAACGACATCCGGTCGTTCGTTCTGCGCGAGCCAGTCCTTGTCCGTCACGTCGGGGTGGCTGTACTCGTGCGGCCCGTGATAGACGACCGGCGCCTCCTCCCAGTTGCCGTGCTTCGGCGGCGAGGGCGTCTGCCACTCCAGCGTCGTCGCGTTCCACGGATTGTCCGGAGCCCTCTCCCCCCGGAACATGCTCCAGAAGAAATTGAACGCGAAGATCGCCCCGGAGGCGAAGAGGGCGAAGGCGCTGAACGAGATCAGCAGGTGCGTGTCCTGGATGTCGGCGGTGTGCGTGTATCCGGACGTGTCGTACAGACGGCGCATCATCCCGGCCAATCCCTGAGTGTGCATCGGGAAGAACGCCAGGTTGAAGAAGATGAAGGTCAGGCCGAAGTGTATCTTGCCCCACCTCTCGCTCATCATCCGCCCGAACATCTTCGGGTACCAGTAGTAGATCGCCCCGAAGATCGCGAACAGCGCCCCACCGAAGAGCACGTAGTGGATGTGGGCCACGATGAAGTAGGTGTCGTGGATGAAGATGTCGAAGGGGGCCGACGCCATGAAAATCCCGCTAAGCCCCCCGATCACGAAGAGCATGACGAACCCGATGGCGAACAGCATCGGGCTGTGCAGGTGGAGGTTCCCCCTCCACATCGTTCCCATCCAGTTGAACGTCTTGATCGCGGAGGGAACGGCGATCACCAGCGTGGAGACCATGAAGGTCGTTCCGAGAACCGGGTTCATCCCGCTCTGGAACATGTGATGGCCCCACACGATCCAGCCCAGAAAAGCGATCGCGATGATCGCGCCGACCATCGCCTTGTAGCCGAAGACCGGTTTGCGGGAGCCGACGGCCAGGATCTCGGAGGCAAAGCCCATCGCCGGAAGAATCAGGATATAGACCTCCGGGTGGCCGAAGAACCAAAAGAGGTGTTGCCACAGTAAGGGCTGTCCGCCCGACGCCGGGAGGAAGAAGTGCGTCCCGAGCGTCTGGTCGAAGAGCAGCATGATCAGGGCGCCCGACAGGACCGGCATCGCGAGAAGAGCGAGAATCGCGGTGATGAACAGCGCCCAAACCGTGAGTGGGAGCCGCATCCAGGTCATCCCCGGTGCCCGCATGTTGATCACGGTGGTGATGTAGTTGGTCGAGCCGAGGATCGATGACAACCCAAGTATCACCAGGCTCACGATCCACATCTGCTGGCCCAGTGACACCCCACTGGCTTCGGGAAGGGCGCTCAGCGGCGCATAGGACGTCCAGCCGGCGCCGGCCGCCCCGCCCTCGACCGCGAAGCTGGCCAGGGCGATCACCCCCGCGGGCACGGCGAGCCAGAACGAGATCATGTTCAGTCGCGGGAACGCCATGTCGGGCGCGCCGATCTGCAGCGGGATCAGATAGTTCGCGTACACACCGACGAGGAGCAGCATGATGGCGAAGAACACCATGAACGTCCCGTGCATCGTGACGAGAGAGTTGTAGAACTCGGGAAGCATGATGCCGCCGGGTGCCATCGCCTCGGGAAACAGCCCGCCGAACGGCATCGCCTTTCCTGGCCATGCGAGCTGCCAGCGCATCATCATCGCCAGCAGTCCGCCGACGAGAAGGAAGAACAGGCTCAGGAAGAGGAACTGGATCCCGATGACCTTGTGGTCCGTCGAGAAGATGTACTTCCGGATGAAGGACATCTCGTGGTGCTCCTCGACGACCGGCACTCCCGTCGGTTGAGCTACGATCGTCGCCATCTCAGCTCGAGCCTCTCTCTGTTCTCATTCGTAGCCTCTACATTCCGCCAGCGGAGTGATCGTGTGTGGAGGCCGGCTCATCCGCGGCCTCCGGCGCGGAAGCGGCGGTGGCCAGCTCCGTCTCTTCGGCCTCACCCGTCTGGCCTCGCGAGGCGATCTGCTCGCCTACCCAAGCCTCGTAATCCGCCTGCTCATGGATGAACACCCGTGCCCGCATCCGGTAGTGTCCCAACCCGCAAAGCTCCGCGCATCCGATCTGGAACTCGCCGGATCTGGTGGCTTCGAACCAGACAGGGATCGTCATGCCCGGGACCGCGTCCTGCTTCACTCGCAGCTGGGGGATAAAGAAGGAGTGGAGCACGTCCTCCGCCTCGAGCCAGACGAGGATCGGCTCGTTGGCCGGGAAATGAAGCTGGTTCCGGATGGTGAAATCGTCGTTCGTGCCGAGCACCTCGTCGGCGCCGGCATACGTGACATTCCACTCGAACTGCTTGGCGCGGACACCGATGTGCAGGGACTCGGCCGGAGCCGATTCGCGCCCCTTGATATCGGCCCACACTCCGGCGCTGTAGATCCCGAGAACCACCATGGCCAGCGCCGGGATGGCGGTCCACAGGATCTCGAGGTTCTTGTCGCCGTGCGTGTAGTGGGCGCGGCGACCTTCACGCTGGCGATACCGAATGGTGAACCAGATGATGCCGACCTCGACCAACACGAAGGCGATCGCGGTCACGATCGTAATCACCCAAAAAACCGCGTCGATCTTTCCGCCGTACGTAGCGATGTTCTCCGGAAGCGTCCAGTTCAAGGCTCTCCCCTTCCGATGGATCTCTCAAGGGGAGCGTGGCAGCACGCCACGCTCCCGTTCACCTGTGGATTATTCAGTCGCCGGCCGAGCCGCGGACGGTGGTGAGGCTGCCGTCAGAAGCATGCTTGACGACGAGCGGCTCTCCGAGCGGAACGACGGCATTCTCAGCCATGCCGGCGTTGAACGTGAAGCCGACCTCCATGGTGGCCCCGTCCCCGACGGTCACGTTCGCGGTCTGCGCGCCGAAGAGCTCGTGCCAGGCCTCGAGCACATATTCGCCGGGCGGGAGATTCGGAATCGAGTAGGAACCGTCGGCCGCGCTCACGGCGAAGTATGGGTGGTCCACGACGCCGATGTAGGCGTTCATCCAGCCGTGCACGTCGCACTTGACCGGGATCATGACCTCCGCCATCCCGAAGTCGCGCGACGTCTGCATCCCCTGCTGCGGCTGGCTGATGTTGAACCCGCGGTTCGTGGTGGGCTGTGTGTTGATGTTGTGCAGAACCGGATCGCTGTTCTGGATCTGAAGCGACTGATCGACCTGAACACCCAGGACATGCGGATGATAGCGACAGTTCTGCTGATCCAGGACCACCGGCTGTGAGGGTGCGGGGAACTCCATGCTCAGCCCTTCTTTGACGTAGACGAACACGTTACCGAGCTGACCGTTGCTTACCAACACCTGCTGCGTCGTCACCCCATCTGCATATCCAGCCGCACAATCAGGCTCCTCCGACATGTCGATCGGCTGTGCGGCCGGCGGATCGCCTTCGAACGCGATCGAGCCCGTGATGGCACCCGCCGTCGCCGGATCGATCGTCGGCGCCGCAGCCTGGTCTCCACCGTCTCCAGCAGCAGGCTCCCCGCCTCCGGCATCGCCTCCGCCTCCTCCGCATCCCCATGCGAGGCCGACGGCCGCGACCGTCGTCCACAAGCGAATCCTCTCCATCATGGCGCTTCCTCCTGTTCGTTTCTCTGTGACTCTGGACTATCCCGTGTGGCTCTTCTGGGCCCGCCTGACGGCGAACACTCCCAAACCGCCGGTCACCAAAAAGGCGAGCAGCGGCGCAACGAATACAGTATTGGATGGCGGTGGCTGTAGGGCGATGAAATACCAGCTGCTGATCGCACCGCGCGTTCCGGTCTCTCCACTGCTCCCATCCCACGCGAAAAATGCGATCGGGATCGGCTCGCCTTCGGCAAACTGGAGCACTTCGGCCTCCGATGTCAGCGGACGACGAAAGACCGCGTGCCATCGGCCCGCTTCCCAGACAGCGTCCCCTGTGAGACCGGCGCCCGAATCTAACGCCTCGGCCGTTCCGAGGCCCGACGCCCGCCCTTCGGTGACGCCACGCCGGCTGTGCCACAGCCACAGGTAGACCGGGCTGCGCCGATCTCCCATCAGGAAGTACGGATGCTGGCGACCCGTGGGGTCATCGAACGGAAACTGAACGGCCAGTAGATCCGGAAGCGGTTCGGCAGGAATCTCATGCCCATCCGCATATATGGTCGCCGCCATCTTGTCCTGCCACTCCTGCCACGCCGGGTCCGGGCTGTTCGACGGATCGTGCCACGCAATGCGCATGACGAGCTCGGCACCATCGTGCACACCCTGAACCCAGACGCCATCAACGGTGGGAGCGAACTGGCGCGGCGACTCGACGATCTGCCCGACGAGCGGGAAGTAGGAGGTCGGCACGTCATCCCAGGCCTCATCGCTCGCTGCCCCGGGAAGCACCTCACGGCGCTCGACCCTAACGACCTCCCCGACGTCCGGCGGCTTGGCCGGCCCGAGGCTCGCCACGTAGTGGGCCAGGTTCCAGAGGTCGTTTTCCGTCACGACGCCGGCCTCGAGAGCATCCTGGTTGGAGGGCATCGGCGTGCCGTCCACCCCGGTGAGGAACCTCGTGTGGATCGCGTCTGCGCCCATCCCACCGTTGAACAGCCACGGCTCGCTGAGATCGGCGGCCCGAATCGGGAGCTGCCTCCAGTCCTCGAGGGTGGGGGCGGACGTCCCGTCTCCCCTCCCCTGTTCGCCATGACAGCGGGCGCACTCGAGCGTCGCGTAGACCTCTCGCCCGGCCTCAGTGGCCTCCACTCCTCCACCCGGATCGGCGGAGCGCTGCAGAACCTCCGGCGTCTCCCGCTCGAAGAAGGGGGAGAAGCTCTTGATGTATGCGACGACATCCCGCTTCTCGTTATCGCTCAG
Source organism: Gemmatimonadota bacterium (assembly GCA_039589875.1). Taxonomy (GTDB): domain Bacteria; phylum Gemmatimonadota; class Gemmatimonadetes; order Palauibacterales; family Palauibacteraceae. The sequence goes on from JBDHGL010000015.1 coordinate 24,880, forward strand.
GTTCGGCCAGCCCGGCATGGTCGTCCCGTGCAACCCTTCGCTCATCACCCGCAGCAAATCGGCGTCCGTAGGGAGCTCCCCGCTTGCAGTCGTGCGGATCTGATATCGGGCTCCTACGAAGTCCCGCGGTCGCGGCAGCATCCGGTCGGCCGCCGGGCCGTCGCCCCGCCCTTCAGCACCATGGCACTCGACGCACCAGGTACGGTAGATCGCCTCCCCGGTCCCCGCATCCTGGGCCGCCACCATCCGCACCGGCATCGCCAGCGCCGAGATCCCGACGAGCGCACCGACAGCCCATCTCAAAACCCGCCGCCGAGCGAAGCGGAACCGGGAGCCGGTCACGGCTTCAGTGCTCCTCACCGGCTTCCTCCCATGTGCGCGGCTTCGAGCCGGAGCGTCCGTAGATATAGAGAATCACGGCCCACGTCTCGTCTGCTGTGAGGATGTTCTCCCAGGCGGGCATGGCCGAATTCCACGGCGTGCCCTCCGCCGGGAGCCCGGGGCCACCCTTGGCGATTCTCCAGAAGACGTAGCTCTCGGTCAGCTGGCTGATGGTGCCGTTGTCGGTGAAGTTCGCCGGCACTGGATTCAGGGCATGCGAGGCCGGCCCATCGCCGTCCAAGCGATCGCCGTGACACGGCATGCAGTTCTGCACGTAGATCGTGGCTCCCGCAGCCAGGTGATCGTCCAGAGAACCGTGCTCTCTCAGCGGATTCTCCAGCCCGGTCAGCCGCATCGATTCGCCCCGGAAGGTGATTTCGTTCGGCGGAGCCGGGTGGATCGAGCGAAGCGTTGGCGGCGCGCCGACATCGGCGCGCACCCGGCCGTACGTCAGGAACCCGATGATCAACGGAAAGGCGATCAGGAGAATGGTCCGGATCGTCCGCTTGCCAGGATCCACCATGACCTGCTGCAACGGCTCCTTGAACTGCCGCCAGCGCTCCTCATCCGTGCTCACGTAGAGGAGAAGCGCCACGGCCACCGTGAGCATGTACTGGAAGAGGACGCTGGACGGCACCGGGGCGCTGTGCACGCCGAGCGCCGGGAGCACGTATCCGATGACGTACTTGAAAGCGACGTACGACAGACCCAGAACGATCAGCGCCTGCCAGAACGGGTGCCGGAAATAGTAGCCGATCCGGCTCATCGGTCCGCCCGCTCCGTCATCGCTCGCCCGCCAGGAAGCGGACGATTATCTCCAGCTGAGCCGCCGTGAGCTGGTCGCCGAAGTTCGTCGGCATCGTCCCCGCGACGGCCTCGAAACCGTCCGCCGTATCCGCGTTCGGCAGGAGGATGGACCGTCGGAGGTACTCGGGGTCGCCCCCTGCCATGTCGTCGAACGAGGGGCCGAGCGCGACGCCCTCCTCACCGAGTTGATGACAGGCCAGGCAGATGCTCACCCGAAGCAGTTCGACCGGATCTTTGATGGTCGAAGCGGCACCGGCAGGAGCTCCACCGGCAGAGCCAATCCCGGCGCCATCGGCTCCGGCGGCCTCCTGTGGGATATCGGCTGCCGTCACCGTAATCTCGCCGCCCTGGCTCTGGAGGAACGCCACGAGCGCCCAGATCTGGGCCTCCGAGAGCGTGCGCCGCATGTCCGTCATGATCGGCTGGAAGCCCTCGACGACGAAGACACCGGGCTCTGTGAGCGATTCGTACAGATACGCCTTGCAGTCGAGGCCCTCGCGCCGGGTGGAGCAATTGGTCCCTGCCACACCGAGCAGGTCCGGGGCCCTTGTACCCAGGCCGTGGCAGGCCATGCAACCGCCCGCTCCCGCATAAAGCTCCTCGCCGATCGTCGCGAGCTGCTCCGGAGTGACGTCGGACCCGATCTCCATCTCCACCGGCACCTCGGAGGCGACCTGTGGAATCATGTTCGCCACGGCCGTATAGACGGCGAGCGTGCCGAGCACGACGAACAGGACGCTCAGGTTCGTACGCAGCACCGCCTAGCCCTCCGGCCTCGCGTGGTGGACCGGCTGGGCAGCAGCGCCCGGCTTATCGGCCAGCCCGCCGAGCCAGAAAATGAACCCTACCAGCGCCATGAAGATGAGGACGCAGGTGCTGATCATGGTGGCGGCTGGTCCGAGAGCCGGCGTGACAGCCTGTGGGCTCGTGTCGCGGATGACCTCGAACACGTGCCAATGCTGACGTATCCCGCTCCGGGCGAAGCCCATCAGCCCCATCAACCATGTGAAGGTGACGGCCAGGATGAACAGCGCGTACTGGGAGCGGGCCGGCATCTGACCCCAGCGGATCGCGCCGCGGGAGGTGGCGCCCCGCATCATGACGACGTCCAGAATGATCACCAAGAAGATGCAGGCCAGCACGGCCAGAACCTGGTAGACGCTGAAGCCGATCCGCACGATGGCCGTCACGAAGTAGCCGTAGATGCCGTAGAAAAGCACGATCCCGGACGAGAGCGCGAATGCCGCCCCCTGGAGCATCGTCCCCGTCTTCGCCCACGAAACCACCGGCTGCTTGTTGGCCCTCCGGTACATGAGGAAGGAGAGGAAGGTCGTGAGGATCATCAGGTTCACGGCCGTGTTCTTGGCGCTCATCACGCCGAGCACTCCCAGGAAGGGATGGTGAGTTCCGCCCATCTCGGCGATCTCGCGCCGGTTGGCGATCATCGTGTGTGGCGTCGCCCAGACGATGGTCCCGAGCACGAGGACGACGAGCATCCACTTGATGTACGGCATGAAGCGCTCGGCACCGGGAATTCGGCCCATGCCCACCCAGAGGTAGTAGTTGCCTGTCAGAAAGAGGACCCCGATCAGGAACGCCTGGATGATCCACAGCCAGCTCATGAAACCGCCCATCATCGTGATGCCCATCTGCTGGTTGAACTCGTAGATCTCACGGCCCAGCCAGTAGCCGGCGAACGGGAGGACGATGAGGGCGCCGATCGCGATAAAGTTTCCGACGTAGCCCATCCAGTCGTAGTGGGCGCGCTCTTCGTCGCTGCGCGCCGCCAGGAACCGGTAGGCGGCGTACGCGCCGACCACCGCCCCACCGAACACGACGTTGGCGATCAGCCTGTGGATGTTGATCGGCATCCAGGTGGCGTTCGCGATCGCGCTCCACAGTTGCACCGTCTGGGGCGCCGTGTCGGCCGCCAGGTCGCCGGGCGGGCTCATCATGAAAGTGAGCCAGCTGTTGGCGATGAACATGACGATCGTGCCCCACACGTTCAGGGCGAGTCCCAACCCGAGGTGGAGCTTCTTGCTCAGGCCCCTCCGCCAGCGATCCCAGCCGTAGTAGTACAGGTACAGCGTGAAGGACTCGAGGAAGAACAACCCGGCGTAGACCCACATCGACGGCGCGAAAACGGTGGTCAGGTACGCCCAGAAGCGCGGATAGAGGCTGGCCAGCACGAAGACCAGCACGGCTCCCCAGATGGCCGTCGCGCTGTAGGCCACGAGAAGCAGGCGGGTGAACTCCTTGGCCAGCTTGTCGTAGCGCTCCTCGCCGCCGAAGATTCCGATCGCCTCCACGACGACGGCGAACATCGGCACGCCCAGGACGAAGGCGGCGAACATCAGGTGCACCTGGGCAGCGATCCACACGGCGCCACGCGCTCCGATGAGCGGAAAATCCCCGTACTCGGGGGCAGCCGCCAACGCCTCCTGCGCCCACGCCGGCTCGGCCGCCATCAGAAGCAGCCCCGCGGCTACCAACGACCAGATCCCTCTTCCGCTCATTTCCGGTCCTTGAGGAAGAAGGGCATCCGCTTCGAGAAGTCGACCGGAAGGTCCCGGCGGACGCGATCCATCAGCTCGGGCGTGACGACGGCTTGTCCGTTCCGTCGAGCGTACTCTTCGAGCCGGCCCGCCACGACGCCTCTCACGAAGGATGGAATCCGGTTCAGCCTCGCAGACGCCTCCTCGCTCCATTCCAGCTGCAGCTCGGTGCCCACGCCGTAGGCCACCGCTCGCGGCAGGATCGGCTCGTCGGAGCCACTCGGCTCGTACCAGCAAGACTCGTCGGGTCCCATGTAATCGCCGGTCTCGGCATAGGCACGGGCCCGGCAGCCCCCACAGATCAGCCGGTACTCGCACCTCCCGCACTTGCCTTGCAGCTCCCCGCCCCGGATCTCTTCGAACACGGCAGACCGACGCCAGACCTCGGCGAAGCTGCTCTCCCGCAGGTCACCGGCGACGACGGGCATGTAGGGACAGGGAGTCAGCTTCCCCTCCGGGGTGATCCGGCAGTACTGCACGCCGCACGGGCAGCGCGTCGCGTAGTTGAGGAGCGGCGACTCGGGATCGGCATCGAACACGTGTCGCATGATCTGCGGCTGGCACTTCGAGCGGACCATCAGGACGCCGCGATACCGGTGCTGCAGGTCGGTGAGCTCGGCCAGGACCTCCTCGTTCTCCTCCGGCCGCAGCCCGGTCATCCGGTCCGCTCTTCCCGTCGCTACGAGGAAGTACAGGTTGAAGCAGACGGCGCCCGAAGCCGCCGCGAACTCCGCCAACTCGGCGACCTCGTCCCGGTTTCCGCCGGTCAAGGTCGTCTGAACGACGAAGTCCAGACGGGCCTCACGTAGCCGCTCGACCGCGGCCAACGTCTCACCCAGGGCTGCCCGGCCGTGCCGAAAGCGGTCGTGGTACTCCGGCCTCATGGAATCGATGCTCACGGCCACGCCACGAACGCCCGCATCCTGCAGCGACTCGACCCGTTCCGTGGTGAGCCCGATGCCGTTGGTGCCGACGACTACGGTCGCTCCGTGCTCCGACGCGTGACGGGCGATCGCTTCGAGGTCGTCCCGGACCAGCGGCTCTCCGCCGGAGAGGACGAACATCGGAGAAGGACTCAGCTCGAGGATCTCGTCCGCGATTCGCAGACATTCGGCGGTGGACAGCTCGTCCGCGTCCGTCTGCCAGCTGCCGGCCGAGATGTAGCAATGGGCGCAGGCAAGATTGCACCGCCGGGTCAGATTCCAGGCGACCACGTGCGGAATTGCTTCGGGGGGCCGGGAGGAGGCCGGCCGTGACACGCGGTGTTCGGATGAAGGAAGCGGAACCCAGTCTTCGGCGGTGGTGACCGCGGAAGCGCGCCTCGAAGCGACGCCGAGGGTTTCGCTCAACGACGCAACTCCTCCTCGGCCAGCACGTCCTCGATCGCGCGCTTGGCCTCCTCAGGAGTCGTGGTTTTGAAGTCGACGGGACAATCGGCCATCTCCCGCTCGACGTCCCGGATCGGACAGCGCGTCACACCGGAGGCCTTCGCTTCGTCGATGAACCGACGCATCTCCTCGCTCATCCCGTCCAGGCCCGCCGCCTCTGCCCTCACCTGCTTCGCCTTGAGCTCGTTGAACATCACGAGCATCGTGTCCATGTCGAACTCGTCGGCCTCGATCATGGCCTGCTTGTTCTCGTCCATGACCGGGGTCGTCACCCGCCACAGATTCTCCGCGCGGGCGAAGTTCTCGACCGTGTTGCGCGCCAGGGGACGCGCGATGAGGGGAACCAGCCCGAGCCGCCCATAGGCTTCGTGTGTCCACACGATCGGATCGCTCTCCGTGCGAGGCCTCTGGCTGATCTGATCGGTCACCGGACAGCGTGTCTCCACCGGCGGAGGCTCGGCGATCTCTTCGTCGTCGTGGGTAGAGACCACGGTCCGCTTCATCGACTCCTGCGCCTTTATCTCGGCCAGGGCCAGCTCTTCGGCGTCGCCGATCCCCATGATGAGCTGCATATGGGTGGGAAGGAGCTTCTGGATCGCTCTATCCAGCCAGACGTTCGTCACCGTCGGCAGGCTGGGCGGCTCGTATTCGGCGTGTTCGAGCACGTACTCCTCGACGGCCTTGCGGGCGATTCCGAGAGCAAACGGCGGTACACGGAGGATTCGCACCTCGGCCTCCGGAGCCCATTCCAGGCCCTGTTCGCCGTCCTCCTCGATCCACGGGATCTCCTCCGGCCGGACATCCGTCGTTCCGGTCAGCAGGATGTTGCAGGAGGCGACGCGCAGCAGGTTCTCGGCCTGGCTACCGAGCTGCGTGCCCTCGATTCGGTGCGCCCCGTGACGGGCCATAACGAGGAGCGAAGGATCGACCTCCTCGGCCCACTGCATGATGACCTGAAACGGCTTTCCGATGAGGATCTGGGTCTCGAGATCTACGTCCGGAAACTCCTCGGCCATCACCTCGGCCCGCTTGATGTTGGCCTGCGCGAGCTTCAGCAGGCCCTTGTCGATGATGTTGTTATGGAGCTCCTCCTGTTCCTCGAACTTGAACACACGCGAAGCTTGAACCGAAAGCACGTCCTTGATGTTGTGAAACACCGCGTGGTGATACTCGACATCGAACGCGCTGCAGACGTAGAGCTTGGCGTTGAACGCACGGGCAAGCTCCAGGGCCGAGCGCATCGCTTTGTACGAATAGGCCGATCCGTCCACGCAGACGATCCAGCGGCCACCAGCCAGGGGCCGGTCGTCCCGAACGAGCAGAAGGTCTTTCTCCACGCCGCGCGCCACACGAGAGGCCACGCCGCCCATCTGAGAGAGCGGCTGAATGCCGATACCGTGAGCGCCGAGCACGAGGAGGTCGTACTCGCGATCCGATGTGCCGGCCAGCTTCTCGGCCTGCTCTTCTTCTTCGGCGATCAGCCGGCCGTTTTCGCCGACGCGAACATCGCCTCGAACCACATCTCCTCCATCGTACCGCGAGGCGATGTTGGGGTCGAAACCGATCAGGCTGGGAAGGTGTCCACGGCCCCCGTTTGCCTCGCTGACGATCTCCTCGTAGTTGATCCCTTCGAGCAGCTGCCTGGTGACAGGCACGCCTGCCTCATCGCACCGTAAAGCCACTTGATCCAAGAAGCTATCGGATATTAGCTGAAGTCCTTTCTCGATCAGCTTGTCATGGATCTTCCGCTGACGCTTGATCTCTTCGGCCGTCTGGAACTGGGCCGGCAGACCGGTCTCGAGCTGTCGGAAACGGACGTCGTGGAGGCGGGCGGCGTAGACGTGGTTGGCGGTGACGTGACCCTGGGAAGCGCTGCACAGTTCGATGGCCCGGTCGACCGCCCACATCGAATGATGCGAGTTGTCCACCGGCAAGAGAAGCTCTCGATACAATCCCCGCTCCAGTCCTGTGGTGTCGGAGAACGCGCCTGCAGCCGCGAGATCCCCTGCTCGGCGTAAGGAAATCGCCGACTATATAGCTGGGCTGCGGGGCGAAGTCAAAAGGCCGTCAGGGCACGATCTGCTGGCCCTCTCCATTGAGCACTCGAATCGCATCCACCGGGCAGGCAGAGCAGGCCTCGAGCAGCCTTTCCGGGTCTATAGAGTCGGGCTCGTCGAAAGTGGCGATTCCCTCATCATCCAGCCTGAAAGCTCCGGGTGCCTGCGTGATGCAGTCCTCGAATCCGACGCACAGCGTGCGATCGATGCAGACCGTCTGACCGCGGACCGGCCGCCTCTCCTCTTGGATCGTCGACGCTTCCCCGTCCATCGTTGGTCACATCCCTTCCAGGCCGAGCTCCGTGCGGGCTCTGTCCATGATCTCCGGCGTGATCTCCGTGATGCCCCGCTCTTTCGCATAGTCGGTGTAAATCCTCTTCACCATGCCGCGTACGAAGGAGGGCACCGCCGCGAGCCTTTCGGTCGCCGCATCGTCCCAACCCACGGCGGTCGGCGGCTCGACGTCGCGGAACGCTTCCTCCCGACCCCCGGCTATCATTCCGCGCGCCAGCTCCAACGGCTGCTCAGGGACCTCGCGTCCGCCGATCTTGATGCCCAACGAGGAAACGACCTGCGTCTCCATCGGATTGGTGAGCATGGCCACCTCGCGGCCGCAAGCGGGACATATAAAGACCGCCGCCAGCGTGCCGTCCCCCGGACGCTGACGCTCCCCGAAGCTCATCTGCTCGTCGCACTCGATGCACAGGAACTTCATCGGGTCACATCCCTCACGCGACCGCCTGCATCACGGACTCAGCAGGCTCAGCACGAGCTTCGCCAAGGCGCCGATCTCCCGCCCGGCCCGGGTTCGCAGAAGACCGTTCATGTCACCGATCTCGGCCCGAACCGCCGCCTCTCGATCGAACGGGATCCGGCCGAGAAGCGGCAGATCTAGCTCCCGAGATAGAGCCTCTCCAGCCTCGCCGGGATACATCGTCGTTGGCGCTCCGCACTCGGGGCAGGTGTGGCCGGACATGTTCTCCACCAAGCCGAGCACCGGAAAGTCCCGCTCGAGGGCGAGGCGCAGGGAGCGCTCGACCGCCGCGCGAGACGCCGCCGTGGGAATCGTCACGCCGAGAAAGCCGGTGCGCCCGGGCACCAGCTCCGCCAACTCGATGAGACGCTGGGAGCCCGGCGGAAGGTCGACCACGAGCACATCCAGCTCGCCCCAGGCAACGTCGGCGAGGAACTCCCGTATGACGCCGCGCTCCAGCGAGCCCTGCCACAGGAAGCTCTCGGCCTGCAGCCCCTGCCAGCGGAGGGGCGCTCCGTCCTCGAGGAGTAAATCCGCGGAGATAACGCGCAGCCCGGAGGAATCGACTGGCGGACGGATGCCTCTCTCGCTGACGGCGAGCTCCGATCGGCTCAGGCCGACCAGCGACGGAGCCGTGGGACCGTTGAGGTCCGCGTCCAGCAATCCGACTTGTCGGCCCTCGCGAGCCAGAGCGGAGGAGAGCGAGGCCGCGAGGAAGCTCTTCCCGACGCCCCCTTTCCCACTGGCCACTCCCACCACTGCCCTCACGTCGGCCATCCGCCGAGCGACCCGCTCCTGCTGAGCCGCCACCTGCTCGGCGAGCTGGGAGCGATCGGACCCCTCGAGCTCTGCGTACGTTCGGATCCGCCTCATGCTCTTCGGCTCAGAGATCCCAGCCCGCGCGGGCGAGCATCCAGAGGTTGATGAGCACGACGACGAGCGCGATCGTGTAGAACGATGGAGGAAGCACGCCGGCTTCGTGCAGGAAGGCCCCATCGATCAGGGCCGGCAGCCGGAGGGCGTGCAAGCCGAATATCGCCCTGGCAAACCACGCGTTCTGCCAGCTCCAGAGGCCCCAGAATACCACGGCCAGGATCGCCGCTCCGATCGCCAGCCACATCCACGCCGGACCTCGCTCGGCCGGAAGTAGGCCGGCCCGAGCCAGACTGAACACGGACGCCTCGTACAGCAGGCCCACGTGCAGGTACACGAAGGCGGCCTGACGAAACTTGCCGGTACGATCGGGCGATTGGACGGCGCTCATGACGAAAAGCTGCCGGGGCCGGCGCAGAAGCCGCAACCTGCCGGACGTCTCCGCGGTCTGTGTTGTCGAAGTCCCGCGCACGGTAGTTTGGCGGACAGGATGTCACTCATAGGTTTTCACAAGCTGCTGATCGCCACGGCGATCCTGTTTTGCGCGCTCTTCGCGGTATGGCAGGGCGTCGCTTTCGCTCGCGACGGAGGAACGCTCAGCCTGGCGCTGGCCGTCGCCTTCGCTCTGGGCGCCGCTGGCCTGACGTACTACCTGGCCAACCTGCAGCGCTTCCTGAACCGGGAGTCCTGAGCGAAGTCGCCTGCCTCACGGCCCCGGGTGGGCGCTCAGCAGCTCGGCCCCGCCACCGGCGATCAGCTCTTGGGCGACGAGCGTGCCGATGCCCGTCGCCTCCGCGACCCGTCCCTTGACGGAGGCACGAACGGCCGTCTTCCCATCTACCGAGAAAACCGCCGCGTTGAGCGTCAAGCCCTCTCCCTCCGCGTGGGCTAGCGCACCGACCGGCACCTGGCACCCGCCTCCAAGCGCTCCCAAAAGCGCACGCTCGCACTCCGACTCCAGACGAGCGGTCGGGTTCTCGATCGCGTCCAGAAGGCCGCGCACGCGCTCGTCATCCTCGCGACCCTCGATTCCGAGCGCCCCCTGTCCCGGCGCGGGCAGCCAGCCGGGAGAATCCAGAAAGCGCATCGATCCAGAGAGCAGGCGAAGCCGCTTCACGCCTGCGGCCGCCAATATGAGAGCGTCATAGGCGCCGCTCGCCAGCTTGGCGAGACGGGTGCCCACGTTCCCGCGGATGTCGAGCACCGTGCAGTCCTGCCGCACGCCGAGGAGCTGGGCGCGCCGGCGGAGAGAGGAGGTGCCCACCCGAGCACCCTCGGGGAGCTCATCGATTTCGCTGCCGGCAGCCGACACCAACAGGTCGCGCGGATCCTCACGCTCGGGCACGGCCAACAGGGCCAGTCCGGCCGGAAGCTCGGTGGGAAGGTCCTTCAGCGAGTGCACGGCCACATCGATGGTCCCATCCAGAAGTGCGGCCTCGAGCTCGGCCGTAAACAAGCCCTTGCCGCCGATCTCGGGCAGCGGAGCGTCACGCCGTCGATCGCCTTCCGTGTCCATGAGAACGGTCTGCGCCTCGAGCTCGGGCCATGGCGAGCTGACCAGCTGTCGGACACGCTCGGCCTGGGCGCGGGCCAGAGCCGACTTGCGGGATCCTATTAGGAGAGTCTCTCGGATCATCCGTTGCCCGAATCCAGCTCGCTGTACGGCTCAATGGATCCGGGTCTTTCTCCGCTGCGCTGGAGCAGCGGCTTCAGAATGGGCGGCACCAGGAAAGTCGAGAGTATGACCATGATCAGAACGGCGCTGTAGACCGAGTTGTTGAGAATGCCCTCCCGAAGGCCGATAGCCGCGAATATCAGCCCCACCTCGCCCCGCGGGACCATCCCGACGCCGATGGCCAGCCGGTTGATGCCCGGCGTTCGAACGGCGAAGCCGGCCATCACCTTACCGATCACCGCGATCACCGTGAGGATAAGTCCGATCGCCAGAACATCTGCACTGAAGTCTTCGCTTCCCGGAATGAACAGGCGCACGTTCACCGGAGCACCGACCACCACGAAGAAGATCGGGGTGAAGACATCGGCTACCGGTTCGATCCGCTCGACCACCGCATCGAATTGGTTCGTGGATGAGAGGATGATCCCGGCGGCGAAGGCACCGATGATCATCGCGGATCCCGAGAGGTCCGCGAGCGCCGCCAGCAGGAGCGCGAAGCAGACCGCGGTCACCAGCAACACCCCCCGGACCCGCATCCGATCGACGATGTTGAACAGATAGGGAGCCGCCCGGTTGCCTATCACCACGGCGAGGACCAGGAACCCGACCGCAAAAGCGAAGATCTTACCGACAGCCAGCGCGCCAACAGCCGCCCCACCGGCCAGCCCAGCCACGACCGCCAGGATGACGATCCCCAGCACATCGTCGATGACCGCCGCTCCAATGATGATGCGCGCCTCCGGCCTGTGCATCTGCCGGAGATCCGACAGGACGCGCGCGGTGATGCCGACCGACGTGGCGGTGAGCGTCGCCCCGATGAAGATCGCCACCACCCAGAACCCGATCCCCTCCGGCTGAACGCCGATCGCCGGATTTGCGGAGTACCAGTAGAGAAATCCCAGCCCGAATGGCAGGACTACACCGACGAGCGCGACGGCGGCCGCCTCTTTGCCGACGCGGAACATCTCCTTCAGATCCGTTTCCAGACCGATCTCGAACAGGAGAATCGAGACGCCGATCTCGGCGAAAACGTGGATTACCTCGCCGAGCGGCGTGTCGGTCGCCGGGATGACGCCCAGCATGCTGCCGCCGAGGATCACTCCGGCGACGAGCTCGCCCAGCACCGCCGGCTGGCCGACCCTCTCCGCCAGCTCGCCGAACAACTTGCCCAGGAGGAGAATCGCGATCAGCACGAGGAAGACGGTCGAGATCTCCGGTCCGTGGGAGCCGTCAGCCTCGCCGGCTTCCGCAGCGTGGCCGTCCTCGCCGTCCTGACCGCCGTCGATCAGACCGGGAACCTCTCCCGCTCCAGGCTCGGCAAACAGCCGGTCAGGTAGCTCCCAGATCGAGGAGCCGAAGACGATCCACAGCCCGGCGAGGATGGCCGCCGGGCGGCTGAAGCGCTGCCAACTGCGTCTCACGAGGTCTCGGCCTCGATGCTCCGTTGGATCACCCAGCTCCACGGCTTGATCCGAAGGGTGTCGGCATACTGGATCGTCACGTGGAACCGGCGGGTCGTGCCGGGGGCGACGCGCACCGTCATGCGCTCGGCGCTCGGCGGAAGATCGAGTCCGCGGATGACCGACCTGAGACGGTCTTCCACTTCGACGGAACGCTCGACAGTGATCGCGCTCGCCCGCTCGCGAATCTGCTCTACGGCCTTGCGGTAGCGCATCTCAACCTGGATGAACGGGACCGCCACGTACATCAGCAAAGCAAGTCCGAGCAGCCCGACCAGACAGCCCAGTCGGCCGCTTCCGGTACGCGCGCACCAGGCCCGGTCTCTCACCAATCCGATTGCGCTCCGTCCACGATCTTCTGGACGAGGTTGTCGAGCGCGATCATCTCTCCGACCTCCTCGGCCTCCTGCTCGGGCGAATACTCGCCGGTCCCACTGACCGAGTTCGAGCTCCAGTAGACCTCCTCGTTCTCGGTATCGAAGATCTCCACATTGGCGGTAACCGTAATTCGCCGCTGGAAGACCTGGCTCCCCTCGCCTTGCCGGGAAGCGAAGTTGAGGGCAACATCCGTGTAGCGGGTGATTCGGGCCGTAATGAGGAGATCGGCCTCGTTCTGGGCGGCGAGCTGCAGACCCAGCTTCCCGCGGGCCGCGTCGAGCAGCGACTGCGTGAGCCTCTCGTTCAGCCCGAACCGCGTCGTCTCGTTCTGCACGGGCGGAATAAAGGCCGTGTTCATATGGTCCGGAAGGCCGCCGCCCCCGGAGAACCCGTAGCAGCCTCCGATGACCAGCGCCGCAATCAGGCTACATGCGATGCGGAAGGTCGAAGATTTCGATGGCATGGCTGGTCAGAACCTCGGTCTCTTCCGTTAGCTCCCAGCGGACACGTCGTGATTCTACAAAATCGCGATACTCGGCGCTCTGCGGCCACTCCCTTCCGGTACCCCACTCGAGCTCGATTCGTTGGCGGAGACGTCCGCCCCTCCTCTCCTCCAAACGAAGGAGCCTCGCGCCCCGGACGACCGCAAACAACGAGTCGTTCGTCCACGGATAGACGAGCACCTCTACGCTGTCGGAGTGAAACCCGCGCGCCGGTGGCCGGTCCCCAACGCGGAAGATGCCGGCCATCGCGTACAAGAAAGCCGGCCCTGGCAAGGTGACATCGTCGATCCCGCCCAGCGAGGCCAGGCCTCCCGGGGTGAGCGACACGCTCATCGAGGCGTCCCCCGGCGCGAAAAGATCGAGTCGCACGGAATCCGTTGGGTTGTAGCGGGCCACACCTTCCCCGCTCAGCTGCCCCTTCTCGTCTGCGTACTGCCAATCAAAGCGAAGACGATAGGGTCCGGCCGGCCCGGTGGATGTGATGATGCGGGCAGCCACGGCAGGCGGGTTATCCAGCGGCGGTCCTGTCTCGAGCGACTTGGAGCAGCCGATGAGCGCCACCGTCACGAGCGGCAGGAGGCCGCTGCGGCCGATCGTTCCGAGCGTCACAAGGCCGCCTGCAGTGCAGAGCGCACCTCGACGGGCAGACGGCGGACCTGTCCCTCGCCGTCCGTGCACGTAAGCGCCGTGCGAGCTCGCGCCAGCAGACGATCGCCCGGGCCGTACACTTCGTATGAGAAGGTCACCGACCGGCTTCGCACTTCCGCTACGCTCGTCTCGATCCGGACCGTCTCCTCGTAGTAGGCGGCGTTGCGGTAGTCGACATCCAGCCGGGTGACGGGGAGAAGAACGCCGTTGCGCTCGAGCTCGGCGTAGGAAACGCCGCGCTCCCGCATCATGGAGGTCCGCCCGAGCTCGCACCACACGACGTAGACACCGTGGTGGGCGCGGCCCATCTGGTCGGTCTCCGCGTATCGCACCGAAACCTCGACGGCGTGCGGAGGGCTTCGGTCGGTCGTTTCGCCGTCCGCCGGAGAGGTCTTATTTTCTGGCATGGACGGTCGATCCACCATCGTCGTCTCCGATGTGCACCTCGGGGAGATTCCGCCCGACAGCGAGCGAGCTTTCCTCGAGTTCCTCGACTCGCTGCCCGGACGGACGGCGGAGCTGCTCATCAACGGAGACCTGTTCGACTTCTGGTTCGAGTACCGGAGCGTCGTCCTCCGCCGCTACTTCCCTATCCTCCGTCGGCTGGCCGATATCGTGGAGGCCGGCGTGCGGACCCGACTCGTCGGCGGAAACCACGACGGATTGACCGGCAGCTTCCTGCGAGACGAGATCGGAATCGAGCTGCTGGACGGCCTCGTGCACACCGAGCTCGCGGGCCGGCAGGCCTACGTCGCTCACGGGGACGGCCTGCTCAGCGGCGAACGAGCCTACCGCGCCTTCCGGGCCGCGACCCGCACCCGGGCTTTCCGCACCCTTTTCCGGCTCGCGCCTCCCGATCTCGCGCTCCCGCTGGTTCGTCGGGTGAGCTCGACGCCCGGAAGGGTGCGGCGCCAGGCGACGCATGACCACGAGCGAGCCGATCGCCTGGCCGCACATGCCGGTGAGCTGCTCGCCCGACACCCCGAAATCGAGCTCGTGGTCTTCGGGCATGCGCACCGGCCCGAGCTCATCGAGGTGGAGCCCGGCCGCCACTACCTGAACTCGGGAGACTGGATCCATCACCGCAGCTATGCGCTCCTCACGCCGGAGTCGATCCAGGTCAAGTGCTGGAACCGAGATTGACCCACTCCAGGCTGCCGATGGGTTCTCCGAGGAATCGTTCTGCCACGGCGGCGAACCGGCGGGCATCGTCCGTCACGAAGTAGCGCGCATCGCCGAAGTCACCGGTGATGGCACTCAACTGCAGCTTCTCCAGACGCTCCGCGACGGCCGCGGCGGTCGCCTCGGCCGAATCGATCAGCTCGACACCGGCGGCGACCCGGGCCAACAAGGGCTTGAAGAGTGGGTAGTGCGTGCAGCCCAGAACCAGCGTGTCGATGTCCTGCTCGAGCAGCGGCCCCAGGTAGCGCTCGGCAGTCAGCCGTGCCACCTCACCCTCCGTCCAACCTTCCTCGGCGAGTGACACGAAGAGCGGGCAGGCAGCGCTCCGCACGATCGAGTCCGGCCGCAGCTGCTTGATGAGCCGCTCGTAGCTCCCGCTCTCGATCGTTCCCTGCGTACCGATCACCCCGATTCGGCCGAACCTGGAGCTGCGCGCCGCGGCGCTCGCACCCGGTTCGATGACGCCTACGACCGGAACCTCTACCCGGTCGGCGACATCTTCCGCGGCCCGCGCGGTCGCGGTGTTGCAGGCGATGACGATGAGCTTCACTCCCCGGGCCAGTAGAAAATCGACCGCTTCACCGGTATAGCGCCGCACGGTCTCGGGCGACTTGGGTCCGTACGGCACCCTGGCGGTGTCGCCCAGATAGACGACCGACTCCGCGGGCAGCCGCTCCCGCAGGGCATGCACCACCGTGAGCCCGCCCACCCCGGAATCGAAGACGCCGATCGGTGCCGCCACGTCCGGTTCGCGGTTCCCGGGATCCAACATCGTCAGAAGAGCTTCACGGGATAGCTGATCTCGAGTCCGGGCGAGCCGTCCTGCGGCGGACGCAGCTCGCCCTCGAACCCAGCGAAGTGAGCCGACACCCAGGCATCAACCCCGCTGATCAGAGCCCACAGACCGGTAAACAAGATCCAATCCTCCCGCGCTTGGCTCCGGCTGTCGATGAGATCCTCGTCCTCCGCCCGCTTAGCAGCGTTCAGCTCGGAGTTGGCCTTCAGTATCATGAACACGCCGCCCGACCAAACCGTGAAGTAGATGCCGCCTCGAGCCGGCTGGTCGGCTGCGACCTGTCCCCAGCCCGGTATGATGATCGAGCGTAGAAGCGCGCCGGTGGGGTTGACCGGACGCTCCCGTTGAGCGGCCGGGTCCTCCTGAGCGGCCGGGTCTTGTTGAGCAGCTGGGTCTTGTTGAGCAGCTGGGTCTTCCTGAGCGGCCGGCTCCACAATCGCGGGAAGCGTGTCCGGCACCGCCTGAACGGTGTCCTGTTCGGCCGGTGGAGTCTCCGGTTCCTGCGCTACTAGGCCCGGCGGCAGCGCGCACGAGATAGCAACCGCGGCCGCCAGGGCCGAGAGAGTGATGGCGGGAGCGTCTGGGAATCGAACCCAGCCGACGACCTGTGGGGCCGTCGTGTCGGTTTTGAAGACCGCAGGAGACACCAGTCCTCCATCCGCCCCCGCGAGTGCCCCGCCTCGAATCGTTGCGGGGTCGGCTGTCCTGAACCTCACCCGTAGCGCGCCACGACGTCCACCTCTATTCGGGCGTCCTTAGGGAGACGAGCTACCTGAACCGTCGAGCGGGCCGGGTATGGCTCGTCGAAATACTGCGCGTACACCTCGTTCATGACGGCAAAGTCTTCCATGTCGGCCAAAAACACTGTCGTCTTGACCACATCGGCCAGGTCCAGTCCGACCGCCACCAAAACACCCTTCAGATTGCGCATGACGCGATGGGTTTGCGCTTCCACTCCATCGGCCAGCTCCCCGGTCAGCGGATCCAGCCCGACCTGGCCCGCGGTATAAACGAAGCCATCCGCCTGGATCGCCTGCGAATAGGGCCCTAGCGCCGCTGGCGCACCATCGGTACGAACGACCTTCATAGCTGGTTCTCCTCCCTGATCTGTTGGATGACCCGCAGGAAACCTGTCCGCCAGGGCGGCGCTTGGCTAGCTGTTGCGCGGACCCCGCGCCAGTTCTAAGCTCCGGCCGCATGCCGTCTTCCCGCATATCTCCTAGCCGTTGGCTCAACGAGGCCCTCAAGAACGCAGCGTACAGGGTGCAGCAGTACTTCACCTTGCTCGGCCGCGTTCTGGTTTCCGCGACCACGCGACCGTTTTACTGGCGCGACCTTGGGCAGCAGATGGATACGATCGGCGTCTCCTCTCTAGGAATCGTCACGCTCACGGGGCTCTTCACGGGAATGGTGCTCGCGTTGCAGTCGTCTGTCGAGATGCGGCAGTTCGGAGCCACGATCTACATCGGCCGTCTCGTCGGAGCCAGCGCGGTGCGCGAGCTAGGACCAGTGCTCACCGCTTTGATGGTCACGGGCAGGGCCGGGTCCGGCATGGCCGCCCAGCTCGGCGCCATGCGGATCACCGAGCAGATCGATGCGCTGAACACCCTCGGGGTGGACCCGATCCGCAAGCTGGTCGCGCCCCGCTTCCTCGCGGCGGTGATCATGCTGCCGGTGCTCACGGTGATCATGGACACGATCGCCGTCCTCGGAGGAATGTTGATCGCCGTGGTAAAGCTGGATCTTACGGCTACCCTCTACATGCGATCGGTGTATCAGGCGTTGGCCGATACCGGCTTCGTTCTGCGCTACGTTCCGATCGACGTGTTCGGCGGGCTTCTGAAACCCTTCGTGTTCGGTGGGATCATGGCCCTGACATCTTGCTACTACGGGTTGGCGGCGCGCGGAGGCACCGAGGGAGTCGGGCGCGCCACGACACGGGCCGTCGTGACCTCTTCGGTTCTCATTCTGGCCTCTGACTACTTTCTGACCCAGTTGTTGATCGCCCTGTTGATCGAGTGAGGGCAACCGCGACCTACGCCGACGTACAGCCCACCGTGGTAGACCTCGAGGACATCCGCCTCGTCTACGGCAACCATGTCGTGTTGGACGGGATCTCCGTTCATGTGCGTCGTGGCGAGACCATGTGCGTGCTGGGCGGCTCGGGCGTGGGAAAGAGCACGATCCTGAAGCTCATCCTCTCGCTCGAGGAACCCGACTCGGGGCGGGTGGAGGTGCTCGGCCACGACCTGGAGACCGCCGACCGCACGGAGATCTTCGACATGCGTCAACGGATGGGCATGGTCTTCCAGGGATCGGCCCTCTTCGATTCCTTGCCGATCTTCGACAACGTCGCCTTTCCGCTGCTCGAGCACACCGAGATTCCCCTGGAGCAGATACGGCTTCGCGTCGAGGAAGCGCTGAGGTTCGTGGATCTGGACTTCGACCGGGTCGAGAGCCTCCTGCCGTCGGAGCTCAGTGGTGGCATGAAGAAGCGGGTGGCAATAGCCAGAGCGATCGTCCATCGGCCCGAGATTTTGCTGTTCGACGAACCCACGAGCGGCCTCGACCCGATCACGACTCGCCGAATCGACGATCTCATCGTGAAGCTGCGCCGGGAGCTCCACGTGAGCTCAGTCGTGGTCACGCACGACACCCGCTCGGCCTGCCGGATTGCGAACCGGGTAGCGCTCCTCCGAGGAGGGCGGATTATCTTTCTCGGTACCCCCGAAGAGATGCTTGCCGCTGAGGATGTCTACATCCGGGAGTACCTCGAATAGTCGGCCCGTCGATCGAGAGGTGAAATGAGGAGATCCAGGCCGATCACCTGGGAGGAAGTAAAGGTGGGCGTCGTCTTGATCGGCAGCCTCGTGTTGCTTGCCGCCGGCGTCTTCTTCATCGGCAACACGGGCAGCGTGTTCGGTGAACGCTATCAACTCGTGACGTTAATGCACTCGGCCGCCGGCTTGGTGCCCGGAGCAGCCGTACAGCTGGCGGGTCAGCCCGTCGGGCAGGTTTCCCGAATCAGCTTCATCTCTCCCGAGAACCGTCCGGCGAGCGGCGAAGGGCTGGAGGTCTGGGTGGCCGTCAACCGCGGCGTTCAGGACCAGATCCGCTCCGACTCCCGTGCCCGTATCCGTACGATGGGTCTGCTCGGCGATCGGATCATCGACATCGAGCCCGGGAGTCCCGACACACGGATCCTGGAACCGGGCGACACCCTGGCCGCCGCCGCGGTGCTGGACTACTCCGAGCTGCTGGACGAGGCTTCCTCGGCGGTCGTCAGCCTTACGCGGCTAGTTCGATCGTTAGATGAGCTCACGCAGGACCTGCTGGCCGGCGAGGGTACGGTGGGCCAGCTGTTCGTCAACCGGGATCTGTACGATCAGCTCGTGAACCTGAGCGGCGACCTCTCGAGTCTTCTGCGGGGGGTGAACGCCGGCGAGGGTACCCTCGGCCGTATGGCCAAGGACGATGAGCTATACGATCGGGTCGTGAACGCGGTGGCCTCGCTCGATTCGATGACCGCGAAGCTCGCTCGAGGTGAAGGCTCGTTGGGGAGACTGATCGAGTCCGATTCGCTCTACCGCTCCCTCGCCGGTGCCGCGAGCCGCTCCGACTCGCTGATCGCCGGCCTGAGAGCCGGTGAGGGCTCGATCGGACAGCTAATCGTCGACGAAACGCTCTACGAGGAGTTGCTTCGGATGGTCGTGGAGCTGAACAACATCCTCTCCGATCTGAGGGCTCAGCCGGACAAGTATCTTCCGCCGATCACCGTCTTCTAGGTTGGCAGATCCGGCCTCCGGCTTCGCCGACCGTACTTCCGTTTGGACCGTCGGTCCGGCGGGCCGCTGATGTCGAATCCGGCCGCCTTCCCATCCGGCGAGAACCGCGAGTCCGGCTGAAGCGAGGCCCAGAAGCGCCAGAGCGGCCGCCAGGCGAATCGTTCTCCGCCTGAGCCATGCAGCCGCGGCTACGCCGGCCAGTACGAGAGCAACCGTCGCGATGAGCCCGCTCGTCTCATGGACATCCAGTGCCGACCGCAGCGTGGCTGCCGTCGGATCCATCGCTCCCGGCAGGGCAACGGACGCCGCCAGCTTGCCGGAGATGTACGCCACTGGTGCGGCCAATCCCGCCAATAGGAGCGAGAGGGCGCCGAAGTGGGTGACGAAGGGACGCCGCAGGATGAGGCCGGCCAGCGATGAGATGCCGCCGGCGAGCGAGAGAACGACGGGAAAGTGGTGGACGTTTAGGTGGACCAGCGTCGCATCCATGCTCAGTCGTCGTCTGTGCCGGTCACCTCGTGTATCGTCGAGAACTCGATGATCTCGTAGCGCACAGTCGCACGCGGCAGGGTAATGCTCACCTCTTCACCCGGCCGGCGGCCGAGCAGCGCCTTACCGATCGGCGAGGCCATGGAGATCTCGGCCTTCTCGAAATCGATCTGCTCGCCGAAGGCCACCGTATACACCTCGGTCGAATCATCATCCAGGTCTCTCAGCGTCACGCGGGACCCGAAACCGATCCGGTCGGTGGGGATCGTCTCCATATCGATATCAGACAGCTCCGCGAGACGCCGGCGGATGTAATCCAACCTGGCGTGCACGAAACGCTGTCGATCCAGAGCCGCGTGATACTCCGCGTTCTCACGCAGATCGCCCAGCTCGAGGGCATGCTGGATCGCTTTCGGCAGCACGACCTCGAGCTCGTGGAGGAGGCACTCTGTCTCCTCGCTGAGCTTCTCGCGAATCTCTTCCAGCATCGCTCGCTTCCCTCGAGATCTTCCGGACGACCGGTATGAAAAAAGGCCGGGCGCCGAACCTCGCCAAGGCGAGACCGGCGCCACGGGCCGACGGTGATGGAGGCGGCGGGAATCGAACCCGCGTCCGCGAGGCCTTAGCCCGCAGCTTCTACGTGCGTAGTCTACGCTTGGTATCTCGTCGATCGCAGGTCCGTAGACGACCAGTTCTCGACCAGCCACGAGGCTTTCGCCATCTCGACGGGACCGCCCGCGGCCTGCGAGCCCCATCCAGCCCGATATCACGTCGCCTCATGCCCCGCCTCGGGCCGGGCAAAGCGTGAGACGGACCGCGTTAGTTACGCGGCCAGAGCCAAATTATCGTTGGCAATTGTGTGTTTTTCCCGGTGTTTTACGAGGTTCCGAGACCTCGGCACGCTACTACGGTTTCGGGCGCACACGTCGAAACCTGGTCGCCCCCGCAATCGACCTACTACACTGAGCCTACGCTGTTGGTCCTCGACTTCACCAGCCCGGCTCATCCCATGGTGCGATTGCACGCAGGTGTTGTACCGCAGATTCCACGGCGGAGCGCGCGTTCACGCCGGGCGTGCCGGTGAACGAGATACAGAGAAGACGATCCCACTCGGTCAGCGGCGCCACGAGCGACCACTCCCCCTCGGCTGGACCCTTGAACAACTCCGTGCTGAGAACCTGAAGCACGAGATCCTCGCGGGCCGACCAGGTGAACGGATGGCCCTCAGCCGGCAGGGGTGTGTTCTTCGAAGCCCCCCCGGCCGCCACCTCATCTTCTATGACCCATTCCTCCCCGGTCGCGTCCAAGCGCCACAGAACGGCGCGCCGAGCCCCCATCGAATGAGCAAGAACCTCGAGAAAAGTCCGGACCCTCCAATCGCTGTGTCCCGTCATCCACTCTCACGCTCTTCGTGGCCTCGCGATCGATCGCCGGCCGATCGAGGCGTTCCGCGTTTTGACAGCTTTTCGAGACCACGAATATACTGCAGGTGCCCTCGGGGACGCCTCTCTTGAAGGAAGCGATAGATGCAGCTCAGAGACTTCTTTTCAGACGACGCCATCAACCTGGATTTGAGCACCGAGACCAAGGACGAAACGCTGAAGAAGCTCGTCGGCCTCTTCCACCTCGATGAGAAATCCGAAGCCATACTATTCAAGATGCTCAAGCGACGAGAGAACCTCGGCTCGACGGGCATCGGACGAGGTATCGCCATCCCCCACTGCCGCTCGCTCGTCGTCAACCGCCTGCGCGTCGCGTTCGGCCGACACAAGGGCGGTCTCGACTTCAAAGCGATCGACGAAAAGCCCGTGCATTACGTTTTTCTAATCGTGGCACCGCCACTAGAGGTCTCCAATCAATACCTGCCCGTTCTGGGGAAGATCGCCCAGTTCAGCAAAGAGGCCGACGTGCCGGAGCGGCTGGCGGCGGTCGAGAGCGCCGATGACTTTCTCCGGCTGATCGAGGAGAAGGGCGTGTAGCGATGCACGAGCACCTCGAGCAGCTCCTCGAGATGCAGGATCTGCACATGCAGCGGCGGGCGCTGGAAAAGGGTGAAGTCCGCGAGCTGGAGTCGGGCCTGTTCGAGATGAGCGTCGAGCGGGCCCTGGCCGCCCTCGAGCAAAAGATCGGTGAACTGGAGGGCTCGCTCGGAGAGGGCGTAAGGGAACGATACCGTCGACTGATCGGTGCTGGGCACCGGGTGGTCGTGCCTGTCCTCAGCGGTATCTGCTATGGCTGTTTCATGGCGGTTCCCACGTCATGGGCGGCAGGCGCCGACCCGAACGACAAGCTGAACATCTGCCAGAACTGCGGCCGGTTCCTCTACCACCCTTCCTGACCAAGCCCGCCGGCTCACCGAACGAGCAGGATCTTCCGGACCTGAGTTCTGTCACCTACCCGGAGCTCAACGAAGTACGGGCCTGCGGTGGCCCTCCGACCCTCTCGATCGACGCCATCCCAGAACGCGGCGAACAGCCCCGGCCGGTCGTACAGTCGGTCTTCGAGCGGCTCGCCGGGCCTACCACCACTGTCCAGCGTGACGGGAACTGCGACGAGCTGATGGAGGATGTTGAAGATGCTCATAGAGACACGCACTTCTCGCTCTGCGTCCAGGAGCCCCTCGCCCAGCCGGAACGCGATGCGTGTCTCGCTCTCGAAAGGGTTCGGCG
The DNA here is from genome assembly GCA_039589875.1 of Gemmatimonadota bacterium. GTDB lineage: Bacteria > Gemmatimonadota > Gemmatimonadetes > Palauibacterales > Palauibacteraceae. The sequence continues at coordinate 47,280 of JBDHGL010000015.1, forward strand.
ACACCGGCTCCAAGGAGAAGTCTCCGAGGTCGCCCCGCGCCTGCGGCGGGACGTCGGTGGGCTGACCCGCCGCGCAGACCGGCGTGAGGCCGATCAATCCGATCAGCAACGTGGCATGACTCGATGTCACAGTCAGTTATCCGGCATCATATAAAGTTGTCTAGCAATCAGTCGATCCACACCCGCCCTTCCTCCGTACGCCGGGTGACCCGCGTTCGATCCAGGTACTCCAGGAGAGGGATCAGGTATCTTCGCGTCACGCCGAATTGCTGCTTGAAATCAGTTGGTGTCGCCACCGGGCGCTCCCGAAACACACGCTCCGCGGCGGCGCGTAGCTGCTTTGCGCTCCCGACGGACAGATAGATCTCCGGGCTCACGCTCTCCAAATCCCCACCCTTCACGAGCAAACGAAGCAGATCGTGCAGGAGCTCATCGGAGATCCTCAGCTGCGATCTCAGCTGATCGACCATCGGCGGCGCAAGGCCACCGCCGTCAATCTCCCTGAGCAGCCGGTCGCGCGCAGCCGTCTCGGATGGAGTAAGCGTCGGG
>JBDHGL010000016.1:0-47748 GCA_039589875.1 Gemmatimonadota bacterium
GCGAGTCAACACGGGTTCGGCCGCCTGCGCGGTCGCTATGATCGTCGCCACGTCGACCGGTTCCAACGCGTCGGGCAGCGCCATGTCGCTGATGATCGAGAGACCAAGAACTCGCATGCCCGCGTGCCGAGCCACGATCACCTCGGGCACCGTGGACATCCCAACGACATCCGCACCCATCGCCCTGAGCATCCGGTACTCGGCGACCGTCTCGAGGCAGGGACCGGCCACGGCCACATAGACGCCCTCCCTCATCGTGATACCGAGCCGCAGCGCTTCGTCGGCTGCGGTCGCCCGCAGCGCGGCATCATAGGGCTCGGACATGTCCGGGAAACGGGGACCCTGCTCCAGGTTGGGGCCGATCAGCGGATTGTCGCCCATCAGGTTGATGTGGTCGCTAATCAGAACGACGTCTCCCGCTCGCCATAACGGGTTCATTCCGCCGCAGGCGTTCGAGGCGATCAACAGATCGGTACCGATCTCTCGCATCACCCGGATCGGAAGCGTAACCTGCTGCATCGTGTAGCCTTCATACCGGTGGAAGCGACCTTCCATCGCTACCACCTTCACTCCTTCCAGCGTTCCCAGGATGAGCCGGCCGGCATGTGATTCGACGGTAGATGCCGGAAACCCGGGAATGCCCTCGTAGGGGATCGATGCCTCGGCCTCGATCTCGTTCGCCAGAGCGCCGAGTCCCGTGCCCAGCACGATTCCGACTGAGGGGCCGAAGTCCGACTCCTTCCGAATCGCGTCGGCGGCCGTGCGAACCGTCTCCATCGTGATCTTGCTTTGGGGCGTACTCATACGGCGACTCTTCCGCCCTTCATTCTGGCTTCAAACGATCGCATCACCTCTCCTGCTCTTTTCTCCGAGTTCCATTCGGATGGCGGCCTCAGGCCGGCGGCCGAGCGCCAAGCAGTACGGTTCCCAGCCTGACCCGAGTGCTCCCTTCCTCCACGGCGATCTCGAAATCGTTGCTCATGCCCATCGAGAGAACGCGCGCCTCGAAACCCGCAGCCTCCCGCCCGCAGCGCTCGAACAGCTCCCGAGTGCGCCTGAACACACCGCGCAGAAGCTCCGAATCGGAGGTGAACGGCGCCATGGTCATAAGGCCAACCACCCTAAGCCGATCCAACTCTGCGACCGCTGTCGTCGCTGCTAGCACGTCTTCGCCGGCAAACCCACCTTTCGTGACCTCCCCGGACGCGTTGACCTCCAGCAGCACCTCGAGCTCGCCGCGCCCTGCTGTCTCGGCTTCCGCGGCCAGCTTTCTGGCCAAGCGTAACGAATCGACCGATTCGATCACGTCGAACACGCCGACTGCGCGCCGCACCTTGTTCCGTTGCAAGTGACCGATCATGTGCCAGCGCAGATCCAACCGCCCCAGCTCCGCGAGCTTGGATTCCGCCTCATCGACGCGGTTCTCGCCGACGATCGAGAATCCGACGCCGGCTACATCCTTCAGTAGATCAGGCGGATGCCCCTTCGTCACCGGTAGGATCTCGACACCCGAGCCAGATCGGCCGGCGCGACCCGCCGCCCGGTCGACGCGCTCGCGGACCCTTGCGAGACGCTCTGCCAGATCACTCATGGTCTATCAATCGGGGCCGAAAGTACGCATCCCCTCCCCTGCCGTCGACCCTCCGAGGCGAGCATCGGACGCTCTGAGGAGACCAACGCGAAGCGATGGGCTTCGAAGATCAAGCGTCTGCCGGCTCGCGGAGCGAAGCCACCGACGCCAATCCCAAACCGGCGCAAAAAAGAAAGAGCCGCCCGCGGTGCGAGCGGCTCTCGTTTTCGGCGACCGCGGGACCGGCGGCGGCCCCGCCGGTGATCTATCGAACCTCGAACGTAATGGCCTGAGCAACCCAGACGGGAGTCGTCTTGTCTCGGTTCTTGGCCGGCGTGAACTGCATCTTGTCGGCCGTGCTCATCGCTGCCTCGTCCATCGCATCGTACCCGCTAGACTTCTGAACCTGCGATTTCTGCACGACGCCTCGGTCATCGATGTAGATCCAGAGGACAACCGAGCCCTCGATGCCCGCCTCGCGCAGCTGCGAGGGGTAGAGCCGCTGCAGAAGCTTCTGAATGTCGCCGGCGTTCTTCAGCTTGGGCGGTACGTCGTAAGGAATGAACGACGGTCGGTCAGCCGGGCTCCCCGTCTTCGGGGGGGGCGGCAGGTTCTCAACCGGATTCGACTCGAAGGTCGTCGGCGCAATCGTGACGTCCTCCGCGATGTCGGCCATCGCCACCTTGGGCGTGGCCGGCCGGGAGATCTGCTCCGGTGGAGGCGGAATCTGTACCTCGGGTGGGAGCTCGATCGTCTCGATCGCGTCACCCAGTCCCGACAGGTCGGCTGCCTGAAGGTTGGGGAAGAACGCGAAGAGCGCGAAATGAACGGCAACCGCCCCGATCAAGCCGTACGAGAGCCAGTTGGACGCGTCCCGCTTGAAGGCTTCGTTGGCCGTCACTTGAACGGCGTACTCTTTTTGCTCGGTCGCTCCGGGCATTGGCACGTACCTCCCCTTACCTCCTGGGCCGCGTCACTCGTTGCTCCAGACGGGTCGCAAACGTCACCCGCACCGCACCCGCCGCCTGAAGCTGCTTCGTAATCGTGTTGATCTTGCTGTATGGAACATCTCGATCGCCGCGCACGGCGATCACCAATTCCCGGTTGTCCGCATATATCGGCCTAACCACCTGGGCAATGTCGTCATCGGCGACGGACTGGTCGTTGATCCATACCTGTCCCGCCGGATCGAGCCACAGGTGCAGGATGTTCTTTCGCTTCTCGTCGATCTTCTTGGTGGCTTCGGCGTTGACCCAGTCGATGTCACGCTTCTTCTCGCGCCGAAAGACGGTCGTCACCATGAAGAAGATCAGCAGGAGGAAGGCGATATCGGCCATGGAGGACGACGGGATGTCGCTGCTCGTCCCCGATCTGCGCTTGAAACCGCCCGATCTCACTGCCATATGGTCACTCTCCTACCATCTGCAGTGAAATGCGTTCCGCGCCAGCTTTCTTGACCTCATCCAGCACGTTGATCATGTGCCGATAGGCCGCTGAAGGCTCCGTCTTGATCGCCGCGATCAAATTCTCGTTCGCCGCCAGCTCCTGCCGGAGAATCCCTTCGACCTGACGGTAAGCGACGATCTGCTCCTGCTCGCTCTCCCCGCGCCGGACGACGACTGACCCGTCCGCCCGGACGATGAGGAACAGGATGTTCTTCGGAGAGACTTCCTGCTCTTCCTTCTCTTCCGGAAGGACGATCGGCAGGCCCTTCTCCTCGTTGAACACGGTCGTGGTCAGGAAGAAGACGAGCAGCAGGAAGGCGATATCCGCCATAGAGGCGGTGGGTATGTCGTCGGAGACGCGCTGCTTGCGCTGCAGGATCGGCATCGGGTCCTCTACTGGAGCCTCATTCTATGATCGCCGTGTCTCAGGAGTCCGCCCGGTGATCGCGTGTTCCCTCCTCGGGCGCGATCCTCTCGGCGCCTTGACCGCGGAGTCGCGTATCAAGCGACCACACTAGATCCAGCACCGCTTGGGCGCCCTCTTCCATGTCGGCAACCAACCGATCGATGCGGCTGACGAAGAAGTTGTACGCCACGTTGACCGGGATCGCGATTGCCAGGCCGGTTGCCGTCGTGATCAGCGCGACTTTGATCCCGCCCGCAACGAGCCCGGGCTCGACCTGGCCGGCGACCTCGATCGCCTGGAACGCCAAAATCATGCCGATGACCGTGCCCAAGAAGCCGAGCATCGGGGCGACGTTCGCGATCGTGGCCAGGACAGGCAATCCACGCTCGAGGAAGCCCAGCTCGATCGACCCGGTGGTCGAAATCGCCTTGGCGACATCGGAACCCGTATGCCTCTCCTGAACGCGGCGCAGCCCTGCCAGGAGAATTGCGGCGACAGGTCCGCGGGTTTCCTCCGCCGTGCGAATCGCGTCATCGAGCCTTCCTCGATGCCCGAGAGCTTCGATCTCGCGCAGGAGCTTCTGCGACTCTCTGTGGGCCACGAAGAGCGTCCATCCCTTGGCGATGATGACGCCGAGAGCGACCAGCGAGCAGAGGATGAGGGGGTACATCATGAAGCCCCCATCGGAGAAGAGCGTGAGCAGTTGATAACTAGTGTCGAGCTGCTCCAACTACCTTACCTCCCGCGGGGCAAAAACCAACCGGGCGGGCCGGAAATCCGGCACCCTAAAATCGGCCCGAAATATTACCCCGCCCTCCGGATCCAGTCAAACCGCGAGCTCGGAGCTCTTGTCAGCACCGGACGTGGCTTCCGCCGTCTCCGTCGCCGATCCGCTATCGGCCGGCAGCGTCGTCTGGGCCTCGCCACCCCCGCTCTGTCCCGCGAGGACCATGTCCCGCAGGCGGGCGACCTCACCGGCCTGCGGAGTCTCCAGCGAGCGGCCCCGCGAAAGGTGGGCGCGGAGCCGGTCGTGGTCGAGCTCTCTGAACAGCTGTCCGCCCACGGCCAGAGACACCTGGCTCGTCTCCTCCGATATCACGACGACGTAGGCATCTGTCTCTTCGGACAAGCCTATGGCGGCGCGGTGGCGCATGCCCAGCGTCTTGTCGCGGACCGGGAACTGGGTCAGCGGGAGTGGCGCACCGGCCGCCACGATCTTGTCGCCGCGGACGATGACGGCACCATCGTGAAGAGGTGAGTAAGGCGTGAAGATCGTGGTCAGAAGATCCGCCGAGACGTCCGCCTCGAAACGCGTCCCCTTGTCTGCGTACTCGCCCAGACCAACCTCGCGTTCTACCGCTATCAGACCCCCGATCTTGGCCCGAGAGAGGCGCTCGGAGGCTTTCACGATCTCTTCGACCACCTCGCTTTCCTCGTAGCGGGCGAAAAGGTTCCACAGCCGGCTCCGCCCGAGCTGGGCAAGGGCGTTCCGGAGCTCCGGCTGAAAGACCACGATGAGGGCGAACACGCCGTACGTGAACGCTTGGGAAAGAATCGTCGAGATGAGACCGAGCTCGAGGAGTTGGGCCATCGCGTATACCGCGACTAACAGAACGAGACCAACGAGGATCTGAAAAGCGCGCGTCCCTGCCCACAGCACGAGAATCCGGTAGATGAGGTAGGCAACGATCAGGATCTCGACCACGTCTTTCCAGTCAAACTGGAGAAAGCCGAGATACTCCGCCAACGAGCCCATCAGCCTACCGTCGCGGCGAGACCGGGCGACGTGAGAGTGCGGTCCGCCCGTCGAATCGAGTCAGCCAGGTCCAACGCGCGCCTCACCTCGCGCACGTCGTGTACGCGGAAGAGACGCGCTCCCCTCTCGAGAGCCACCACGCAAGCGGCGACAGTAGCCTCGACACGGTCCTGCAGCGAAAGATCCAAGACCCTACCAATAAATGATTTGCGCGACGGGCCGACCATGATGGGCCGACCGAGGTCGACGAAGCGCCCCAGATGACTCAGCAGCTGCAAGCTGCCCTCGGGAGACTTGCCGAAGCCTATGCCGGGATCGACGACGAGCTGATCGAGCTCGCATCCGGAATCGGTGGCCGTTTGTAAGGCAGTCGCCAACGAGCTCCGCACCTCTCCGACCAGATCTTCGTACTCGACGTCCGACTGCATGGTCCGGGGATCACCGCGCATGTGCATGAGAACCAGTCCGGCCCCGCTCCCGGCGGCCAGCGAGGCGATCTCCGGATCGGCGCGCAGCCCACTGATATCGTTGATGGCAGACGCGCCCGCGTCGAGCGCACGGGCCGCTACGCTCGCCTTCGTCGTATCTACCGAAATCGGGCAGGCGAGCGAGCTCCGCAGCCGGGTGAGCACCGGACCGATCCGACTCCATTCCTCTCCGGCCGGCACGCGCTGCGCTCCGGGTCTGGTGGACTCCCCTCCGACATCAATGACGTCGGCACCTTCCTCGACAAGCTGGTGCGCTCGCTCCTCTGCTGCAGCAGGCTCCAGATACGCACCGCCGTCAGAGAAGGAGTCCGGTGTGACGTTGAGAACGCCGACGACGATCGAGCGGTCGACGAGCAGGCGGTGGTCCCCGAGTCGCCAAACGGGCGGTCCGCTTCCGACGATCGGATCGCGCGCCGCTTGGGACATCATCGAACGCTCGCCCGTGGTCAGGCGAGCGCGGGGGAAGGCTCCCCTCCGCCCGTGTCCTGCGCCGGGCGGGTAGCGGCGGGCTGCGCCGCTTCCTCGTCTCCCTCTTGGCCAGCATCATCCTCGGCCGGCTCTCCGATCGGTAGCGCCGGGAGCGGCTTACCCTGGGCGAGGAGCTTGATCTCGTCGGCATCGAGCGTCTCGCGCTCCAGCAAGGCGTCCGCGATCCTCTGGAGGAGGTCTCGATTCCCGTCCAGCGCGATTTGGGCGGCCTGGAAGGCCTCATCCAGGATACGCTTAATCTCGGAATCGACGAGCTGCGCCGTCTTTTCACTGATCTCGCGCCGCTGGGACAGCTCACGACCGAGGAAGATCTCCTGCTCGCGATCTCCGACCGCGATCGGGCCGACCGCCGGCGACATCCCGAACTGGGTCACCATCCGCCGCGCGATCGCGGTGGCACGCTCGATATCGTTCCCGGCCCCCGTCGTTATCTTCTCGTTGCCGAAGATCATCTCTTCCGCCACGCGGCCGCCGAACAGCATCTTGAGCTGGCCTAAAAGCCAATCGCGAGTGTAGTTATGCCGATCCTCCTCGGGCAGCGACGCCGTGAGGCCGAGTGCGCGGCCACGCGGGACGATCGTCACTTTGTGCAGCGGATCGAGCCCCGGCACCTTGAGGGCGATGACGGCGTGGCCGGCCTCGTGATACGCGGTCACCTTTCGCTCTTCCTCGGAGATGACGAGGCTCTTCCGCTCGGCGCCGAGCATGACCTTGTCCTTGGCCGCCTCGAAGTCGTCCATGAACACCTTCTCCTTGTCCTCGCGAGCGGCGAGGAGGGCGGCTTCGTTCACGATGTTCTCGATGTCCGCGCCCGAAAGGCCCGGCGTGCCCTTCGCGAGTACGGCCACTTCCACGTCGTCGGCGATCGGGATGTCGCGTGTGTGCACGCGGAAAATCCCCTCGCGGCCCTTTACGTCGGGACTGTCCACCACGATCTGGCGGTCGAACCGGCCGGGGCGCAAAAGCGCGGGATCCAGCACGTCGGGCCGATTCGTGGCGGCCAATAGAATGACGCCTTCGTTGGACTCGAAGCCGTCCATCTCGACGAGCAGCTGGTTGAGGGTCTGCTCGCGCTCGTCGTGCCCTCCACCCAGCCCCGCTCCGCGATGCCGACCCACCGCGTCGATCTCGTCGATGAAGATGATGCAGGGCGCGTGGGCTTTGCCTTGCTCGAACAGGTCCCGCACCCGGCTCGCTCCAACACCGACGAACATCTCGACGAAATCGGAACCCGACATCGAGAAGAACGGCCGGCCAGCCTCGCCGGCAACCGCACGCGCCATCAGCGTCTTCCCGGTTCCGGGCGCCCCGACGAGCAGGGCACCTTTTGGTAGACGGCCACCCAGCCGACTGAATTTGGCCGGATCCTTGAGGAACTCGATGATCTCCTGCAGCTCGTCCTTGGCTTCGTCCGCGCCGGCCACATCCGCGAAGGTGACATTGGGCGTATCCCCGGTGAGGAGCTTCGCTTTCGACTTCCCGAAGGTGAACGCCCGTGAGCCCCCACTTTGCATCTGCCGAAACAGAAAGACCCAAAGACCGATGATCAGCAGCCACGGAAGGATTCCGACGAGCAAGCCGACCCAGTTGTTTCCCGGGCCCTCGCCTTCCGTCTTTACGCCCGCTTCCTCCAGCTCATCGACGAGCGCTTTGTCCGCCTCGAACGGTAGTAGGGTGTGAAAGAGCGTGATCTGGACGCCGTTCTTCTCGATGCTGGAGCGCAGCACGCCCTCCAGCTTGCGGCCTTCCTGGATCGTGATGCTCTCGACGTTCTCGCCCGTAACCTGGGCGCGGAACTCGGAGTAGGAGAGCTCTTGCTGGGCCTCGCGGCTGCTGTTCATCAGCTGGAAGATCAGCAGCGGTATGAGGACGATCAGGGCCCAGAAGGAGGCGGTGCGCAGAAACCGGTTCATACGGCCCCCATCACTCCCTTCCGGTCTCTTGGTTGGCTGTTGCATGCTCATACCTGACTATTTGGGCGCGGACCGCGAACGCGGCGCCGCGTTCTATTCGGAGAGGCTCGCGATGAATGGAAGATGGCGGAAATCTTCCGCGTGATCGAGCCCATACCCCACCAGGAAATCGAGCGGGGCGTCGAATCCCACCCACCGGGGCTGTTTCACCAGTTGTGGGGCGATGTGCTTGTGAAGAAGAGCACAGATCTCCAGCGACTTTGGCCCCCTGGACTCAAGCGACTGGATCATGCGACTCAGGGTGTTGCCGCTGTCGACGATATCTTCAACGAGGATGACGTTGCGACCCGCCAGAGGCGCCGCGGGGTCATAGAGCAGCTCGACATTGCCGGACGTCCGCGTGTCCGATCCGTAGCTGGACGCGACGAGAAAATCCACCTGTATGGGGCGCGAGATTCGACGAACGAGATCACCTAGGAAGATGAAGGAGCCTTTCAAGAGCCCCAGAACGAGAAGATCCTCTTCCCCCTCGTACTCCCGGGTGATCTCCTGGCCGATGCGGTCCACTTCCGCGGCAATCGCTTCCGCAGAATAGACGATCCGCGCAATTGGCTGGCCGCCGGTTAGCGCGGCGATATCCAAGCCTGGTGGCGCCCCGGCCAGAGTGGTTTCTGTCATCCTGAGCTCCCGTTTCGAGCCGATTCCAGTTCCTCGATCTCGATCATTGTAGGAACCTGGCGCGTCTCTTCCAACCCACCCGCAGCAGGCCTCGATTCAGCCCTGGCGACGCCCCAGACCCACAGAATTCGACCCTGCGCGTCCGAGAGGACCGGAATCCGACTGCGCTCAGAGACCGGTACTCGACAGTCGATGAGCAGACGCTTCAACTTACGCCGTCCACCGCGCAGGCGAATCCCGTCACCCGGTCGCCGCGCTCGCACCTCCAGCGGAAGAACGGCGTCCGACGGAACCTGAAGCACGTTTTCCGCTGAAAGAGCACTCTCTGGCCGCTCGCTTTGGGCGTCCCGCTTCCAGGATACCCGAAAGACGCGTCCGTCAAGGCTCACCGTTTCTGTGCCCGATCCCTCGGCGGGGACCGTCAGAGAACGGCTTCGCTCCTCAGCGTTTGGCACTCCTAGCCACAGGTAGTCGAACTCGCGCCGCAGCGTGAGGCCACGGCCGATGTCCATCGAAGCGCCGCTTCGTCCGCCCTTGATAAACTCTACCGCAACACGCGTTCCTCCGCGGGAAAGCCTGACATCCTCCAGGCGTTCGGCCAGCACAGCAAGCGCTCTTGCCTGCACGATCGGATGGCTTCGACAGAAAACCGAGCGCACAAACTGGACGCCCTTGTCTCGTGGAGATGCGGAAGACGCCCTCAAAGCCTCCTTGGCCTGCTCGAGCAGCGCACGATCCGCATCGGCGGCCGAGCGAGCCAGCTCGACCAGCCGCTCGCGCACCGGCCCCTCCCAAGCGGATTCCATCGCCGGCAGCAGCTGTGTCCGAAGCCGAGCACGGGCCCAGCGAGGATCGGTGTTCGAAGGATCCGTCAGGTAAGCGATCGAGCGCTCCGTCAGGTAAGCCTCGAGCTCCGCGCGCCAGAAACCGAGCAACGGACGAACGATGCTGCCGCGACGCTCGGGGATTCCAGCGAGTCCGCGCACGCCGGTCCCTCTGAGAACTCGAAACAGGACCGTCTCGGCCTGGTCGTCTGCGTGGTGTGCGGTCGCCATCCGCCGTGCGTCTTCGGACGCGGTCACGGCACGGAGGAAGGCGTAGCGGGCATCCCGGAGCGCGGCCTGCCGGGCGTCCAACGGGCGTTCCGGCCGGCCAACATGGCACCGGATGCCCAGAGCGTCGACCCACGCAGCAACCTGCTCGGCTTCCGCAATGCTGTCGTCTCTGAGCCCGTGATCGAAGTGGGCGGCTACGAGCTGCCATCGATGCTCTTCGGCCAACGAATGGGCCAGGTGGAGCAGTGCAACCGAATCGGGGCCACCGGACACGGCAAGCACGATGCGGCTATCCGGTGGTAGCAGATCCGGACGGCGAGACAGGTGAGCCGAAAAGCGCTCACTGACGGAGGCCGTGCTAGGCTCCTCCGCTCCTGATGCCGGGGATGAAATCACGCCACCGGCCGGCAGAGCGATGGAAATCGAGGCGGCTCGGTACCGGAACGCCGGACCGGCCCGTGCGCGGCGAGGGGCCCGCTGGAGAAAGAAGGCCCGCACCTCCGGCACCGACTACTTCGGATTCGGACCGCTCGCGTTGCTCGTGTCGGAGCGACTCTTCCGCGAGCCTGGTTTTGGCTTCCGGGGAGGATCCCGAGTCGCGTCCGATCACGTACGCGCGAAGCGCTCGCTTCACGCCGGACCCCGAAGGAAGGCTCAAACCTCCATCACCTCCGCCTCTTTCTTCTCGAGGAGACTGTCGATGGAAGCCACGTGTCCGTCTGTCAGCTCCTGCAGATCGTGCAGGCGACGGTGCAGCTCGTCCTCGCCGATGTCTCCGTCACGCTGCATCGTCTCGAGGTCTTTTTTCGCGACGTGCCTGACATGACGAACGGAGACGCGTCCCTCCTCGGCCATCCGATGGAGCACCTTCACCATCTCCAAACGGCGCTCCTCGGTGAGCGGCGGGACGGGGACCCGGATTACATTGCCGTCCACCGACGGGTTGAAACCGAGATCGGCTGACTGGATGGCGTTCGCGATGTTACCCGCGATGCTCGCATCGTAGGGCTGCACGACCAGCAAATGAGGCTCTGGAGCCGAGATGTTCGCCAGCTGGTTGAGGGGCATCACCGACTCGTACGCCTCCACCCGAACGATTTCGAGGATCGCGGGCGTGGCCTTTCCGGTTCTTACGGTGGTGAACTCGCGGCGAATCGCGTCCACCGCTCGATCCATGGAAGCCGAAGCCTCGCGCATTTTTTCCCCGGCCATCCAACTCCTCCTTGCGAGCCGTGCGCCCCTCGGCGGCGCGGTGTTAGGCTACGAGCGTGCCGATCTCATCGCCCTGGAGCGCGCTTAGAATCGCACCGGGCTGCCGGGTATTGAGCACGATGACCGGCAGGTGGTTTTCCTTGCAAAGCGACACCGCCGCGGCATCCATGACGCCGAGCTCGCGGGTCATCACTTCCAGGTACGAGATCCTTGGAATGAACTCTGCTTCGGGGTCTGTTTCCGGATCTGCCGTGTAGACACCGTCGACTTTCGTCGCCTTCAAGATGACGTCCGCCTCCATCTCGATCGCCCTGAGAACGGCCGCGGTATCCGTGGAAAAGTACGGGTTTCCGGTACCTCCGGCGAAGATGACGACGCGCCCCTTCTCAAGGTGTCGGAGCGCTCGTCGTCGGATGTACGGCTCGGCCAGCTCCTCCATACGAATCGCGGTCATCACACGTGTCTCGATGGCGTTGCGCTCGAGCATGTCCTGAAGGGCTAGCGCGTTGATAATCGTTGCGAGCATGCCCATATAGTCGGCACTCACGCGATCCATCCCCTGGCTGCTCGCCACGGTGCCGCGGACGATGTTGCCTCCTCCGACCACTACACCGAGTCGAACGCCCGCAGCATGGACCTTGCCGATCTCGCGAGTGAGGCTCTCGACCACGGGGGGCTCGATGCCGAACCCGCGCTCACCTGCCAGGGATTCACCTGACAGCTTGACGACAGCTCGCCCGTACTTCAGAACGTCGGGTTCGTTCATCGATCTACGGACTCCTCCCGCGTCAGTCTCCTACGTCGAACCGCGCGAAGCGCTTGACGGTTACTACGCCCGCCTCCTCCAGCAGCTCCGAGATCTTCCGATCCGGGTCTTTGACAAAGGGCTGCCAAAGAAGCGCGGTCTGCTCGTAGAATTTTCTCATCCGACCCTCGACGATGCGCTCGGCGATCTCGGCCGGCTTGCCCTCGGCCTCCGCCTGCTCGGTCAGCACACGGCGCTCACGCTCCTTCTCCTCCTCCGGCACGTCATCCGGTGAGATACCTACCGGACGGCTTGCCGCAATGTGCATGGCGACGTCACGAGCCAGCCGCTCCAGATCGACACTCTCGCTCGTTCCCTCCAGCTCCAAGAGCACGCCGATCCGGTTCCCGAAGTGAAGGTAGCTGGCCAGCGTAGACTCCGGGCCCGGCTCGAAGCGTGCGAACGAAGCGAGCATCAGGTTCTCTCCGATCGTTGCGCGCAGCTCGTCGAGCTCGGCGCCCAACGGCGCGTCGGCCGGCGCGTCCAGCAGTTCCTCGACCGTGCGCGGCCCGCCGTCCGTCGCCTCCGAGAGCACAGTCGCCGCCGCTCGCTCGGCGAATGCGATGAACTGCTCGTTGCGCGCTACGAAATCGGTCTCGCTCGCGACCTGCACCATGGCCACCGCCCCGCTTTGATCATCGGTAGCCGCAACCACGATTCCCTCCGATGCGCTCCGGTCGGCTCTCTTGGCCGCCTTTGCCGCGCCACTCTTTCTGAGCAGGTCGATCGCCCGCTCCTCGTCACCGCCTGTCTCCTGTAGGGCGCGCTTGCAGTCCATCATTCCGGCACCGGTCCGCTCTCTGAGCACCTTTACCGCCGCCGCGCTGATCTCCGTCATCTTCCTCTATCCTTCCAGTCCGACGTTCTGTCTTCTTGGTGTTTCGTGCTGCAGGGTCTCGGCGCTCGCGCGCTCCCTCCTGATCAAAAAAAAGGCCACCGAGCGGTGGCCTTTACAGCTCAGCTGTCCGCTCTACGCTCTTCGTCCCCGGAAGCGTCCGGCGAGGCGGCCCCCACTTCCTCCTCGGAAGGGGCTTCCCCTTCGCCGGCGTCCTCGGCTCTCGGCTCGGCGTCCTCGACGGCTGCCTCCGGCTCGATGGCATCCGCCTCTTCCGCCTGGACGGCGCTCTCTTCTGGCGGCGCTTCCTGTCCGTCCGCAGCCACCTCCTCGCCAGTCTCCGAGAGGTGCAGACGTTGCGCGATCACTTCCGGCTTGGGCCGACGCCGAGGCCGCGGCCGACGCCGCTTGCGCCGGGAGCTGTCATCCGCTTCCCCCATGTCGGAAGAGTAGGTGTAGGCCTCTTCGTCCTTAGTAATCGCTGCCGCCTGCGGCGCTTCCCGCTTCGCCCGCTCCAGCGTATCCGCCATGATCCGCGTGATCAGTGAGACCGAGCGGATCGCATCGTCGTTGCCGGCTATCGGAACCGTGATCATGTCCGGATCCGCATTCGTGTCCGCGATCGCCACCACCGGAATTCCGAGCCGGTTTGCCTCCCGGACGGCGATCTCCTCCTTCTTGGCATCGACGACGAAGACGAGACCGGGCAGCCGCGACATGTCTTTGATCCCGGAAAGATAGCGCTCGAGCTTCTCCTGCTCGCGTCCGAGCAGCAACTGTTCCTTCTTCGTGTAGAACTCGAAGGCGCCCTCGTCCGCTCCGCGCTCCAGATCCTTCAGGCGATTCACGTTCTTCTTGATGGTCTGAAAATTGGTGAGCATACCACCCATCCAGCGCTCGGTGACGTAAAAGGCCCCGGCGCGCTCCGCCTCCGCCTGCACGATCTCCTTGAGCTGGGGCTTCGTGCATACGAACAGAACCGTATTACCTGCCACAACTGTCTCGCGCACCAGTTCTTGCGCTCGCTGGATCTCGCGGAGCGTCTTTTTCAGATCGATGATGTAAATCCCACCGCGCTCCGCGAAGATGTATTTGCGCATCTTCGGGTTCCAGCGATGGGTCTGGTGCCCGAAATGGACACCTGCCTGGAGCAGCTCTTTCAACGCAACATCGGGCATTCGACTGGCGACTCCTCTATGCGAAACCGAGTAAAGTCTGTTGTTATCTCTTCGAGAACTGGAAACGCTTCCGTGCCTTCGGCCGTCCAGGCTTCTTGCGTTCCACGATTCGGGAGTCCCGCGTGAGCATGCCGTGGGACCGTAGGGCGGACCGCTGATCCGGGTCTGCTTCCACGACCGCACGCGCCACCGCGAGCTGCACCGCTCCGGCCTGACCACTCGGACCGCCGCCGCGCACCCGCACCATCAGATCGTAGGATCCTTGAACACCACTGATGCCGATCGGGCGCTCCACCGCCTCACGATGCCGGTGCATCGGAAAGTATTCCTCGAGCGGCCGCCCGTTGATCTGCCATTGACCCGTTCCGGGTCGCAGCGTGACTCGGGCCACGGCGGCCTTCCGGCGGCCGACTGTCTGAACGGGTGTTTCCGTCAAGCTTCCTCCGTCGATGCTAAACGTGCAGCGGCTCGGGCTGCTGCGCCTCATGCGGGTGCTCTGAACCCGCATACACCTTGAGCTTGCGCAACATCGAGCGCCCCAACGCGTTTTTCGGCAGCATTCCTTTCACGGCGAGCCTGATAATCCGGTCTGGATGTCGTTCCTGCATCCGCCGGAAGGGGATGAGACGGTCGCCTCCCATATAGCCGCTGTGGCTAAAGTACGTCTTTTGCAAAGCCTTCTTCCCTGTCAGGCGCACGTCCTTCGCGTTGACCACAATCACGAAGTCGCCCACGTCCAGGTGAGGACTGAAGGTCGGCTTGTGTTTGCCGCGAAGGATCGTCGCAACCGAGGAGGCCAGACGACCCAACACCTGATCGCTCGCGTCGACGACATACCACCGACGCTCGATCTCTCCCGCTTTAACCGTGTACGTCTTCATTCTGAGCCCTGCGCCCGACCAACGGGCGCGCACAACCGTTTGAGGGATCTCCGCCTAAGAAACGAGCCGCCCTCACGGGCGGCTCGTGGCGAATCGCTCGCAGCCCGTAAGTTTATTTTTCCCATACCGAAGTGTCAACCTATCAGCACACCGACACCCGGATGCGCAGTCAGCGGAAAAAACTCTCCAGATCGCTGCGACGCGTCCCGCCTCTAAGCCGGGAGAGCGCCCGTTCCCTGATCTGCCGAACGCGCTCGCGGGAAACTTCCAAGAGAGCACCGATTTCAGCCAAGCTGAGCGGCCCCCCGCTATCGAGACCGTAGCAGAGTCGCAGGACGGTCGCTTCCCGTTCATCGAGAAGAGTTAGGCTCGCGTCGAGCAGG
Organism: Gemmatimonadota bacterium; assembly: GCA_039589875.1. GTDB lineage: Bacteria > Gemmatimonadota > Gemmatimonadetes > Palauibacterales > Palauibacteraceae. The sequence goes on from JBDHGL010000016.1 coordinate 15,095, forward strand.
TCGCGCAACGCCCTCCGCTCCGCTCGGTTCGACGGATCACCAAGCGGCTCGCGGGTGACAAGCTCGCCCAGCCGAGTGCGCTCCTCATAGCCCGCCGGCGCGTCGAGCGAGAGATAGTGAACACCGGACGAGCCTCCAGGATCCATGTCGTTCTGTTCCCTGAGTGCCGCGAGGATGGACTGTCTGATCCACCAGACCGCATAGCTGGTAAAACGAACGCCTCGCCGGTCATCGAACCGCTCCGCTGCCCGGATCAGGCCGATGTTGCCTTCCGTGACCAAATCGGGGAGCGGCACACCGGAGCGGTGATAGCGCTTGGCCACCGCCACGACGAAGCGCAGGTTGGAGGCCACTAGAAGATCGACCGCTGCCTTGTCACCGGCTCGAGCCCGCCGGGCAAGCTTCAGCTCCTCATCGGCGCCGAGCAAAGGGTGCTCGCCGATCTCCCGAAGATAGAGAGCAAACGAATCCTGTGAGGCGCGCGGACGCACTCGCGCCCGGCGCGCACGCTTGTGTGTGGACGCCATCGACAACTGTGCTGTGAGGTTCTCTCCGTGTGGGGCCGAGCGCCCCTGCGGCGACTAGCGGATCAGGTTCAACAGGCGGTCCCAACGAATCTCGGTAAGCCACGGGAACGGGACGATTTCCTCGCGGTCGTACGAATAGTAGATGATGAGCGGCTTCCCTTTGATGGCGTCAACCGAAACGAAGCCCCAGTACCGGGAGTCCTCCGAGTTGTCGCGGTTGTCGCCCATCACGAAATAACGGGCCTTCGGGATGGCGATCGGTCCCCAGTTGTCCCGCGTCGGCCGGTACTCCCCCCGGTGACTTCCGTCGCGAATCAGGTAGGAGCGCTGCCAGCGGAATTGCGGACTGTACGGGTCCTCGAACTGACGGGAGCGCTGAGCGTAGGGCTCCCTCACTGCTTCACCGTTTCGAAAGAGGTCCCCTTCCTTCATTTGGAGCGTATCGCCCGGAGCACCGACGATCCTCTTCACGTAATTCGTTCGCTCGGGCTGGCCGGCCGCCGAAGGGGGCTCGAATACCACTATATCCCCCCGCTCCGGTGCATCGAACGCGGGCAGCCGCGCGCGAGTGCCGGGGATCTCCGCTCCATACACCATCTTGTTGACGAGGAGAAAGTCGCCGACCAACAACGTATTCTCCATCGAGGCCGTGGGGATCTGGAACGCTTCGACGACGAAAGCCCTCACGACGAGGAAGAGTACGAAGGCCACGAGAATCGACTTGGTCCACTCCCAAGCCCATCGGACGCCGCCCGGCTTCGAAGCCGTCGAGCCTTGCTGGCCCCCCTCAGTGTCGAGCTGTTTCTCCATCCGGTACGCCTCGTTTGCTCTCCGCGTGGCCAAATGTGGCCCCGTGCCCCCCTACACGGGCCCGCCGGGACCGTTCCGCCCTATCGTTGTCAACATCGGTGCTGCCGCCAACTTAGGCTCTGCCGTCAAGCCGCGCTCATCTGCGTCACCAGCTCACGTCGATCTGGGCGCGCTGCAGTCGACCGCTGTAGTCCACGTAGGCCACCTTCGTCTCGGAGTAGAAGTCATAGACCTCCCAACCGCCTTCACGGTGACCGTTTCCGGTTTGTTTCACGCCACCGAACGGCAGATGTGCCTCCGCGCCGATCGTCGGAGCATTGACGTAGGTGATGCCCGTGTCCATGCGTTCGATCGCCCGGAATGAGGCAGCAACGTCACCCGTGTAGATGGAGGAAGAAAGACCGTACTGCACGCCGTTGTTGATCTCGATCGCCTCCTCCAGCGTCTCGAAGCGTACGACCGACAGCACGGGCCCGAAGATCTCTTCCTGTTCGACGCGCATGCCCGGCTTTACGGCCGTGAGGACCGTCGGCTCGAAGAAGTAACCCTCCGACAGTCCCTCTCCTTCGGGCACGTTCCCGCCACACACGACCTCGGCTCCCTCGGAACGTCCGATCTCCACGTACTCCTGCACCTTTTGTACCGCCTCGGAGTGGATGAGCGGCCCCACATCCGTGTCGGGCAGGGTTCCGTCACCGAGCCGCAGAGCGTCGGCGGCCTCGACGAGCCGTTCGACAAAGGCGTCGTGGATCTCGTCGTGAAGCAGGAGGCGGCTCGTGGCCGTGCACCGCTGCCCCGTCGTCCCGAACGCACCCCACAACACTCCCTCGAGTGCCAGGTCCATGCTCCCGTCCGCCATCACGATCTGCGCGTTCTTTCCGCCCATCTCCAACGAGAGCCGCTTGTGCATGCGACCGCACGTCTCGCCGATGTGGCTGCCGACCTCCGTCGAGCCGGTAAACGAGACGCCTGCCACGTCGGGATGGTCGACCATCGCCTGTCCGGCCGCCCGCCCTGCCCCATGCACCAGCTGAAGACAGCGCGGAGGCACACCGGCCTCCAGCAGGACCTCGACGAAAAGATGAGCCGAGTGCGGAACGGCCGCCGCCGGCTTGAACACGACCGCGTTCCCGCAGAGCAGGGCCGGGAAGATCTTCCAGCTCGGAATCGCCACCGGGAAGTTGAACGGCGTGATGACGCCGAAGACGCCGATCGGCCGACGATAGCTCATCGCCCACTTGTCGCGAAGCTCCGACGGTACCGTGTGCCCGAAAAGCCGGCGGCCCTCACTGGACGCGTAGTACGCCGTGTCGATGGCCTCCTGCACGTCGCCGCGTGTCTCGTCGAGCACTTTCCCCATCTCCCGGGTGGCTTCGCGGGCGATCTCGTCCTTACGGCGCGTCAGAAGGTCGCCGGCGTGCCGCAGCACCTCACCTCGTTCGGGGGCCGGGACCGCACTCCATTCCCGGAAGCCTTCGAGCGCCGAAGCAACGGCCCGCTGCACATCCTCCTCGCCGGAGGATGGGAACAGGCCGACGAGATCGGACGTGCGGGCCGGATTTCGGTTCTCGAAGGATTCGCCCGTGGCCGACTCGCACCATTCACCGTCGATGAAGTTCAGAAAACGCGGCGCACCTTCTCCCGAAGCTCGATCGCCGGTCGGGCCGGCGGCTGGCTCAGCGACTTCCAAGCTCATTTGACATCCTTCCTATCTCCGATTCTCTCAGTTCTCGCTGGGGACCGCGCGTCGGATGACCAGCTGTTCGGTCTCTACCGTAACGCTCGAAATCTCCGGCGGAATCGGCACGTTCATGGCGCGTGGGTTGCCAGGCGCCGTAGAGAAGCCGAGTTGAGTGATCATTCCTGGAATCAGCAACGGCGGAACGGGGAACAGACCCGCCTGGAGGCGGATGATCGAAAGCTCGCCGCGGGCTGGCTCAGCCACCAGTGGATGAAGGAGCGCGGTCACTCGAGCCGTATCCCCGATGAACTCCTGCAGCCGTGAGGCGGCTTCGGAGTTCATCGAAGCCGCCAGCAGGTCGAGATTGAGCAGTGCGCTGAACTCCAGGGTCGAATCCTGAAGCGTCGTCATGGGCTCGGAAACGCCTGCTGGAAGCTGCGGCGCCACCCGGTACAGGACCAGGCTCTGCACTTCCGTCTCCGTAAACCGCGCTTCGTCCACACCCACTTCATCGAGCAGGGCGCGGAGCCGTTCCTCAGCCTCCGCAGCCAGTTCCTCGCTCGGTTCCTCGGCGTACACCACATCAGCCGAGCGACCGGTCCACCAGTCCTGAATCTCAGGCCAGAACCAATAGCCGCCGGCTCCCAACGCGATCACGGTCAGACAGCCCACGCCAGCCAAACAGCTCCGAATCGTCCTCACGACTTCACTCTCCCGTTCCGGTCTCTGTCAACCGCTCCGAGGCGACGGTCTCGTACTCGGCTCCCGTCGGCTTCAGGCGACTTCGCATGAGATCGACATGTCGAACCCTCCAAGAACCCGCTACGTCAGTTTGGCGTGCCAGCTTCAGCAACTCCGTTGCGTCGATCGTTCGACCGCGGCGTACTCTGCCCAGAGTGACATGAGGATGGTAGCGCCGTGTCTCCCGCTCGAAGCCGAGTGCGGCAAGCGCGTCTTCCAACCCCTGCTGCAGCTCGAGCAGCTCTTGCCTCGCCTCGATCCCCAACCAAACGACTCTTGGCCGTTGCAGGCTGGGAAACCCACCCACAGAAGTCAGCCGCAGATCGAACGGTTCGTGTTCGGCCGCGACCATCCCCAGCATCGCGGCGATCTCGCGTGCCCGATCGTCGTCGACGTCTCCGAGGAACTTCAGCGTCAGGTGGACAGCCGCCGGACCTCCCCAGCGAATACCCCGGAGAGCGCGAAGCCTGTCCGTGCCGGCGAAGATACGATCGGAGACCCACTCCGGCAGGTTGATCGCCACGAAAAGACGCACCGGCAGCCCTCCTCGAAATCCGGGCCACCAACCTGTCCTGCCGCGGCGGAGCGGAGCAAGGCGGGACGCGACGCTTCTCTTGCCGGCCGATACGGTCGGCGACCTATTTGGGCATGGCTGACTATCGGATCGACGTGGCGAAGAGCGAGCTCGGATTTGCAGCAGGACACTTCATCACGTACGGCGGCGGGCGATGCGAGCGGCTACACGGACACAACTATCGTGTGGGCGTGCGAATAGCGGGACACCTAAGCGAAGACGCGCTCGTTTACGACTTCGTCGCGCTGAAACGAGAGGTGGCCAGCCTGGTCGCCCACCTCGACCACCGGATGCTCATCCAGACCGAGAACCGGCTCCTGAGCGTCGACGCGGGGGATAGCGAGGTTCGCGTGCGGCATGGCGAGCGCACGTACGTCTTTCCCCGACGGGACGTCGCGTTGCTGCCGATCGAGAACACTACGGCAGAGCTCTTGGCCGAGTACCTGGCCGGCCTGTTGGCCGACCAAATCGGTGACCAGACCAACCTGACCGAGCTCGCGGTGGAGGTCGAGGAATCGCCTGGCCAGTCGGCCACCTTCCGACGGCCTCTGGCCGGCTGACCCCTCAGCGATTCACGGCCGAGTGGCAGGCTCGGTACTGAATCGCCTCCGCCACGTGACGAGCGCCAATCCGTTCGTTCCCAGCCAAATCGGCGATCGTGCGGGCCACCCGTAGCAGGCGGTAGTAGGCCCGGGCGCTGAGCGCCCACCGAGCCACGGCCGCGCGAAGCAGTCGCTCGGGCTCCGGATCGAGTCGGCAGGCACGTTGAATCCTCCGGGGGCTCAGCTCCGCGTTACTCGACACGCCACGCCGGCCGGCTCGTCTGCGCGCCATGAGGACTCGCTCACGGACGCTGGCGCTCGACTCGCCTCGCTCCTCGTCGCGCAGCTCGCGCCAGGCGACTTCCGGAACTTCCAGGTGCATGTCGATCCTGTCCAAGAGCGGGCCACTTACACGGCCCAGGTATCGGCTGATCGAGCCGTGACCACACTCACACGGATTCTCCTCCGAGCCTCGGGCATACCGTCCGCACGGACACGGGTTCATTGCCGCCACCAGCATGAACCGCGCGGGGAAACTCACCGTCATCCGCGCTCGGGCAATGTGAACGACACCTTGCTCGAGCGGCTGGCGAAGCACTTCGAGCGCCCGCCGTCTGAATTCGGGGAGCTCGTCAAGAAACAAAACACCCCGATGGGCGAGCGAAACCTCGCCCGGACGAGGCGGAACGCCACCTCCCACGAGACCCACCTCGCTGATGGTGTGGTGGGGCGAGCGAAACGGCCGGTCGGCGAGGATCTCGCCTGCCGGTAGCCGCCCGGCCACGCTGTGGATGACCGTCGCATCGAGCATCTCGTCGGAATCCAGCGGCGGCAGGATCGACGTGATTCGCCGGGCCAGCATCGTCTTGCCTGTGCCGGGAGCGCCGCGGAACAACACGTTGTGTCCGCCGGCAGCGGCGATCTCCAAGGCTCTCTTCGCCCGTTCCTGCCCCCGGACGTCGCGTAGGTCGACCTGAGCGAGCCCCCTGTCGGGCGCGGGGCTCGATGGAAACGAGGCGGCGGACGACGGGAGTTCCCGCTTCGACTGCAGGAAGCCTATGACGTCGCTCAGCGAGCTCGCCCCACGGACATCGACGTTCCGCGCCGGCGCGGCTTCGCCGAGATTCGTCAACGGGACGATCAATCCGTCGACGTCACCGGCCCGAGCCGCGTGAAGCGCGATCGGCAGCACTCCTCGAACCGGACGTACGTCTCCAGCCAAACCCAACTCACCGAGCAGCGCATAGCGAGCGGCGCGTTCGCCCGGAATGGCGCCGGAAGCGGCCAGGATCCCGACGACGATCGGTAGATCGAAGGCCGCTCCGTGCTTCCGCACATCGGCGGGCGCCAGGTTTACCGTGATCCGCAGCCCCGGGATGTGGAGTCCCATCTGAGCGGCTGCCGCCCGGATCCGCTCGCGCCCTTCACGGACGGCGCTCTCGGGTAGCCCGACCACCTGGATGAGCGGCGTACCGCGGGTGATCGACACCTCGACGCGCACTCGCACCACGTCGAGGCCGACCAGTGCCGCGGAGGGCACGGTCTGGAGCATGTAGCAGATTGCTACCGGGGATCAATCCTCCATCAAACAGGCGCGTCTCTGGAGATTGCCCCCGAGAACGGCTAGATGGAGCGCAAGCCCGCGTAGTGGTCGATCGCCTGCCGGATTCGCTCGTACGCGACCTTCTTCGGGTGCCAGCCGAGAAGCGCGGTTTCCTTGCCCTCGAGATCCTTGTAGACCTCGAAGAAGTATTGGACCTCGGTCAGCAGGTGGTCCGGGAGGTGGGAGATATCGCCGATTTCCTCGAAGCGGGGATCATGAGCCGGCACCGTGAGGATCTTCTCGTCGTAGCCCATCTCGTCCCTCATTTCGAGAACGCCGATCGGCCTCGCATGGAGAACGCAGCCGGTGAATGTCGGGTCGGTCACCAGCACCAAGACGTCGAGCGCATCGCCGTCCTTCGAGAGCGTCCCCGGTATGAAGCCGTAGTCGCCCGGATAGTGCACCGGCGAGTACAGGACGCGGTCCAAGCGAAACACGGCGGCCACCGGATCGTATTCGATCTTGTTGCGAGTCCCCTTCGGGATCTCCACCACCACGTTGACGATGGTCGGCGCCTCATCGCCCGGAGGCATCTCGTAAACGCTCATGTTTCGCCAAATCCGCCCTTCGAATCTCGGATCTCACGAGGATCGTGTCTCAAGATGAAAGGTAGCATCCCGCGGCGCACGAGCAGAAGCCGCTTGTCTCTCTGAGCCCGGGCGTGGAGCTTTCTGAGCGAGATCCCGTCGAGAAAGGACCCGTTTGACAACCGACGCAAACACCGACTCGAAAGATCGATTCGACGCGGGGGAAGCGGCGCCTGAGTTTCGCGCGGAGCGCCTCGAGACGCTGACTTGGCCTGAGGCGGCCGCCCGCTTTCTGCGGGACCCTCGATTGATTCTCCCTGTGGGCACGTGCATGCAGCATGGCCCACACCTCCCGCTCGGAACGGACGCGCTGATCATCGGACGACTGGCGGAAGCAATCGCAGCTCGGCACCACGTGCTGCTCGCCCCCGCCATTCCGTTCGGGGCCACATCGCGGCGTGATGCAGAGTACGCCGGCACTGCCTCGATCTCGGCCAAGACGCTGCATCGCCTCCTGAACGAGCTGGTCAGCTCTTGGGAGGCGCAGGGCATGGAGGAGCTCGTATTGCTGACCGGACACGGGTACGGGCGACACGTCTATGCCCTGGCCACTGTGGTCAGCGAGACGGCGCGCATCCGTTCGGTCGACCTGCACGCGATCGACCTTTCGGGGTATCTGGAGGCGCCGCACACGCGAGAGCATGCCGGAGAGCTTGCCACGTCGCTGATGCTCTACCTAGCTCCCGATCTCGTGCGGACGGAGGCCATACAGGACATCGTGCTCGAGGACGGGGACGTGCGAAAACTGATGGCCGGGGAGGAGCCAGTGCCCGAGTCGGGTTCGATCGGAGTGGTGGGAAGGCCCTCGGCGGCTACGGCGGAGAAGGGTCGAGCAATCTTCAACTATCTCGTTGAGCACATTGGATATGGCCTCTTCGGTTCGGAAGCGGCCGACAACGGGTCGGACGGCAAACCACGAGCCGCCGATGATGGCGTTCTGGAAGGAGCCTCGCGTGAGGGTTGATTCTCTCCGTCAGGCGGCCGTCGCGCTGCTGGCCGTCGCCGCCCTTAGCGGCGTCCGAACGCTTCCGGCGCAGAGCTCCGACGAGCTCGACTCGGGCACCTTCGAGCTCCTTCAGGACGGCGAGGTGGTAGGAATCGAACGGTTCGTCATCCGGCACGATGGAACGGCCGTTCGTGCAGCGGCCCGCGTGACATCCAACCGCGGCGCCGCCCGAGTCCAGGAAGGAGAGGTGAGGCTGCTGCTCGATGGCTCCTTTCACCCCGAACGGTACGAGTTGAAGCCGGAAGAGGGGCCGCTGGAGTCGGTTGTAGGCCTACGTCGCGGGAATCGGCTTCGGGTTCAGTCGGACTCGCACGAGGGAGAACGGGTGAAGGAATTCGTGGCTCCGGCCGGCCTCAGCGTGTTGGAGAGAGGCTACGCCCACCACTACTTCATGCTGTTACAGCTGCTCGGCAAAGCGCCGCGCGGCACCGCGCTGTCACTTGTCGTGCCCTCCGAAGGGAAACAGTTTCGAGCCACCATCCGTGACGAAGGGGAGGACCTGATCCCGATCGGTGGCGAGATGATTTCCGCACACCACTACGTGATCGAGGGAGGTGGTGAAGCCCACGCGGTTTGGGCCGACAGCGACGGGCGCGTGCTCCGCGTGGAGATTCCGCAACTCGGCTGGGCAGCCCAGCGTCGTCCCTAGCAGGTAGCGACGGAGGAAACAGCATGAGCGACGAAACGCGAGGCGAAGCCGGCACGGCCGAGCTTCCCTCCCTACCCGCCCGCATAGCGCAGGTCTTTTTCTCGCCAGGCGCGCTCTTTACCAGCCTGCGGGAAAACCCGGTCTGGCTCGGAGCGCTCATCACCCTTGCAGTCATCAGCCTCGCGGCGAACATCCTCATACCGGAGGAGCTGATCAGGCAGCTCGTGATGGAGCAGCTGGGAGAGGATCCCGAGCAGACCCAGATCGAGGCAGCCATGCGGATGGCCGGCATCTTCCGCTACATCGGACCGGTCGTCTTTACGCCGGTGCTGGCGGTCGTGCTCGCGGCCTTGGTGCTCCTGATCTGGAACCTGATCCTCGGGGGTGAAGCCTCCTTCAAGCAGGCGATGAGCCTGACCACTCACGTCCTGTTCATTCCGACGCTCGGCGGCATCCTGACCATCCCCCTCATGATGGCGGCCGATGATGCGACGGTCTCCCTGAGTCTTCACCTCTTGCTGCCCGGGCTGGACGACGAGAGCTATCTGTACCGCCTCCTCAAGGGGGTGAACCTCTTCAGCCTTTGGGCCTCCGTAGTGCTCGGGATCGGAGTAAGCCGCCTGTACCCGAAAATCTCATTCGGCTCCGCGGCCGGAGTGCTGCTGGTCCTATACGTGGCCTTCAAGGCAGTCACGGTCGGTCTGTTCGGTTGACGGACTGAAACCGCTCAAAGCTTCGCAGCGTAGAATGTAGCGGACTGCAAATCGATTGTGCTGACAAAAGATAGAGGAGCTGCTACGGCATGAGCCGGGGCAAGAAGGTCCTTATCGGTGTGGGCGTGCTGGCGTTGGTCGGCTTCCTGGCGGCCAGGGCGGTTTCGGCCGGAGGTGAAAAGGCGGTCACCGTTCGGGCGGAGGACGTCGAACGCCGCGATCTCGTGGCCAAGGTTCGCGCGAGTGGCCACATCGAGCCCAAGAGATCGGTTGACATCAGTGCGGATATCTCCGGACGAGTCGTCCAGCTCCCAGTCGAAGAAGGCCAGGCCGTCCGGGAGGGCGACCTCCTGCTCATCATCGATCCGACGCAGTACGAGGCCGCCGTACAAAGGGCCGAGGCCGCCCTCGCCGAGGCCCGTGCACGGGAGGTCCAGGCCCGCACGGACTACGACCAGGCTCGACGCGACGCAGACCGTCTGCGTCAGCTGAAGGAGAGAACCGAGGATCTCGTCACCGATCAGGAGGTCGAGCAGGCGGTCACGGGGGCTGATGTCAAGCAGTCATTCTGGCGCGCGGCGGAGCACGGCGTCTCTATGGCTCGGGCGGCGGTCAGCGAGGCGCAGGACCGCCTCGACAAGACGGTGATCCGGGCGCCGATGAGCGGACGCATCACGCGTCTCTCGGTCGAAAAGGGCGAGACGGCGATTGTCGGCACGATGAACAATCCGGGCAGCCTCCTTCTCACCGTGGCTGATCTGTCGGAGATGGAGGCGGTGATCGAGGTCGACGAGACGGACGTGCCTGAGGTCTCGATCGGGGACTCGGCCTCGGTGGAGATAGACGCCTTCCCGAATAAGCGATTCACCGGCCGCGTCGCCAAGATCGGCAACAGCTCGATCCGTCCCGTCGGGTCGATCGGCTCGACGGCGGGCGAGCAAGCGATCGATTTCGAGGTGCGCATCGCGCTGGACGCACCGCCTGAGGCCATCCGGCCCGATCTGTCTGCCACGGCAGATGTCATCACCGCGACCCGAGAGGACGTGCTCGCCATCCCGATCATCGCCCTCACGCTGATCGATGAGGAAGATTTCGAACTGATGGAAAACGAGCTGATGGCGGCGGATTCGGCCGGCATCGCGGGCCGAGATGCTTCGCAGATCGAGGGAGTGTATGTAGTGGCCGATGGGATCGCCCACTTCAGGACGGTCGAGATCGGGATCACCGGGGACAACTACTTCGAGGTGATCGCGGGGCTCGAAGAGGGCGAGACGGTCGTCTCCGGTAGCTACCAGGCCATTCGCGAGCTGAGGGACAGCTCTTTCGTCGAGATCGAAGAGGAGGACGAGCGTCGTTCGCGAGACAGGAACTGAGCGCATGGACAGCCCGAACCAGACGGTCATCGCGACCCGTGGCCTCAGTAAGGAATACGACATGGGGGCCGAGATCGTCTACGCTCTCCGTGGAGTCGATCTGGAGATAGGGCGCAACGAGTTCATCGCCGTGATGGGCCCGTCCGGCTCGGGAAAATCGACCCTGATGAACCTCATCGGCTGTCTCGACACACCCACGGCAGGAGAATACATCCTGAACGGGAGCCCGGTGCAGGACCTGGAGGACGATGAGCTGGCCCGCATCAGGAACCGGGAGATCGGATTCGTCTTTCAGACGTTCAACCTGCTGCCCCGCGCCTCGGCGCTGCACAACGTGGAGCTCCCCCTGATCTACGCCGGAGTGAAGTCGGCCATTCGACGACAGCGGGCGGCCAGCGCGCTCGAGCGCGTCGGGCTGGCCGACCGAATGGGCCACCAGCCGAACGAGCTCTCGGGAGGGCAGCGCCAACGAGTGGCGATCGCCCGCGCCCTGGTCAACGAACCGTCGATCCTTCTCGCGGACGAGCCGACGGGGAACCTGGATTCCTCCACTTCCGCCGACATCATGACGCTCTTCGTCGAGCTGCACAGGCACGGCCAGACCATCATCATGGTGACCCACGAGCACGACATCGCCGAGTTTGCCGAGCGAATCATCACTATGGTGGATGGCATGATCGCGTCGAGCGACGCCAAGCTCACCTCGGCACCGTTCGCCTCCGCCGCCCCGCCGGTCGTCAGCGAGCCCTAGGCAGAGTCGAAGCGTCGGCATGAGCCTCACCGAGGCGCTACGCGTGGCACTCACCCAGATCTGGGCACACAAGCTCAAGTCCCTCTTCTCGCTGGCCGGCGTGGTGATCGGGATCACCTTCCTCATCGCTGTGATCACGGTCGTGGAAGGGATGAACCGGTACGTGCAGGAAGACTTTGCCGGCTCCCTGTTCGGGGTGAACACCTTCTCGGTGGTCCGCCGGCCGACGGTCGGGACCGGAAACCGGTCGGCGGAGGAGACTCGCAGGCTGAACCGGAACCCGTATCCGGATCTCGACGACGTCGAAGCGGTCAGACGAGCGGTGCCGGAGTCCAGGTACTTTGCGTACCGGGATGCGCGCCGCATGAGCGAGGTTTGGTACGGCCAGCGCCGCCGTCGCAACATCCGGGTGATCGGGGGCTCGGAGGAGTACCAGGATATTCAGGGGTGGAAGATCGAGCGGGGGCGCGGATTGACGCCGCTCGACCAGCAGCGCGGGCTGAAGGTGGCCGTCATCGGACCGGAGATCGCCGACAAGCTCTTCCCCACCGGCTCCGCGATCGGGAAGCGTATCCGGCTGGAGGCTCACCGGTACGAGGTGGTCGGCGTCTTCGAGCGGAAGGGAGGCCTGCTCGGCAACGCCTGGGACGCGGCGATCCTCATGCCGTACGAGACCTACAACCAGACCCTGAGCTCGAAGCGGGATCGTGTCCTCGAGATCTCGGTCAAGGCGAACACCGAGGCCGAGCTGCGGGAAGCGATGGCCTCAGCCGAGGAAGCCCTTCGGATGGTTCGCGGCTTGCGGCCCGGGGAAGAGAACAACTTCTACTTTCAGACGTCGACTCAGCTGCTGAGCGCCTGGGAGACGATCAACAACATCCTGCTGGCGGCCGTGCCGGGCCTGGTCTCGGTGTCGCTCGTGGTTGGCGGAATCGTAATCATGAATATCATGCTGGTCTCCGTTACCCAACGAACGCGGGAGATCGGCGTTCGGAAGGCGATGGGAGCCCGGCAGCGTGACATCATGATGCAGTTTCTCGCCGAGTCCTCGTTTGTCTCCTTGCTCGGATCAGGGATCGGGATTCTTCTAGGACTGGGGCTGGGCAAGCTGGTCGAGCAGTTCAGTCCGCTTCCCGCCTCGATTCCTCCCTGGGCCCTGTTCACGGCCATCGGACTCGGTCTGCTAGTCGGACTCTCATCGGGCATCTATCCGGCCCGGCGAGCCTCGCGGCTCAATCCGATCGATGCGCTGCGCTATGAGTAGGCCGGGCGCCGTGCGACCCGAGGGAGGCAGCGCGTGAACTGGCTGACCGCTTTGGACGAAGGGTTCAGGATCGCCCTCTCGGCGCTTCGCGCGAACAAGGTGCGAAGCGGGCTGACCATCCTCGGCGTCGGGATCGGCGTGCTCGTAGTGATGGTGATCGCTGCCGTGATCCAGGGCGTGAACGGCAGCTTCACGGAGGCCATCTCCTCTCGCGGAGTCACGACGTTCTACGTCGTCCACGCATCGTTCGGCGTCGACATCAACACGGGGTACGAGGAGGAAGAGTCGGACTTCATGACGAATCCGCCTCTGGAGCCCGAGATGGCGCGTGAGCTCGCCCGCCTTCCCGAAATTCAGGACGTCTGGGAGTACGCGGACCTCTCCCAGTCGGGCTTCGAGGCCCGGCGCGGAACGGAACGAGCCGAGATCGCCCTCGTGGCGGTCACCGACTCCTATCTCGAGTTCGACAACGGCGACCTGGTGGACGGGCGTTGGTTCACCTCGACCGAGAACAGCCGCGCCCGCAACGTCGCCGTGATCGACTCCGCCGCGGCGCTCGACCTGTTCGAGGGTCGCGATCCGGTGGGCCAGGACTTCGTGATCTCGAGTCCCGGAGACAGAGTTACGGGGGCCAGCGACGCGCCGTTCCGAATCGTCGGCGTCTACCGCCCGCCTGCCAACCTCTTCGCTGGCTTCGCGACCCACTACGTGTTCATACCCTTTTCCACGGCCTACAAGGACCTGGACATCTGGGACCGGCTGATCGGATTCGCGGTCCGGCCGAACCCCGGCGTCACGCTCGAAGAGGCACTCGACGCCGTAGAGGCACGCATGCGGGAGATCCGGGGGCTCTCGCCCGGCCAGGAATCCAACTTTTCGCTCATCACGCAGGATGAGGTTCTGGATCTGTGGAATCAGCTCACGGGCGTCCTCTTCACCGTGATGGTCGCGCTCTCGAGCGTTGGCCTGATGGTCGGGGGTGTGGGTGTTATCGGCATCATGATGATCTCGGTGACCGAGCGGACACGTGAGATCGGCCTTCGGAAGTCGATGGGTGCCAGACGGCGCGACATCCTGTGGCAGTTCCTCGTCGAAGCCTCTACACTCACTCTGATCGGGGGCTTCTTCGGTCTGTTCCTGGGCGGTGCCATCGTCTACGGATTGAACCGCTGGAGTCCCATTCCGGCGGAGGCGCCGCTATGGGCCATCGTCGTAGCCCTGGCGGCTTCCGCTCTCACCGGGATCGGCTTCGGGCTCTTTCCCGCGTCACGCGGGGCCCGGCTGGATCCGGTCGAGGCGCTTCGTTACGAATAGGGCGCTGGCTCGCGACGAGAGTCGTCGGCCGGGCACCGAGCTTCACTCCTTCTCCGGTTTCTCGCTATGAACCAACCGGTAAAACTCGACGTGCTGGCGATCGCCGCCCACCGTGATGACGTCGAGCTCACCTGCGGCGGTACGCTCGTTCGGTGCGTGGAGCAAGGCTATCGGACGGGCGTCATCGATCTGACCGAGGGCGAGATGGGCACCCGTGGCTCAGTAGAGCTCCGGACGGCGGAAGCGGCCAGCGCGGCAGAGATCCTCGGGCTCACGGTGCGCCTGAACGCCGGTATCCCCGACGCTGGAGTGTTCAACAACCAAGAGAATCGAGAGCAGCTCGCCACGATGATCCGCGAGCTACGACCCACCGTCGTCATCCTCCCGTTCTACCGTGGACGGCACCCCGATCATCGCCTGGCTGCCGAGCTCGGTCGTGACGCATGCTTCCTGGCCGGACTCTCCCGTTTCGCTCCGACGGGCGGTGCGGCACACAAGCCCCGGAAGGTCCTCTACTCCCTGAGTTATCGAGAGGACCCCCTCAAACCGACCTTCGTGGTCCGGCTGGAGGAGACGCACTTCCAGCGGAAGATGGAGGCGGTCCGCTGCTATGCGTCCCAATTCGACGGCGCCGATGCGGCCGGCGAGATCTTCCCTACCGGTCAGCCTCTGTACGAGTTGGTCGAGACGCAGGCCCGGCATTACGGATCGCTCATCCGATCGCCGTATGGAGAGCCGTTCTTTACGGAAGAGACCGTCCGGGTGGACGATATCGTCGAGCTGCCCGTCAGATCGTTATAGTCGGTCGTCCAAGGTCAGCCGCAGGTCACCTCGACCAGAAGCCGCTTCCAACTAGGCACCGTGTCGTCGCCCACCCGGAGCATCCGCACCCTCGCGCTTCCGCCACGGCGCATCCAGGGTCCGAGCCAGCTGCAGATCTCGTCGGGAAGGTGTCCGACCGCGTCGCCGCCTCGCAGATGCACCCAAACCTGCTCGGCCAGCGAACCGGGCGGATCGGGAACGAGTACCAACGGCTCGCCCGAGCGGACGCGGTTCAAGTGCCGAGTTCGGTCGGCGAACGCGAGTCCGTGAACGGTTGCCCTGAAGACCCGGGCCGCACGAGGCGGGAGAGCGGAAGAGGGAGCGTGAAAACCGGTCATAGTCCTGACGGGTAAGCAGTGACTGCGCGTCGAGCACCTCGAAGGAGTTTAAGCTAGAATGCCGAACAGAGCTGGTAAAGCCGTCACTGGCACTCCAACGATCGCTCCAATCCTGGCACCGGACAGGAACTCGGGACGGCAGGCAGGATATCGTAGCGCATGAAGAACGCAAGCTCGCCGGCCCAACCAGTGTATCTGGACCACGCAGCAACCTCGCCGCTGCGGTCCGAGGTGTGGGCCGCGATGGAGGAAGCTCTGTCGTGCGGCTTTAACCCGGCCAGCGTGCACGCCTTCGGCCGACGAGCTCACGAGCGCCTCGAAGCCTCACGGGCGGAACTCTCGGCGCTGCTCGGCTGCGAGCCGCGCGAGATCTACTTCACAGGAGGGGGCACCCAAGCCGACAACGTCGCCGTGCTGGGCTTTTCCCGGGCGAACGTGGACCGTCGGCCCCTGGTGATCCTCTCGACCATCGAGCACAAGGCCTGCCTACAGGCTGCCGAGCGCGCCGAGAAGGAGGGCGCCGACGTGCGAATGGCTCCCGTGGACGAATCGGGTACCGTGCTTCTCGATTCGCTCGAGGAGGCCCTGGCAGACGCCGAGCAGCGGCCCACGCTGGTCTCGGTCATGTGGGCCAACAACGAAGTCGGCGCGGTGCAGCCGATGGCTGAGATCGCCCGGTTGGCGCACGATCGCGGGGCGCTGCTTCATACGGATGCGGTACAAGCCTTCGGGAAAATAGAAGTTTCGGTCGACAGGCTGCCGGCGGACATGCTTACCGCAACGGCGCACAAGCTGGGCGGACCGGTCGGAATCGGCCTGCTCTACTGCAGGGATGGAGTTCGTCTCGAACCGCTCACCTTCGGCGGCAGCCAGGAGAAGGCCCTCTGGCCGGGCACGCAGAACCCACTTGCGGCCGTCGGCTTTGCTCGTGCAGCTCGCCTCGCCGTCGAGGCGCGAGACTCCGAGACCCCGCGTTGGCTCGATATGCGTCTCGGGTTGGAGCGCAGTCTGAAGGAAGCCATCCCGCAGCTCGTGGTACATGCCGAGGATGCGCCCGAGCGCCTGCCGCACCTGCTCAGCGTCGGCGTGCCAGGGTGCGACGCCGCAGCGCTTCTCCTGAGAATGGATCTCGAGGGCATCGCAGTGTCAGGCGGTTCCGCCTGTAGCAGCGGATCCACGAAGGGATCGCACGTGCTGGAGGCGATGGGCGTTGGCGGAATCGATGAATACGCGACGGTGCGGTTCAGCTTCGGACCGGGAACGTCGGCTCAGGCCGTCGAGCGAGCCGGGCGGTCGATGATTCGGGCGATCTCCAGCATGGCAGCCCGGGCTTAATCTCGCGATGACGATCCCGCTGAACGCTTCAACGCTGCCGCAGAACGGAGCCGGTCTGGGTCGACCAGAGGCCTCCGCGGTGCTCGTCGCGATGTCGGGCGGCGTGGACTCGAGCGTTACCGCAGCGCTGCTGCACGAAGCGGGGTACCAGGTCGTGGGCGTCACCCTGAAGACGTTTTGCTACGATGCGGTAGAGGGCCCTAGCAGATCGTGCTGTGGTCTCGAGGGCATCTCAGATGCGAAATCGGTGGCTGGCCGGCTCGGAATCGTGCATACCGTTTTCGACGTGGAGGAGAGCTTCACTCGGGATGTGATCGACGACTTCGTATCCGAATACGCCGCCGGGAGAACCCCTATCCCGTGCGTTCGCTGCAACAGCTTCACGAAGTTCGGCGATCTCGTGCGCCGGGCGGACCTGCTCGGTTGCGAGTACGTCGCCACGGGGCACTACGCGCGGGTACGGCGAGAGGACAACGAGACGCGGCTCTGTCGGGCGGAAGATGATAGGAAGGATCAGACGTACTTTCTGTGGGGCATCCCGCGCCAAGTCCTGGATCGGCTGCTGCTGCCCATCGGCGACCTGGAAAAGCCGGCGGTGCGCCGCAGGGCACATGCTTTGGGACTATCGACTGCCGACAAGGCGGAGTCCTACGAGATCTGTTTCGTGCCGGACAACGATTACGCCGGTGTGCTCCGCCGGTACCTGGGAGAAAAGCATCCCGCGCTGACGCCCGGGCCGATCCTCCACGAGGATGGAGAGACGGTCGGGGAGCACGAAGGATACGCGCGGTACACGGTGGGGCAGCGCCGGCGGCTACCAGGCGGCTATTCCTCTCCGATGTACGTGCTGGAGATTCGCCCGGCGGACAGTGCCGTCATCATCGGCCCCGCTTCCTCTCTGGCGCGAACGCGGGTGGATGCCTGCAAGGCGAACTGGTTGGCGCCGACCCCGGTGCCCGGCGACGCCGTGGGCGTGCGGATCCGGCATGGCGCGCCGATCATCGATGGCACGGTCGTTTCGATCGCCGCCGAGCGCTTTGCGGTCGAGCTTCGAGTACCCCAGAGCGCGGTGACACCAGGACAAAGCGCCGTTTTGTACAGGGATGACGTCGTGGTGGGTGGCGGAGTGATCTGCTAGAGGATGACCTGCTGAGTAAAGAGCCTCAGTAGCGAAGACCCTCCGCGACCGCCAGGTCCTCGGCCGCTTTCCGGCCGCGCTCGGAGAGGTCGGCCGGCGCCTCGACTTGCACTCGCACCAGCTGGTCTCCCTGTGCGCCTCCCTTTTCGATCCCCTGGCCACGAATCCGGAACGTCGCTCCGTTTTGCGTGCCCGCCGGGATCTTCAGTATGACCTTCTTCTTGTCCAGGGTGCGGACGCGGACCCGCGAGCCCAGCATCGCCTGTGCGATATTGATCGGAACCTCGCAGACCACATTGAGGCCGTCTCGCTGGAAGAACGGGTCGTCCTTCACACGGAATTGAATGATCAGGTCGCCCGGCTTCCCTTCCGCCGGACCCCGTTCTCCCTGTCCGGCGAGCCGGACCTTGGTTCCGGTCTCCACTCCGGCAGGCACGCTCACCGCGATCTTGCGCTTCGAACGCACCTCACCCCGACCATCGCAGCTCGGGCACGGAGGATCGGGGATCTTGCCACGAGCGAAACAGTTCGGACACGGACGCTGAACCGAAAACGTTCCTTGTCCGAACGTCACGCGCCCGGTCCCGCGGCACTCCGCGCACTCTCGCAGCTGTCCGTCCGGCGCAACGCCATCACCATCGCACGAGGCACACGTCTCCAGGATCGGGACGCTTACGTTGACCCTTCCTCCACGAGCCGCCATCCGGAACGGGATCTCAACCAGATACTCGACATTCTGTCCACGGCTCTCGCGCTTCGGTCGCTTGGTTGCACGTCGGCCGAAATCGAAGATCGAGCCGAACAGATCGCTGAGTCCGCCCGAATCTGCCAGATCCTCGAAGCGAAACCCGCCCGGCTGCCTTGTACCGCGTGGGGCACCGGCTCCGCCGAAACCGAGACCGCCGAGACCGCCGAAGCGGCGCATCTGATCGTACTTCTTGCGTTGCTCCTCGTCCGACAGAACACGATACGCTTCCGATATGTCCTTGAACTTCTCGGCCGCCTGGGGGTTGTCCGGATTTGCGTCAGGATGATACCGCTTGGCAAGCTTGCGGTAGGCCTTTTTAAGCTCATCCTGGCTGACTTTCTCGTCCACGCCGAGGACGTCGTAGTAGTCCTTGGTGCGGGTAGCCATCAGATCTCGTCTGGCTCTCGCGCCTGAGCCGGTTCGGCATCCCCCGCTGGCGTGAACTTCTTCACCGCCACCCGGGAAGGCCGCACGAGTAGGTCATCGAAGGTGTAGCCTTCGCGAAGAACATCCGAGATCGTGTCCTCGTCTTGTGGATCCTCCGTTGGCCGAGTGGCGAGCGCTTCGTGCAGGTTGGGATCGAATCGTGCGCCGGCCGCCTCTATGCGCCGTAATCCGGCGTCGCCGAGCTCCTTCTTCATTTTCGCTTCGACGAGCCGCACGCCTTCCACGACCGACTCCACGGGCGTCTCTCCAGGCAGCTGTGCGACCCGAGTGAGATCGTCCAGGATATCGAGAACACGCGCCATGAGATCGGCCTGTGCGCGCTTTCTCGCTTCGCCCAGCTCACGACGGGTGCGCTTCCGGTAGTTCTCGAACTCGGCAGCGAGACGAAGATGCCGATCCTGGAGCTCCTCCAACTCGCGAACCAAACCGTCCTCCTCCGAGGCTCGCTCGTCCGCGACGACAATCTCCTCAGGCATTTCGGCTGCTCCGTTGTCGACCGCGGGAACCGAGTCAGCGTCCTCTGAAAAGCCGTTCCCGGGCTCGGAATCACCGGCAGGGTCTTCGATCTTCTGCTTCTTCCTCATTCTCGCACTCGATCCTTTGGATGCTTGCCAGACACCGAGTTCTTGGTTTCTCTGACGCCGCGGCAATCCCGCGCGGTTCGTTCAGTCCCCTTCCGACCGCACCGCAAGCCGGAGCAAGTCCAACGCGGCCTGAGTCGACCTCCGCCGGACGCTACGCCGGTCTCCCGGAAAACTGAACGGGTGCGCTCTCTCCCGCGGCCCTGTCGTCGCGATCCACACCGAACCGACCGGCTTTTCCTGCGTCCCGCCGGATGGGCCGGCGATACCTGTAACCGAAACCGCCCACGTCGTTCCCGACATCGCGCGCACGCCGCGGGCCATCTCGATCGCTACGTCCTCCGAAACGGCACCATGGCGTGCCAACGTGGCTTCCTGCACGCCCAGAAGTCGTCGCTTGGCCGCATCATCGTACGCTACGATACCACCCCAAAAAACCTCGGACGCACCGGGCGGGGACGTGAGAGCCACCCCGATCCACCCACCGGTGCAGCTCTCCGCCACGGAAAGAGTCATTCGCCGGCTCGTAAGGTCGGCGAGGAGCACGGCCGGAAGGGTTTTCGCCTCGACCGCGTACACACGTGGACCGAAGGCGTCGCAAACGACGCGAAGCATATCGTCATTACCAGCCGCGGAGAGGTACAGGACGACATCAAGGAGATATCCATTGGGCCGGAGGTCCACTGTGGGAAGATCCGGTCCAATTCGCTCCAGCTCGGCCTGAGCCTCCAGGACCGTCACGCCGGCGAGTCGCACGAGCCGACGACGACCGGACGGTGAGCTCAATCAGGTCGCTCGGAACGAGGCGCGAAGGCTCATGCCTCCTGGCCGGCGAATATTCGGCTGAACGCCGACAGGTAGGTGACCAGAGAGTAGATCGTCAGTGCCAGGGCCACCGATAAGCTGGCCATCGTAAACCACTCGTGCACCGACTGGAAGCCGTTCCAGAATGCCCCCGCCCAGCCTCGGGTTGTCGCGCCGGTCTGGAGAGCTACAAGGAGAATGGCCGAGCCCACAAAGATGTTTTGCGCAAGCGCCTTACGCTTACCTACCGGGCTGGCTGGAACGACGCTTCCCTGGCGAGCCGCGATGAATCGCAGCGTCGTGATCAGAATCTCCCTACCGAGGAGAATGACCAGCGCCCACAGCGGGAGTCCACTATAAACGGGAATTGGAAGAAGCTCCGGCCGGGTCAAACCGATCCAGTAGAGCGGCAGAAGCGTGGCAAGGACCAGGAGCTTGTCCGCCATCGGATCGACGATCTTGCCGAAATCCGTGATCTGGTCGCGCCGACGGGCCAGCTGCCCGTCCCACAGATCGGACAGACCTGCCAACAAGAAGACCAGAAAAGCCAAGATGCGCGAATTCAGGGTCGGGCGGAGCAGGAGAATCGCCACCACCGGCGTGAGCAGCACGCGGAGGGACGTGATCGTGTTTGGCAGATTAGGTGGCTTCAAAGCCCAGTGGCCAAAGGCCGTTTCCTCTCGATGTCTCTTCGGCTAGCCGCCCTCGGCCGCCCGGGACGCGGTCAGCTGCCGCTCCATTCCGTCCAGGACGACCGCTGCCCTCTTGCGGAGCATCGGCCGCTGTTCCCAGGAGAGGTAGTCGCGGAGCAGAAGCACATTGTCCACGTTCGGGTGCGAGCGCAGGTAACCCAGCGCCGCCAGACGTCGCAGCGGATGATCGCTGAACAGATCGCGTCTGTGCCGCACCATCTGATCTCGTGCCAAGGCCGCCGCAAGCAGCGCCGCCGATGCGGCACCCAAAAGCACCAACCCCGTGATCCTCAGGCCACGCCATGGCACCCGTTCGGTCTTCACCACCAGCACGTCACATATCCCTCCGTCCCGCGAACGCTTCCGCTATCGTAACGCCGTCGGCGTATTCCAGATCTCCTCCCACGGGCAAGCCACGGGCCAATCGCGTCACCCGGACACCTTCAAGCGGCGAAATGATCCGATGCAAATAGGTCGCCGTCGCCTCTCCCTCCACGCTCGGATTCGTTGCCACGATGACCTCCCGAACCCCATCCCGCAAACGCTCCAAGAGAGCGGACAGGTTCAGTTGTTCTGGCCCGATGCCGTCAAGGGGAGAGAGCCTACCGCCCAGCACATGGTACAGCCCGCGGTAGTTCCCGGATTTCTCTATCGCCGCAATATCCGACGCCTCCTCGACGACACACACTTCGTCGGCGCTGCGTCGCATATCGGTGCAATACTGGCACGGATCTTGGTCGCTCAGATTTCCGCATCGACCACACGTCCGCACCTGCTCTGCCACACGAACCAACGCGCTCGCCAGTCTTCGGGCCTCGAGCGGCGAGCCCTTGAGCAGGTGATACGTGAGGCGTTGCGCGGTCTTGCGCCCTATGCCGGGCAGACGACCGAACTCCGAGATCAGGTCCTCGATGGCCGGCATCGTCGCCTAGCCTTCTTGCAGGCCTGCCGAGCTCAGCAACCGGATCAGCTGCCGAACAAGCCGCCGAGGTTGCCCAGGGGAAGCCCGCCGGTGGCGTCCTTCATCTCTTTTTCCATCCGCTCCTTGGCACGCCTCTGCACTTCCGAAACGGCGGCCAGGATCAGGTCTTCCAGCATCTCGACGTCCGCTGGATCCACCACCGTCGGATCGAGCCGGAGCCGTTGCACGTTGCCACGGCCATCCGCCGTGATCTCGACCATCCCGCCACCGCTCGTGGCGGTAATCGACTCTTTCTCCAAGCGATCGTTCAAATCAGCCAGCCGGGATTGCATTTGCTGCCCGAGCTGAAATAGTTGTTGCAGGTTACCGAGGCTGTCCACCACGTCACTCCTTCAAGGTTAGATCCAACTTTTCTACCGCCTCGCGAAGCGCGGGGTCCAGAGAGATCATCTCCTCCACCCGCTGCTCCCGGGTGGAATCTGCCGTCAACCGGCCAGTCCGGCCGCTCTCTTCTAGGCGAATCGAGAACGATTCCGGATCATGTCCGAGACGTTTGGCCAGTCCTACCTGGAGAGCTCCCGACTGTTTGACATCAGCGAGGAAAACCTCGAGGTCGTCGCCCAGCCCGGGCGGAACCGCCAACACTAGCTCGTGCCCGTCCATTCTCAGCGGCCGAACGCCACGGAGCGCCAACGCCTGCCCACCGAGCTCGCCGCTGCCCTCGAGCGCCTGCCTCCATTCGTCGCGCAGGTCGTCGGAGGAAGTAGCGCGCCTCTTCGGTGAACCCTCCTTGGAGCCGGCGGTTTCCGTCTCGGTCGCCGATCGCCCCACCTGCTCCGATCGCGACTCGGACGGGGAGCGAGTCGATTGCTCGGGACGATTGGCTACCCCTTCGGGGCCTCGGCCGGGTGCCGTCTCGGAGCCTCGGCGGGGCGCCGTCCCGGACCCTCGGTTGGGCGCCGTCCCGGCCGACTCCGCCCCGCGGAGCAGCTGCTCGAGCTCCACGGCGGAGTCCATCGTAACGACACGAAGTAGCAGGACTTCGAGCTGCACGCGCTCGTGACCGCTTCTTCCGAGCCCGCCGCGCGTCTCGAATTCGGTGACGGCGAAGAGTAGTCGCAAGAGATCGACTTCCTCGAAGCGGGCGGCTGACGCGGCAAACCTTTCGCGGCTGTCAGGCAAGATCTCGAGCGCTTTGCTGTCCGGATCGGCGCGCAGGATGAGCAGCGTCCGAAGCGTCTCTGCCAGGCCGCGCACGAACTCCGAGGAGTCGTGACCGTCGTCCAGAAGCTGGCGTACGAACGGGAATACGGCAGCGCGGTCCCGCTGCTGCACGATCTCCATGAACTCCAGATAGCGCTGCTCATCTACCAGGCCCAACATGCGCTGCACCTCCGAGACATCGACGGCCCCTCCGAGCGAAAGAACCTGATCGAGGAGCGAGAGGGCATCTCTCACTCCTCCCTCAGCGCGTCGCGCGATGGACAGAAGGGCAGCCTCTTCCGCGTCGACGCCCTCGCGCGCGGTCACTTCTCGGAGACGACCCACGATCTCCGCCACGGAGACCCGGCCAAAATCGAACCGCTGGCATCGAGAGAGAACGGGCGCGGCGGTATTTCGGATCTTGTGTGGCTCTGTGGTGGCGAAAGCGAAGATGACGCGCGGCGGCGGCTCCTCGAGGATCTTCAGCAGCGCGTTCCAGGCCTCGCGTGTGAGCATATGGGCTTCGTCGACGATATACACCTTGAAGCGGTGTTCGCCGGAGGGGGCGTACATGGCACGTTCGCGAAGATCTCGCGCATCGTCGACGCCTCGGTGCGAGGCCGCATCGATTTCGACCACATCGAGAGAGGCCTGGCCTGCCCAGATCCTTTCGCACGAGGGGCAGGTTCCGCACGGCTCGCCGTCGTCGGTCGTCTCGCAGTTGAGCGCCATCGCGAGAAGCCGAGCGGCAGTCGTCTTTCCGACACCGCGCGGTCCGCAAAACAGATACGCGTGAGCCGCACGCCCGCCCTCCACGGCGGAACGCAGGGTGGCGCTAACGTGCTGCTGGCCTATGAGCTCGGCGAATTGACGCGGCCGGTGCTTCCTGGCAAGAGCGGTGTGGTGCATCCACTCCAAGCTATGGTCGAGGTGGACGGGTCGAAAGACGACGGAGGCGAGCCGATCAAAAGAAACCCCAGGCGGTCCGTGGCGACGCTCCCGCGCTTACCGCTGCTGCCTTCGCGGCCCTGACGGGATTCACGCGCTCGCGCCCCACGGGCCTGGGGCGCACGGAACCTAGGCGTGCCGTACGGAGGGATCAACTGCAGGCATCCCAATCGTCTTCGCCGTAGAATGCCTGCCGGACGTGATTCACCGCCGGCTCGCCTCCCGGTGGCAGGCGCACGCCGATTGCATCGAAGCGAAACTCCCGACCCACCCCGGGATGGCGGGATATCCAGGTCGCTGCGGCGCGCCGCATCAGACGCCTTTTCTCCCGCGAGATCGCCTCGAGTGGGTCCTGCGGACCGCCGCGCCTCGTCTTCACCTCGACGAAGGCAACGACATCTCCTTCGATGGCGACGATATCGAGTTCAGCGTGGCCAGCCCGCCAGTTCCGATCGAGAATCTCGAAGCCGTGCGAAGTAAGGTGGGCCACCGCGAGCTCTTCGCCGGTCGTGGCAATCCGACGGGCGTCGGCTGCGCGACGCTCCGTCCGCCTCAAGAGAAAGGACTAGGCGCCGGCTACCGCGGCCGCGATGACGGGCTCCACCAGGTCTCGACCGATAGCGCGGGCGATCAGCCGGAGCTCGCCGACCAGCGTCTCGAACTCCGTCGGCGAGAGCGATTGCGCTCCATCGGATATCGCATCGGCCGGGCTCGGATGGACCTCTAACATCAGCCCGTCCGCGCCGGCGGCGATAGCGGCTCGGGCCATCGCGGGCACCTTGCCTCGACTTCCCGTTGCATGACTCGGATCCGCGATCACGGGAAGGTGGGACAGCTCCTTGATCGTGGGGATGGCCGTCAGGTCAAGCAGGTTCCGCGCGTGAGGGTCGAACGACCGTATTCCGCGCTCGCACAAGATCACGCGTGACTCTCCCTCGAGCAGGACGTATTCGGCCGCGAGGAGAAGCTCTTCAACGGAGGCGCCCATGCCCCGCTTCAACAAAACGGGTCGCCCCGCACCACCGGCAGCACGCAGGAGAGCGTAGTTGTGCATGTTCCGCGCGCCGATTTGCAGAACGTCGGCATGCTCGGCAACGACGCTCACACTTTCGGGATCGAGAACCTCCGTCACCACGGCCAAGCCCGTGTCCTCGCCGGCGCGCGCCAGAAGGCGAAGGCCTTCGATGCCCAGTCCCTGGAACGAGTACGGTGAAGTTCTGGGCTTGAAGGCGCCTCCGCGAAGAATGTTGGCCCCGGCGGCCCTAACCAGTCGTGCCGTCTCCAGAATCTGGTCTTCTGACTCGACGGCACACGGTCCGGCGATGAGCACGACGTCGCGAGCTCCGATCCGCACGCCGGTTGCCAGCTCGATCACCGTGTCGTCCGGGCGCCAGTCCCGGCTGGCCCGCTGGTATGGCGGCGAGATCTGGATCACCCGGAACACGCCCGGAAGGCAATCCAGCCGGCCGGGATCGACCCGGCCATCGTTGCCGAGGAGGGCGACCGCGGTGCGCCTCCGGCCGGGAATCGGTTCGGCACCGTAGCCCATGTCTTGTATGGCTCGCATGACAGCGGCGACCTGGTCGTCGCTAGCCTCATGCTTCATCACGATCAACATCGATCCGAGCTCCATCTCGTTACCGGGCACGCTTCTCCGGCCCGGGCCACACAAGTTCATGCCAAACGCCCTGGAGCACAAACCTCCCGCGATGGGTCATGCAGGGATCAAGCGCCCTGGATCCAGGTGTCGCCGTCAGCGACGACATGAGCTCGGCCGGCGTACCCGGCCGCCCCCAGAAGACTCCGGACATCCTCGCGCGTTCGAACGTGGGGATAGATGTGGGTGATCCACAGAAGATGCGGGCTCGCTTCGGTTGCCAGCCGAGCGAGTCGCCGCGGCGACAGATGGTTGTCACCGACGGTATCATCCGTCAGAGAGCACTCGGCAATCAGTAGATCCGTGCCACCGAGGAACTCTCCGAGCCGGATCGCCTCCCCCTCGGGGAGACCCGTGTCGCCGGTATAGGCCAAAGAGACATCCCCCGCATCCAGCCGAACTGCATGGCTCTCGGTAGTGTGCGGCGTGTGGCAAACCGCGATCTCGACGCCTCCGTTCGTGCAGGCCTGCGCTCCGGAGGCAAGCTCCCGGATACCGACGGGAAAGCCTGGATCCAACACGAACTCTCCCAGTGCAGCCGCAAGCCTAGAGAAGAGCTGCCGCGTTCCTGGCGGGCCCCAAACCGAGAGCGGCTCATCTCGGGTGGGCAGGATCCCGTGCTTCAGGGCGAACAGGAGACCTGGCAGAGCACCTATATGATCAGCATGAAAGTGCGTGAAAACGAGATCGGTGATCCGCTGCCAAGGAAGCTCGAGCCGAGCTAGGCTCTGGACCGCTCCGGGCCCACAGTCCAATAGAACTCGCGAATCGAGCGCTTCCAGGTAGAAGCACGTGCCTCCGCGATCCGCCTCGGGAACGACGGTACCCGTCCCGACCGCGACGAGGCGCACCACCGGCTCCGCAACGCCAGGCAGCTCAGGCGACCTGGCCGCTGGGAAGGTCGCGGAACTCGACGCCGACAATCGATGAAACTCCCGGCTCCTGCATCGTCACACCGTAGATCCAATCGGCCGCTTCGATGGTGCGCGGATTGTGGGTGATGACGACGAATTGCGTATCTGCCTTGAACTCCTCCAGCATTCGTACGAACCGGCCGATGTTCGCTTCATCGAGTGGAGCGTCGACCTCGTCCATAACGCAGAACGGACTCGGCTTGGCCAGATAGATGGCGAACAGAAGGGAGAGGGCCGTCAGCGCCCGTTCGCCGCCGGAGAGAAGGTGGATTCGTTGGGTACGCTTCCCGCCCGGACTGGCAGAGATCTCGATCGGCGAGTCCAGTGGGTCCTCCGGGTCGAGCCACAGGTCGCACGCACCTCCTTCGAACAGCGTGGCGAAGGTGCGCTTGAAGTTATCGCGAATCTCGTCGAACGTCTCGAGAAATGCCTCCGCAGCGGCGCGGTTGATCCTGCGGATCGAGCTCTGAAGATCATCCCTGGCTTTCGTCAGGTCGTCTCTCTGCTCCTCGAGAAAGCCAAGGCGCTCCTTCTCTTCCTCGTACTCCTGGGCGGCAAGCGGATTCACCGGCCCGAGCTTCCGTATACGGCCCCGCAGCTCCTCCAGCTCCGCGGCCCACTCGTCCAGGGCACCTTCCTGGAGGGGTTCGACCTTCCCGGCGAGCCCCTCGTAATCCTCATCCCACTCCGCCTCCAGGCGCTCTCGAATGCTGGACCTACGGGCTCGTTGCTCTGCCAACTCCAGCTCCAGAGCGTGTCGCAACTCGGAGTGCTCGCGTTCGGACCGACGTGCCTCTCGCACGTCGGCTTCTTCGGCATCGGCGGCCTCGCGAAGCCGGCTGAGCTCCTCGTCTGCCTGTGAAAGAGCCTCCTCCGCTTCCGAGCGTTCCTCGAGGAGAGAGATCATGTCGGCCTCCCTTTCAGCGGCGCGCTGCGTGAGGGATTCCGCCAACCCCCTTCTCTCCTCTCGCTCACCCTCGAGACGAGCTCTCTGGCCCTGGATTTCCTCTTGCCGAAGCTCCGCCTGCGAGCACCGTTCGGCGTTGGCCGCCGCATCGGACTCCAGGCGAGCCAGATCCAGCTGCTCGGCATGAAGCGTTGCGCGAGCCGTCTCCCATTCCGCACCTGCGCGCCGCACTCGCTTACGCGCCTCGGCCACGTCCGCTTCGGAAGCCGCCTCCTCCTCCCCGAGGCCTACAAGCTCCTGTTCTCGTTCTTCCTGCCTTTGAGCAAATCCCTCTACCGACGCGCTCAGCTCATCGATCCTCGCAGCGACAGCCTCGGACTCTTCTTGCGAGCTCTCCTGGCGAGCGACGGCGGCGTCCCTCCGGCTCTCAGCTTCCTGGAGGCTGCGGCCGACCTTGTCGAACTCCGCCAAGATCATCTCCACCTGCGTCTCACGGCCCGCCAGCAGGTCGGCGGCTGCCTGCAGCTCAGACTCCGCTTCCGCCACCGCAGCGGCCGCGCGCTCGACCTCCTGCCCGAGCTTCTCCACCTGGCCGCGCAGCGCCAGGGATCCGCCACCGGAGGGCTTCCCGAGGCGCACCGCACCGTATCGATCCTGGCCGCTCCCATCCTCGAGAACCCACGCGTGGTCGCTCGGTGTGAAGCTTGCCGCTACTTCGAGGCTGCCGAGCAGCGCGGCAGCCCACGACTCAGCGGGCTTCTTCACTTCGATCTTGGCAAGCAGATCATCCCCGCCCGACGATCCCTCGATCAAGGATCCAGGATCGACCGGCAGGAGCACGAGTCCCTCCTGATCCTCACCGTTCCTCAACCAGCCGCGCACGGCCTCGACCGCGGCCCAGTCTCTGACCAGGACGCCGTGCAGGTAGACACCCAGATGAGCTTCGACGGCGCCGGCGAGATCGGCCGGAACAGCCAGATAGTCGACGAGTGGACCGATGACACCGTCCGGGGCGCCCTTGTCCTCGAGGAGGCGCGATACCACGGCAGGGCGTCCACCCCCACCGGCCAGAACGGCTCTGAGACTCGATAGACGCGCGCGATTCGCCGACAGGTCTCCCTGTGACTCGCTGAGACTATCCCTCAGCTGCCGCCATTCCTCACGTGCCGCCGCCAATTGGTCGCGCGCCTCTTCATGATCGGATCCGAGCGCGCGGCGCAGCTCCTTGGCCTTCGCCACCTCATCCTCCGCCTCGTCCATCTGACGCTGAGCTTCGCGGCCTCGCTCCTCCAGCGAGTCCAAGAGCGCTCGGCGCCTTTCCAGCTCGTTCTGTCTTTCCTCGTTCCGTCCCTCGGCGGCGGCCCGCTCCGACGAGAGTGCGCCGATCCGCCTAACGAGGTCGCCGTATCGGGTTAGCACGTCTTCGACCGAGGCCGCCTCACTCTCGCGCTCCGTCTCGAGCTGCTCGGCCGACTGCTTCAGGGCCGACTCTCGCTCTCGGGATTCCTCCAAGCTCGCGGTAAAGGCGTCTCTCGCCTGTGCCAGCCTCTCGAGCTCCGAAGCCACTGAGGCGCCACGTCCGGCCAACTCGGCCAGCTCGCCATCGATCGCCTCCAGTCGGGTCTGATTGGTGCCAGATCTCTCGGCTTCGACGAGACCCTCCGACTCCAGGCGGTTCAGTCGCTCACGCACCGCTGCGAGACGATCCGCCAAGCCGCTTCGCTGCCTGCCCTCCTCGGCGACTCGAAGTCGGAGGTTCTCGAGCCGAGCCTCCTGCTTCTGAAGCTGCGCCTCCTCTCCCGGAGCATCTTTCCGCAGGCTCTCGAGCTTCGTGGTCGCCTGTCCGATGCGCTCTTCAATATCACTGAGGCGCGCGCCCGAGACCGAGACTTCGAGACACAGAAGCCTCTCGCGATACTCGACGTGTCGGTCGGCGCGGCCACGTTGGCGAGCCAGAGAGCGCACCTTCGACTTCACCTCTCCGATCAGGTCCTCGAGTCGCTGGAGATCCCCGGTAGCGGCCTCCAAGCGGCGAAGAGCTGTCCGCCGGCGGTCTTTGTAGCGGCCGATCTCCGCCGCCTCCTCGAAGAGGGCCCGGCGCTCTTCCGCGCGGTCGCTCAGGATTGCGTCGATCATCCTGGCCTCGATGATCGAGTAGGCGTTCGCACCGAGCCCGGTATCTCGGCACAAGTCCAGTATGTCGCGAAGACGGCAGGTGGCACCGTTGAGCGTATACGCGCTCTCGCCTCCCCGGTACACGGTCCGTCCGATCTCGACTTCCGAGTACGGGACCGCGAGCTTGCCATCTTCGTTTGAAAGGAGCAGGGAGACCTCGGCCCGGTGAATCGGGCGGCGCTGTTCCGTCCCGCCGAAGATCGCTTCGTCCATGCGGCTGCCACGAATCACGGTCGGACGCTGCTCCCCCAGAACCCAGCGAATCGAGTCCGAGATATTCGATTTGCCGCAGCCGTTGGGACCGACGATCGCCGTGATACCCTCGTGAAAATCGAGCTTCGTCCGGTCGGCGAACGATTTGAAGCCGTGAAGGGTGAGGGACTTGATCTTCAACGTGGTTCTCCTCGCCTGGGTATCAGCTCGGCGTCCAGACCAGCATCGGCCAGGAGCGTGCGCATGACAGTCGTTGCGGCCGGCCGCTCGTACGCTCCGGCGTAAACCTGATAGACCGTATCCGGCTCCGCCACCAACGGAATGAGGTACGCCAGAACACCCTTCGCCGCCAGTTCACGCTGCTCCGTTCGAGCCGATTCGGCATCGCTATGAGCCGATAGGCGAAAGCCGAGCGCAGCCGGGCGAACATCCCAGTCGCTGGCTCCGTCCTTCACGCCGCTCTCGACCAGCCGCTCCATGAGCGCTGCGGCGGATGCCCGAGAAGAGAGAGCGCCGCCGAACAGGCGGTAGTACAACCTGCCGCGCACCTGCGTGGGTGCGATGAACAGGAGAATCGACGGATCCGCCGCGGATTCCAGATGACGTGTGGCATCCGACAGCCTTCCGTAGCTCGCGATGAGGACGGAATAGCGGAGCTCCGGTGCCGCCTCTGCATCGGCGACCGGATCCGGCTGCAGCTGCGGCTCCGGAACTTCGACGGCTTCGGACGGCGGATCCGCCTCGACGGGGACTCCTGCCGCCGGCTGATCCACGTCTCGCTCGTCCACGATCTGGGCATCCAGCGCCCCGGAAGTAGCATCGGGCGACCAAGCCGTGACCAGATGGGCGAGTATCCACCAGCCACCGAGCAACGCGATCAGGGCGCCGGCGGCGATCGCCGTTCGGCCACGAGGCAGATGTTGCTTCAAGCGATGGCGTCGCCAACGATCGGCCAAATCCGAACCGGACGGCGCGGCTTCACCGTCGCCGACGGCCTCCTCGCTTCCCAGTTGGATCTCGGCATCGAACCAGGCGAGCGGTAAGCCGGCTCGACCCGGAGGAACTACGAGCAGCAGAGTGCCGTCCGCCGCTCGCACTCGCTGGAGGAGGGGACGGAGGCGCGATGGCGCCGGGAGGTCGGTTGTCTTGCCGACGGGCAGGTAGAGGAAGCCTCGATCGGAGGCCCGGTGCGCAACGTCCGTGAGCTTTGCTTCGCCGGCGAGGACCTCGGCCAGTCCGGCGGCCTGCTCCGTTCGAAGCCTCTCATCGAGAGCTCGACCGGCGTCGGAGAGCCCGACGAGGAGCGTCCGCCCTCTCTGCTCACCGATTTCCGTCGCGGTGTCCAGGACGGAACGAGTCAGCTCTGCGTAGTCATCGACCACAAGGGCGATGATCCGGGCATCGGCCGGAAGCTGCGAGGCCGCGGTCAACCCACCATCTCGCTCGGAAGACACGGGTTCAAACTAACGTGGTTTGGGCTAGAATTCCCCTTCGGTTCCGGCCGTCACCTCCGTCACCCAGGCATCGAGACCTCGCTCCCGCCGTAGCTGACGCGCGGCCGCTTCGGCTCGTTCTCGGGCCGGATACGGCCCCAGGAGCGCCCGATACCACAACTGCCCTCCATCATCGCGGCGTCTCTGAATGGCCGTCGGGTAGCCGCTTCGAGCGAGAGCGGAGACGAGCTCGACCACTCCATCCGCCTCCGGAGAGGCCATTGCGACGGTGTAGTAGCCTGCCGCCGGAGCACCGAACGCCACGCCGATCGAGTCGCTCGGTGAGACGGGGTCCTCCAGGATCTCCGCATTCTCGTCCTCTGCTTCTCCCGGCCGGGACTCCGCTGCCGGCACAGAGTCGGGTCCCGATCTCTCCGGCTCTTCGCCCGTCGCCGTCGCCACGCGGGACGCAGTTTCCGCAGGTGATTCGTCACGTTGCGCCACCGGACTCCAACGAATCGGCAACCAAATCGCATCGGCAGGGCCTTCAACGGGCGTCTGCGGGCTGGTGTCGCCCGAGCGGCCCGTCGGCTGGACCAGGTACAGGCTGTCGCCCCGGCTTCCGAGTATCTGGCCGTTGGGTAGGCCTACCGGAAGATCGCTCCGCCAATCGATGTCCAGCCGGACCGGGCGGTCGCCGGTCAGCGAGATCCGAAAAACGGCGTCTCCGCCGAACGCCAGGAGCTGCTGACCGTAGATTCCGGCCCGAAGCTCGGTAATCTCCTGATCGACGTCCGCCAGCTTCCGCCCTTCCCCCGTCACTCGGTCGACCGCTTCTATCCGGCCGGAGAGCGCCACGTACACCTCGTGCGAGGATGCCGACAGGGAAATGGCCGTCACCGGCCGGCGAAAATCGAATCGACGCTCGACGTCGAGCTCCGGAAGCCGAACCGACACGAGCTGTCGACCGCCGGATATAAGCAACAGCGCGCTCCGCCCCCATGCCGTCGTAAGCCCGGGTGGCCGCGCCTCCATGTCGACCTGACCCAGCACCTCAGAGCTCTCGTCGAGAGCCGTGAGCACCATCCCCCCGTCCGTCTCGAGGAGGGCGACGACACCCGCATCCGGCACGGCGGCGGCCCAGGCCACCGGAGCCTGCGCCGTGTATGCCCGGCTATCGCCCTCTCCGATCACCAGAATTACCTCTTCCGACCAGAGGGCGACGCGACCGCCCGACGCGTA
>JBDHGL010000016.1:47797-62947 GCA_039589875.1 Gemmatimonadota bacterium
ATAATGTCTTCGGTGGGATCGAATCTGTGTGCCACCCCACCCGGCGCGCGGAAGAGTACCGAGCGCTCGTCGACCACCAGAGCAGACTCCAACCGGGGAAGACGACTGCTGCCACGCCAGGCGACGAACGACGGGTCCGCAGCGGTTCGCAACTCGGGCCGGCCTCCTTCGCGCGGAAGTACGAGGAGGCCCGCTTCTCTGAGCCAATCGCCGACTACGAGGCTCTCCGAGGCTAGGATCGGGCGCGCCGCGGCTTCTTCGTCCGATCCGCCGCAAGCCACGGCCGACACCGACGCCGTGAGAGCCGCAAGCGCGAGGGCGCTCGAAACTCGGTCCGCCGCTGCGCGGCGGGTCACAGTCCGTCCAGAGAGACTTGTGGTGCGTCTCCCCAAAGGCGCTCCAGCTGGTAGAAGTCTCGCATCTTCGGCAGGAAGATGTGGAGCACGACGTTGATGAAGTCGATCAGGATCCACCGCCCCGTAGTGCTACCCTCTACCCCGGCCGGGCGAACACCTGCTTGGCGCGTTTTGTCGAGCACGCTCTCGGCGATGGCCCGCGTGTGCACGTCGGAATCGCCCGAGGCGATGACGAAGAAGTCCGTCGCGTCCGAAACCTCTCGAAGGTCCAGCACCATGGGCTCCCGGGCGTTGCGCTCCAACACGGCTTCAGCCAGCCATGAGAGTTCCGTGGGTATCGCGTCCTCCGAGCCCACGAGGGTCGCCAAACGGTCCACCAAGGGCGAGGAAGCCGTATTGGAAGCCTCTGGCGCTCGATCGCTCACTCCTCGGCGACCACCCAGACCGTGAGCTCCGGTCGCACGTCCCCATGAACGCGAATGGGTACGCGAAAGACGCCCAGCTCTTTTATCGGCTCGTCCAGTAGGATGTCGCGCCGATCGATCGTCACCCCCTCTTTGGCCAGCTCGTCGGCAATGTCGACGTTCGTAACCGATCCGAACAGCTTGCCCTCTTCACCGGCCCGGACGTTGAACGACACCGATACGCCTTCGATCGCAGTGGCCAGGTCTTCCGCTCTCTCCGTCTGACGCTCCTCGCTGACGACAGCCTGTCGCTGCTCTTCTTGGAGCCGACGCACATTGCCCTCGGAGGCCGCGTACGCGAAGCCCTGTGGGATCAGATAGTTGCGGGCAAAACCCGGCTTGACCTCTACGAGATCCCCGGCCCGCCCGAGGTCGTCCACATCCGTTCTGAGTATTACTCGTGTCATCGCATCACCACTCTGTCCGGTGTTTACGTACTACCATGCGTACCTTCCGATCCACTGAGCCGCGCCCTCAAATCCAGCCACGTGTCGCTCACCCCCAGAACGAGGGCCAAGCCCAGCACGAGCGGATAGAAGAGCAGCGCCAACATCGCCCAGAGCAAGACCCACCAAGCCGAGATCGCGACAGCCGGCATGATCCAGACCAGTATCGCGGCCCCGCGCAGGACGTAAAGACCGCCCATGAACGCGAGGGCGTTCTGTCCGACTCGGCCCGCCAACTGACCGACTGGAAGCAGAAACAGCACGAGGCCGCCGATCATCACCCAGATCAGTTGATCGTTAAATCGGAACTCGCGGAGGGGGCCGACGGCACCCTCGGAACCGGCGAGCCGCACCGTGATGAACCACGCGATGCCCAGGGCCGCGATCGTAGCGAGGGCGAGGAGGGACGGATAGAGCACGATCTGCAGCTCCACCATGTCCTCGACAGAAGCGGCCAAGGTGCCGACGAGGGTGTCCGGCTCCGCCGCCGACATCCAGCCGGCTACGACGCGTGCCGTCCATCTCAGCTCCGAAGCCATCCACCAGTCGAGCCGGTCCAGGCTCTCGGGCCTCACCAAGCCATAGAGAGCGAATCCGACAAAGCCCAGCGCAACGGCCGCGATCGATCGAAGCGCGAGCCTGGCGTTGGGCCACGCCAGCGTAGCCAACACGAACGCGCCGGCCGCGATCAAGGACCAGGCGCGCTCTCCGTACCACAACGGCGTCGTTCCTTCCACCGGAAGGAAGGCTAGCCAGAGAAGGAAGACGGCCAGCAAGAAAGAGAGAACCCGACCGGGCTGGAACGCGAGCAGCATCACCGCGAGCGGAACCGTGACGAGCAACATCGGGTTCACGGGCGCGAGCAGGGCGACCACCAACGATAGCGCGGCAACCCGCGCCAAGGTCCAGCCGCCGGAGGCTCCCAAGTCTCTGCTCAGCGATAGTCGCGGATATACGGCAGCAAGGCGAGGTACCGTCCTCGCTTAATGGCTGTCGCGATCTGTCGCTGATGGCGTGCGCATGAACCCGTCGCGCGCCTCGGGAGTATCTTGCCGCGATCGGTGATGAACCGACTCAGCAGATGCTCGTCCTTGTAGTCGACCTGTGGGATCCCTCGCTCACAAAGCTTGCAGACCTTCCTGAGGTTGGCCATTAGACGCTCCTCTCTTCGTCATCGGAGATCGGCGCTCCGTCCCCGTCCCCGTCCTCATCCTCGTCTCCGTCAACCGCGATGGCCTCTTCAATCACGATAGCCTCATCAACTACCTCGCCCGGCTCCTCCGTCGCGGGCTCTGCGGCCGACTCTTCCTCCGTGGGCTCCACCGGGGGCGCGTCTGCCGCTTCGGTCGACTCCGCTCCAGCCGCCGCGGCCGCCGTCTCCTCGCTCGACCCAGCGCTCTCGACCCGCGAGGGTCCGCTGGAAGCTCGTCTCGCGTCTCGATCGTCCGGCCCCCGCCGCATCGATGGAGGAACCGGAAGCTCACCCTCGGAAAGAACGATCAGGTACCTGAGCAGGTCATCGTCGAGCTTGAGTGTCCGCTCGAACTCGGGAAGGGCAGCCGGCTCCGCTTCAAACTGTGCGACTACGTAGTTGCCGGTGCGCTCCTTGGCGATCGGGTAGGCGAGTTGTCGTTTTCCCCAATGTTCGACGGCCGAAATCTGACCTGAATCGCTAGTCAAATGGGAATGAAAGACTTCTAGCTTGGATTCGATCTCCTCGGAAGTCTGCGAGGAGCGGAAGATGTAGACGACCTCGTACTCGTGCATCGATTTCTCCTTTGGTCTCGATCGGCTCCGGCCGATGACCGGAGCAGGAGGACTGGAATCTGTTGTCTATTGGCCCCTATTTCTGTGCGGGGCCCAGAAAGCTAAGCGTAATCGCCTCTTTCCTCAAGCTTTCTCTCACGCCCGGATAGTGGCCGGCGATCACCCCCAAAAGCGGAGCACGTCCATCAACCAGCCGAGCGCTTCCCCGGGCTCGGGAGCCCTCCCGAGCGATCCATGCACACGGGCGAACCACGGCGCCAAGACGAGTGCCACGACGCTGATGAGCTTGATGACGATGTTCATCGAGGGACCGGCGGTATCCTTGAAGGGATCACCTACTGTATCTCCCACGACGGCAGCCTTGTGCGGATCGGAACCCTTACCGCCATGCGCTCCCGCCTCGATGAACTTCTTGGCATTGTCCCAAGCGCCGCCAGCGTTCGCCATGAATAGGGCCAGCAGAACACCGCTCACCGTGGCTCCCGCAAGCAAACCCCCGAGCGCTTCCGGTCCCAGGAAATAGCCGACGAGAATCGGAACGAGAATCGCTGTCAGACCCGGAACGACCATCTCTCGGAGTGCAGCGCGGGTGGAAATGTCCACGCAGCGGGCGGAGTCCGGCTTGGCCGTCCCCTCCATCAATCCAGCGATCTCACGGAACTGGCGACGAACTTCGTCAACCATCCCTGCGGCCGCACGACCCACCGCGGTCATGGTGAGAGCCGCGATGAAGTAGGGAGTGGCCCCACCGATGAACAGACCGATAACCACCAGCGGATCGATGATGTTGATCCCGACATCCTGCAAGCCGACGGTGTTCGCGTAGGCGGAGTAAAGAGCCAACGCCGTCAGGGCGGCCGAGCCGATCGCGAAGCCCTTGCCGATGGCGGCCGTCGTGTTGCCCAGGGCATCCAACTCATCGGTGATCGCCCGGACTTCCGGTCCGAGGCCGGCCATCTCGCTGATTCCGCCGGCATTGTCGGCGATGGGCCCGTATGCGTCCACGGCCATGGTCACCCCCACGGTAGCGAGCATGCCCACGGCAGCAATGCCGATCCCGTACAGGCCGGAAAACTCGTAAGCCAGGAAGATCGCCAGGCAGATGAGGAGGAGAGGGATCGCCGTCGACTCCATCCCCACCGCGAGGCCTCGGATGATGTTCGTCGCCGAGCCTGTCTCGGAAGCATCGGCGATCTTCCGAATCGGTCTCCCGGCCGTGTAGTACTCGGTCGAAAGGCCAATGAAAATGCCGACGAGTGACCCGAAGAGCATCGCCCAGAAGGGACCGGCCCGGCTATCGATGAGCGTCCAGAACGTGCCCTCGGAGCCGCCGAAAACGTCCAGGTTCGTGGTCACGAACCACGCCATCGCCCAGAAGAGCAGGGCGGCGATAAAGGTCGTGTTGCGGAGGGCCGACGCCGGGTCGGCACGCTCGAGGACACGCATCGCCAGCACTCCGACGACGCTCGCCAGAAGCCCCACCATCACCAGGAGGATAGGGAGCGAAACGGCCTCGAGCCGATGTGCGTCGATGATCAATGGGCTCGTGGCGCCGATCACGATCGTGGCCACGACCGACCCCACGTACGACTCGAAGATATCGGCGCCCATTCCGGCAACGTCGCCGACGTTGTCGCCGACGTTGTCGGCGATGGTAGCCGGGTTGCGGGGGTCATCCTCCGGGATTCCCGCCTCGACCTTGCCCACCAAGTCCGCGCCCACATCCGCCGCCTTCGTGAAGATCCCACCGCCGACTCGCGCGAAGAGGGCAATCGAAGAGGCGCCCATGGCGAACCCGCTGATGATCTCCGCGAATGGGCCGAAGCCGTTCTCGGCCGGAGGATAGATCAACAGGACCGCCCCGATGCCTACGAGACCGAGACTGGCCACCGCGAGCCCCATCACCGCACCACCGCTGAATGCCACCCGCAGCGCTTTCCCACGCCCCTCGGTCCGGGCCGCCTCGGTCGTGCGCACGTTGGCGCGGGTCGCGGCCTGCATGCCGAAAAGGCCTGCGAGAATCGAGCTGGCCGCGCCGAAGACGTAGGCAGCCGCCGTGCGCGGCCCGATAACCAAATACAGGAGCAACGCAATCACGACGACGAACGGAATAAGGACGGAGTACTCCCGCTTCAGAAAGGCCATCGACCCGGCGTAGATCGACTCGGCCAGCTCGCGCATCGTATCCGTGCCGACCGGCTGTTGTCGTACGTAAGCGAAGAGTGCCCACGCGCAGATAAGGCCGATCAGCCCGAGGCCGAGCGCCCAGTCGGTGTATTCAACCACTCATATGCTCCTTTCGGCTTTTCTTGTCGTGAGAGACCGGATCTCAGAGCGCGGCGCTCGGCATCGCGGACCGGTTGAACTCGTTCATCGCGGTCTCGATGCCCTCGTTCAGCCAGCACTCGACCGCGCGCTCCATCTCGCCGAAGACGACCAGAGCCGATTCCTCGTCGGCGTCGCTCATCGGCGCCAGAACCCACTCGGCCAGGTCGATCCTGGAATCGTGCGGCCGGCCCACCCCGATTCGCAGCCTCGCATACTCGGGCGTTCCCAGGGCAGCCTCGAGGGAGACGAGGCCGTTGTGACCGCCGGCCGAGCCACGCGAACGGAGACGGAACGAACCGGGCCGCAACGAGACGTCGTCCACGAGAACCAGGAGGTCCTCCAACGAGAGGTCGCCCGCGGCTTCGATCTCTTCGACGGCCAACCCGCTACGGTTCACGAAGGTCAGCGGCTTGAGAATGCGGACCGCCGTTCCTCCAACCTCGCCTTCGGTGGCAGCCGATCTTCCAGCGGGTAGAAAGGGTGGCAGAGACCACTCCACACACAGTCGATCGGCAAGCCACCAGCCCACATTGTGCCGCGTGTCCCGGTAGCGGGCTCCGGGGTTGCCCAGAGCGAGCAGGGTCTTCAAGGAGCGCTTTGCAGATAGCCGCGAGCTCTAGGATCCGTCGGCCTTGCCGTCGGCCGTCTCCTCGCCGTCCTCCGACGCTTCCGCCTCGCCGACGAGCTCCGGCTCGAGCTCCTCGCCCTCCTCGAGCTCTTCCTCTTCCACCTCTTCCTCGATCACGAGGATGGTGGGCGGGATGACCGCGCCGACGATCGTGTCCTGCTCGTCCAACACCGTCACATCTCCTACATCCACGTCCGAGATGTGGAGGAAGTCACCGATCGCGAGCTCCGAAACGTCTACCTGAAAACCATCAGGGATCGCCGTCGGCAGACACGAGATGTTGATCTCGTACCGGTGCTGCTGGAGGATTCCGCCTTCGTTCTTTACGCCGTCCGCCTCACCTGTGAGCTGCAGCGGCACCGCTACCTTGATCTCCTGATCAACATCGATGCGGAAGAAGTCAATGTGCAGGATCGATGACCTCCACGGATGCTTCTGAACATCGCGGATCAACACCTTTCTCGCCTGCCCGCCGTCGACCTCGAGATCGATGAGCGTACTCCCCGCGCTGATCCGGCCGAGCAACAGGGACAGCTCGTGCTCATCGACCCGGAGACTCTCTGACTCGAAACCGTGACCGTACATGACCGCCGGGACGAGACCCTCGCGCCGGAGCCGTCGGGCCGTGCCCTTCCCTCTCACGTCTCTCTTTTCGGCTTTCAGCCTAACTGTCTTCGTCATCTCGACCTCTATATTCAGTTATACGAACAGCGAGCTCACCGACCGACTGTAGTGCGTGCTCTCGATCGCCCTGGCCAGCAGGCTCGCTACGGACAGTATCCTCAGGTTGTCCAGACCCTCTCGGGCCGCATCGGACACCCGAATGGTGTCCGTCACGGTGATCTCATCGATGTCGAGCGATCGCAGGCGCTCGATCGCCGGCCCCGAGAAAAGCGCATGCGTAGCCAACACGTAGATCTCCTTCGCGCCACGCTCTCGAAGCGCCTGTACTGCGCCGACCATCGTACCTGCCGTGTCGATCATGTCATCCGTGATCAGGCAGCGCTTCCCTTCCACGTCTCCCACCACATTGACGACCTCGGCCACGTTCGGACCCGTACGCCGCTTGTCGATCACCGCCATGTCGGCTCCGAGCCGTCGAGCGTACCCCCGAGTCATCTTCGCGGCGCCAACGTCGCTGGCCACGACGACGACGTCGTCGGCCAGCTCCCTGTAGCGCTCCATGAAGACCGGCGCCGAATACAGGTGATCCACCGGGATGTCGAAGAACCCCTGGATCTGGTGCGCGTGAAAGTCGATGCTGAGCAGCCTGTCCGCCCCGGCCGCCGTGATCAGGTTCGCCATCAACTTGGCGGCGACCGAGACCCGCGGCTGATCTTTACGATCCTGCCGGCCGTAACCGTAGTACGGTACGACCGCCGTGACCCGCGCCGCGGAAGCCCGTTTTGCGGCATCGATCAGGATCAACAGCTCGACGATGTTCGCCGCCGGCGGGTTCGTGGGCTGAATGAGAAACACATCCCGCCCGCGCACGTTCTCGTTGATTCGAACGAAGATCTCGCCGTCCGCGAACCGCTTGATCGTTACGTCGCAGAGCGGCCGATTCAATTCCTCCGCGATCCTCGTCGCCAGCCCGCGGTTCGCGGTGCCGGAGAGGAGCATCAGCGGACTCGCGGTTGCCGAAAGTTCCGCCATTAACCCGGTTCAGTAAGCTGTCGTGAAGATTCCCCGATCGGGTCGTAAAACGGCCCAAAAATTGAGCCCGGAAGAATAAACGCCGATCCTGGAGCGGTCAACCAGCGGTCTCGGCGGCCTGCTCGGCGGCCTGTTGAATGTGGATGACCTGGGTGGGAAACGCGAACTCGATTCCCTCTTCCTCGAACCGATCGTGAATCTCCAGGTTGATCCGCTGCTGAATGTCCAGAAACACGCCGTACTCCGGACTGAGCACGTAATAGACGGCCTCGATATTCAGCGAGTAGGCGCCGTACTCCTTGAAGTGAGCCCGATCGAAACGCGCACCGTCCTGCCGTTCGATCACCTCCCGAACCATATCTGGTATTCTGGCCAGCTTCTCTCGCGGCGTGTCGTACGTAACTCCCAAGGTGAAGGTCCCCCGCCGCTCGTACATCCGGCCGTAGTTCCTGATACGGCTGCCCAACAGGTCACTGTTGGAGAGAACGAGCTGTTCGCCCGTCAGGCTCCGTAACCTCGTTGTCTTGAGGCCGATGTTCTCCACCTTTCCCAAGGAGTCTCCCACCGCGAGAAAATCACCGATGATGAACGGCTTGTCGAAGATGATCGAGAGGGAGGCGAACATGTCGCCGAGCACGCTCTGCACGGCGAGCGCGATCGCGATACCACCGATCCCGAGGCTGGCCACGAGGGCCGTGACGTCTACGCCCAGGTTGTCGATCACCAAAAGAACGGCGATCACCCAGATGACCAGGCGTCCCATGAAGCTGATCGCGGTCATGCCCGTCGCGCTGCCCGGATCCTCGGTGATCATCTTCTCCCGATAGTCCGCCACGGCAGCGGCAAAAGCGGCCGAGGCCCAAATCCCGACCTGGATGGCGGCCGCAACGAATGCCACGTGTCTGAAGAAGCTCTCCAGCGCGGAGGGAACCGCGAGCAGCCGTATGCCCGCGTACGCCGCGACCAGCAGAAGGAGGCCGCTCCGGGTCTTCCCTAGAACGGCGGCGACGATATCGTCCACCGGGGTCTTGGTTCGTGCCGCAACGGCGGCGAGTCGGCGCGCGCCAAGCCTCACGGTCAACGAAACGGCCACATACACGGCGATAGTGACGCCGGCGGCGGCTAGCCAGCGAGCTGCCGTGTTGCCCCACAGCGTCGTATCGAGGAGCTCGGTCACGTCTCGGGCCCTCCTTCGATAGCTCTCTCTCCGAGAGGTAGGGGCTCAGGCACGTGCAGCGTGCGGATCGGAAACGGGATCACGATTCCTTCCTGCGCAAACCGCTCGTGCAGCCGCTTGATGAACTCGTGCCGAACCCGCCACTGCTCTCCGAACTCATCGATCATGATGAACACCCTGAGGTCGATGCTCGAGTCTCCGAAAGCCATGAATCGGACCAGAGGCTCCTCATCGGCGCAGGCCGCCGGGATATCGGTTGCAACCGCGCGCGCAACGTCCAACACGGCATCTTCGACTTGCCCGAGATCGCTCCCGTAGTGGACTCCCACGTCGATTCGTGTCCACATGCGTCGGCTCGGCAGATTGTAGTTCACGAGGATCGAATCGCCCAGCCGGCTGTTGGGAACGATCACCTGGTGGTCGTCGAGCAAAGCCTTGATGGTCGTGCTCCCTAAGCCGGCGAAGAACGACCCGCTCGATCAGAATCCCAAAGAGCGCCCCGGCCGCGATGAACGATAGGGGAAGCGCCCAGGTGCCGATCTGGTCGAGCGTCCAGGCGGACTCCGGCATCACTCGCCTCCGGCCACGCTCTCGAGAGACGAAGGCTCGGCCGTTGCGGCGAACAGCGAGTTGAAGAGGAGCTTGAAGGTGGCTCTGGGCTGAGCCCGGAAGTGACTACGGAAGCCGATCAACACGATCTGCCCCTGCCCGAGGGTCGTTCGCACGACCGCGGGTTGGCCGGCCAGGTACTCATCGGCTCCAAGCTCCCAGCCGCTCAGCAACACGTCCGACGCACCGTACCTCGCGACGATGTGTACGTCATCACGTCCTCCGGCGTCCTCTCCGCCGGCCGGCTCGATCGTCTCGAACACCCGGCTGCGCACGAAGAAAGCCACCGTCTCGTC
The DNA here is from genome assembly GCA_039589875.1 of Gemmatimonadota bacterium. GTDB lineage: Bacteria > Gemmatimonadota > Gemmatimonadetes > Palauibacterales > Palauibacteraceae. Next base: position 57,525 of record JBDHGL010000016.1, read on the forward strand.
TGGCAGCCCGAATCCGACGGGGTCGGATCGATCCACCTCGAGCCGAACGAGGCTGGCAGGCACCGAGAGCGATTCGGGCGCGACGTCCCGGACGGCATTTCGTACCGGGAGGCCGAACTGATCGATAACGAAATCGCTCGCACCATCGATCGCGATCAAGGTGCCTCCCGCCTCCACCCAGCGCTTGAGGCTCAGGGCACCCTCGAGCCCGATGCCGCCCGTGTACTCCTCCGGCATCGTGCCCGGCGGATGTCCATGCATCATGTCTTCGGCAGTCTGGTGCGGCAGGACGATCGCATCCAGCTCGTCCAGGCTCCCAGCGCGCAGATCGGCATCGGTCAGAGAGGCGAAATCGAAGCCGTACCGCTCGAGCACCCAGCGCCCCCAACCCTCATCCATACTCGGCACCCAGCTGCGATAGACACCGACTTGTGGGGCCCTCAGCGAAAGCAGCTCCAGCCCTTCCTCGGCAGCGGCATCATCGAGAGCGTAGAACGTGAGCCCCGTCTCCTTTGCGAGCTTCCCTAGCTCCGCGGTATCGGCACGGACAACGAAGGTGCCGGCCGGCAAATCCCGATCCCCGGCCGCCTGGTCAAGCGCGAGCCGACCCGCTCCGTGACCGCCCTGCAGCAGCCGGTTGACGGCCAGGTGAGCGGCGTTCGACTCGGACGACAGAGAGTAGGCCGGACCGCTTCCGATCACGCTGCCGGGCGGAGGTGCAAGCTGCACGACTCGCTCGAGCGGGATCGTCGCCGGATCCTCCAAACGGGCTACGTGAACCCCCATCTGGAGCGGAAGCGTCCATCCGGTAAGGTCATACGGAAGACGCGGTGGACCCCCGGGGTACAGACGGCGGTCCGGATATTCCTGAGGCTCCATGAGATCCAGGAGGTGAGCCCGATACGGCTGGGCGGCGAGCAGCACGTACGTGCCAGCCGAATAGGTCTCGCCAGCAGCTTCGAAGTCTCCGGTGGCCTGGTGTACGCGGATGCCTCCGAACTGCAGCACGCGCAGCAGCTCCAAAGCCTCGGCCGGATCGGTCTGGCGGTCGAGCGGCACTAGGTAGGCGAACGGACGCTCGGCGCCCTTTTCGATGGCGGCTCGAGCCATCCGATGGACGTTGAACAGCCAGTCCTCCCGCATGCTGGCGGCCGCATTCAGGGCGCCCAGCGTCGCGGTCTCGAAGTAGTCGACGGCGTCTCCGATCCGCCACCACCCTCCCTTCCACGGATCGGGATACCAAACGCTCGGTCGGTCGGCGGGAGTACCGTCCCTGAAAGTCTTGGGAAGTGAATCGGGCTCGTAGTACTTGGGCGTTGCATATCGGTGCAGAGCCACCTCCGTGAGGATGCCGATCTGGTTGTGGAAGTAGGGAGCCGTGCGCACGCCGCCGTTCCACCATTGGGTGTACCGCATTCGAGAGACCGTTCCCGGCTTGCCCTCGCGCGCGAACTGCTGCTGCATGGCCGTTCCGACCAGATTCACCCCGGTGATAACGAGCGGCGGGATGTGGGGATTGACCGGGTCCGCGAACGGCGGGATGAAGATCCGGGCCGGGAACGGGCCGGTCTGATGATGATTGAGAACGATCTGCGGATGCCAGCGCTCCCAAAGCTGCCCGGCCACCGCCCGCGTCTCGGGCTGCTGGATCATGAACCAGTCACGGTTGTTGTCGTGCCCGACGTACTTCTGATACAGGACGGGAAGACCGACGGTCTCGAACTGTGTGCCCAGGTTTCGCCTGTACCAATCGGTCACGATCTCGAGCCCGTCCGGGTTCATGACCGGCATGAGCAGGACGATCACCTCTTCCCTAATCCGCTTCAGCTCCGGCTCCTCGCTGACCACCAGGCGGTGGGCGAAGACCGGCGAAAACTGAGCTCCCGCAACCTCCGTCGCATGGATGCCGGCATCGACCCACACCACCGCCCTGCCCTCTCTCGCGAGGGAGCGGGCCTCCTCCTCGGTCAGCTCCTCCCCCGAGGCCAGCCGTCGTGAGATCTCTCTGTGCCGATCGAGGGCGCGCATGTTCGCCTCGCTCGAGATCACCGCCAGGAGAAGTGGACGTCCCTCCGCGGAGCTACCGATCGTGGACAGCTGAATCCGGTCCGAAGCATCATCGAGAGCTTCCAGGTAGGATCGGATCTGCCCGTAGTCGGCCAGCTTGTAGTCTTCGCCCGGCTCCCACCCGATCACCGACTCGGGCGTCGGAACCTGGGCCAAGAGCCCGCCTTGGACGGCGGCAACCAGGACCCAGGGCAGACTCGCTTTGAGAACCCTCATCTGACTCGTTCGTTGTTCGGTTGACGGGTGCGCTCCCCTAATGCGCGTGCAACGTAGAGCGCGCATATTGGGCGGCCAACCCCAGGACATGGAGAGATCATGCGCAGACACCGTTTCAATGTCGCCTCCCTCGGCTGTAGCCTTGCGGTCCTGACCCTGGCCGGACTCGGGCCATGGACCAACAAAGCCGTTTCCCAGATAGCAGCCTGCGACGACGACAACGGCGGGCTGACGCTCCCGGAAGGCTTTTGCGCGGTCGTCGTCGCTGATTCGATCGGTCGTGCGCGGCACATCGCCGTCGCCCCGAACGGCGACATCTACGCGGCTCTGAGGCGAAGCCGTGGTGCCGGAGAGGCGGGCGGCGGGCTGGCGCTGCGCGACACGAACGGAGATGGTAGGATGGACCTCATTGAGCGCTTCTCTGAGAGCATCTCCACCGGCATCTCCCTTCACGGTACTTATCTCTACCTGGCTCCGGACGATGGCGTGCTCCGCTACCGGCGCGAGCCGGGCAGTCTTCTGCCGGTGGGACCTCCCGATACGATCGTCTCAGGCCTGCCCTTCGAGAAGTTTCCCCCCCATGGCTCCAAGTCGGCTCTAGTGGATGAGGCCGGCAACCTGTTCGTGAACATCGGCGCCCCGTCCAACGCGTGTCAGGTCGAGGACCGCGCGGCCGGATCGCCGGGCCAGGATCCCTGCCCCGAGCTCGAGCGGCACGGCGGAATCTGGCGTTTCGACGTCACCCGGACGGGACAGACGCAGGCCGACGGGGAGCGGTACGCCACCGGCCTCCGCAACACCTTCGCTCTTGCCTTCCATCCGGGCGGCGGCCTGTACGGCGTGCAGCACGGGCGCGATCAGCTTCAGCGGAACTGGCCCGCGCTTTTCACGGCGGAGCAGAGCGCGAACAAACCCTCGGAGGAGCTCGTCCGGATCGAGCGTGGAGACGATTTCGGCTGGCCCTTCTGCTACCACGATCCCGAGGCCGGCCATCGGGTGCTAGCGCCCGAGTACGGCGGAGACGGAAAGACCATCGGCCTATGCGCCGGGATGAAGGAGCCCGCCTTCGCCTTCCCGGCGCACTGGGCGCCCATGGCGATTCTCTTCTACGAGGGCAACCAATTCCCGGACCGGTACAGAGAGGGCGCGTTCATCTCCTTCCACGGATCGTGGAACCGGGCTCCGCTCCCGCAAGAGGGGTACAACGTCGTCTTCCTACCGTTCGAGAGCGGCAGCCCCGGATCCGAGTACGAGGTCTTCGCAGACGGATTCGCCGGACCCAACGTCAGTCCTCGAGACGCCCTGCATCGTCCCACCGGTCTCGCGGTAGGCCCCGACGGATCCCTGTATATCGCCGACGACAAGGGCGGCAGGATTTGGCGCGTCTACTACGTCGGGGACGGCGGGGGCATGTAGATCGGGCCGTCGCTCAATGCCAGATCCGCCGTCTTATTGCCGGATCCGGCCTGTCATGGCGCCATCTCCAAGGTCTTCACGAGGAACGCCCAGCGGTCCGCCGCTTCCGCGATCCGTTTGCTCGTCGGCTTGCCGGCGCCATGTCCCGCCTTTGTCTCCACCCGAATCAACACTGGGTTCTCGCACGCCTGCGATTCCTGCAACCGCGCCGCGAATTTGAAAGAGTGACCCGGTACGACTCGGTCGTCGTGATCGGCCGTCGTCACCAGAGTGGGCGGATAGCAGGTGTCAGGTGTCAGGTTGTGGTATGGAGAGTAGGCGTACAGGTAATCGAACCCTTCCGCATCGTCGGACGATCCGTAGTCCGACGCCCAGGCCCAACCGATCGTGAATTTGTGGTAGCGGAGCATGTCCATCACGCCGACGGCCGGTAGCGTCGCGCCGAACAGCTCCGGACGCTGCGTCATCGCCGCTCCAACCAGCAGACCGCCGTTCGATCCTCCGGCGATCGCCAGCCTTTCGCTCGATGTATAGCCACGGTCGACCAGGTATTCAGCCGCGGCGATGAAATCATCGAACACGTTTTGCTTGTTCTGTTTCATGCCGGCCTGGTGCCAATCATCACCGTACTCGCCCCCTCCACGCAGATTGGCAACGGCGTAGACACCTCCCATCTCGAGCCAGACCAGGTTCGAAATCGAGAAGCTCGGTGTAAGCGAGATGTTGAAGCCGCCGTATCCGTAGAGCAGCGTCGGGTTCAGACCGTCGAGCTCGAGCCCTCGTCTGTGCGTGATGAACATCGGCACGCGCGTTCCGTCCTTCGATGAGTAGAACACCTGTTCCGTCGCGTACTCAGACGGATCGAAATCAACCGTCGGCCTTCGGAAGACGCCGCTCTCGCCCGTTCGGAAATCGTAACGGAATACGGTGGTCGGATAGAGGTAGGACGTGAAGGAATAGAACATCTCGTTTCCGTCCGGCTTTCCACTCACGCCACCCACGCTACCCAACGTTGGGAGCTCCAGCTCTCTCTCCGGCGTTCCGTCCAGGTCGAAGATGCGGATCCGGCTGTGGGCGTCCTTCAGGTACCGGGTGACGAGCCGTCCCGCGATGAGCCAGGCGCTCTGCAGGACGTCGTCTCCCTCGGGAAGCACTTCGATCCAGGAGGCGCGATCGGGACGCTCGACGTCGATCGCGATCAAGCGCTGTCGAGGAGCATCGAGATCGGTTACGAAGTAGAACACCGACCCGACGTTGCCGACGAAGTTGTAGGAAGCGTCGAAGTCATCCAGCAGCCGATCGATCTCGCCGTCCAGCCGAGAATGGGCTCCCGTTCCGAGGCGTTGGTAGTAGATGCGCTCGCGCCGATCCGTCCCGTGCGAGACTCGGATGACCAGGTACCCCCCGTCGTCGGTCACGGAGGCCCCGAACCCCCACTCCGGCTGATCCGGCCTCTCGTACACCAGCTGGTCGTCGGACTGGGGCGTGCCGATTCGGTGGTAGTACAGCATCTGGTTCCGGTTTGGAGCAAGCAGGCTGTCCTCGACGCTGGCCTCCGGGAACCGGGAGTAGAAGAAGCCCTCGCCGTCACGCGTCCAGCTCAGGGCCGAGAACTTCACCCAGCGAATCCGATCCGGGAGATCGACGCCGTCGGCGATGCGCCGAACATGGAATTCCCGCCAATCCGAGCCCGCGGCCGCGGTGCCGTAGCCGAGGTACTCGCC
>JBDHGL010000017.1:0-82954 GCA_039589875.1 Gemmatimonadota bacterium
CTTCTTCACGTAAAGCAGGCCGAGCCCCTTCGGCGCCTGGAGCCACTTGTGCGGGCTGGCCGCATAGAAATCGATACCGGCGTTTGCGAGATCGACCGGCAGCATCCCGACCGTTTGCGCCCCGTCCACGGCCACGAACTCCACGCCTCGCGAGTGCGCCGCTTCGGCCAGCTCGCGCAGCGGGTGCCGGAGGCCGATGATGTTGTCGACATGCGGAAGCACGAGGACCCGGGTGCGCGGCCCGATCTGGCGCACGTGAAGCTCGACGAGGTCTGACGGGCTGAGCGAGGGTGCCTCGAGCACCGGAAAGTCGAACTGACGCACGAGGTAGCCCCGCGACCCGGCATAGTGGTGCCAGCAGAGGCTGGCTCCCGGATGGTTGAGCGTGCTGAACAGCACCTCGTCATCCGGCTCGAGATCCAGGCCGGCAGCCAGGACGTTGAAACCCTCGGTGGTGTTATGGGTGAGGGCGATCTCGTCGGAGTCGCACCCGATATAGGACGCCGCTTTTGCGCGGACCGCCTCGCGAGGCTCTTCCCATACACCGCCCCATACATGGAGCCAGGGATTCGTCTCGCAGACGTCCAGGTAGGCCTTGTGAGAACCCTGTACGGCCTTGGGGATGGTCCCGATCGATGCGTGGTTCAGGTAGACGACAGGATGGTCCCGATCGATGCGTGGTTCAGGTAGACGACATCCGAAGAAAGCAGGTACTCGTCCCGGAACTCCCGCCTCCCGGCGAGCCTGCTGGCCGCGCCGCCAGCCCCCGGGCCCGCGGCGCCCGCAGCTTCCGAGCCGGTAAGACCCGAGACCCGCTCCAGGCTCGCACCGAACAGTCGGTCGGCCTCGATGAGAGGTCCGACGCCGGCGACTCCGGCGAGCGCCGCAAGCTGCCCGAGGAAGGCGCGCCGGTGGCTCAGGACGGCGTCTCCGACCCGTCTTCTCCGCCAGCGATGGACTCACGCATCTGCGTGTCACTGGCGATGTTACGGTACTTCATATAATCCATTATCCCGAGGTTGCCGCTCTTGAATGCATCGGCGATCGCTCGGGGCACCTCTGCCTGCGCCCGCACCACCTCGGCACGCATCTCCTCCACCCGGGCCCTGTTCTCCTGTTCGGTGGCCACGGCCATGGCACGCCGCTCCTCCGCCTTCGCCTGCGCGATCCGCTTGTCCGCCTCCGCCTGGTCGGTCTGCAGCTCCGCCCCGATGTTCTTGCCGACATCCACATCGGCGATGTCGATGGAGAGGATCTCGAAGGCCGTCCCGCTGTCCAGGCCTTTGGCGAGGACCGTTTTGGAGATCGCGTCGGGGTTCTCGAGCACGGCCGCGTGGGACGCAGCCGAGCCGAGCGTGCTCACGATCCCCTCCCCCACCCGAGCCAGGATCGTCTCTTCGCCGGCGCCTCCGGCCAGCCGGTTGATGTTGGCCCGCACGGTCACCCGGGCGATGGCGATGAGCTGGATCCCGTCCTTGGCCATCGCGGCCACCTTCGGGGTCTGGACGACTTTCGGGTTCACCGAGACCTGCACGGCCTCCAGCACATCACGGCCCGCCAGGTCGATCGCGGAGGCTTGCTGGAACGGAAGCTCGATGTTGGCCTTGTCCGCCGAGATGAGGGCGTTGACCACCCGGTGCACGTCGCCCCCGGCCAGGAAATGGGCCTCGAGCTCATCGATGCTGAGCTTGAGCCCGGCCTTGGTGGCGCTGATCATCGGAAGGATGATCTCCCTGGGAGCGACCTTCCGGAACCGCATGCCCACCAGGTTGGCCAGCTTCACGCGGACGCCCGACGCGAAAGCCGTGACCCACAGGCCCACCGGCACCGCCCAGAAGAGGAAGAGAAGGAGGAATGCCCCGATCGCGATCACCAATGCGGTACCGACTGCTATGCCTTCCATGTGTGCCCCTATTCGGTTGTCGGTGTGTCTTCGCCTTCGTGCACTTCCCGGACCACATGCCGGTAGCTCTCGGCCTGCCTCACGATGACCTTGGCTCCCTCCTCGATCCAAGGACCCTCGGTCACGACATCGATCCTCTCATCATCGATGATCGCCGTTCCCGACGGCCTCAGATCGGTCACCGCGACGCCGATCTTGCCGACGAGCTCCTCCCTCACGGGCGCAGAGATGTAACCGGTGTCGCGGCTCGTCTCGCTCTTGAGGAAGATCCCCGAGAGGGTGCGGCTGTGCGGTAGGTGGCGCAGCAAGGCGAACGCGAGCACGGCTACGATCACGATGGACAGTCCGATGATGCCTGCTGTGTTCACGAGGTCCGCCGTCGTTGGAAACCGTCCGAGCATGCTCATGTACGCAGCGCCCAGAACGGAGAGGATCCCCACGGCACCCGCCACGCCGAAGCCCGGAATGACGAACGCCTCTACCAGTAATAGTACGATCCCACCCCCCAGGAGGAGCAGCTCTTCGATTCCGGCCAGATTCACCAGAAGGCGCGCTCCGAAGAAGGCCGCCAGACAGAGGAGACCGACGCCTCCGGCGAGGCCGAACGAAGGAGTTCGGATCTCGATCAGGAGACCGAGAAAGCCTAGGCTGAGCAGACGCGGAGCGACCATCGGGTTCGTGAGGAACCGGACGATACGCTCGGCCCAGTTGGGGACGGGCTCCACCGCGGCGGCCCCACTGAGGCCGACGGCGGTCAGCAGCGCTTCGTAATCCTCCACCTCCCCGGTCGCCACGCCCAGCTCCAGCGCCTCATCGGTCGTCAGCGTAAGAAGCTTCCCGGCCGACACGACGCCCTCGACCTCGATCTCCTCGTCCACCATCGCTTCGGCGATCCGCGGATCGAAGCCGCGCTCTTCGGCGAGCGCCCGAAACTCCGAGCGCATCGCGCTGACCATCTTCTCCGAGGCTTTCTCGCCCTCTCCCATCACCGGCGTCGCCGCCCCGATCGTCGAGCCGGGGCGCATGTACAGCCCGTCCGCCGATAGGGCGATCATCGCTCCGGCCGAAAGGGCGCGGCGGTTTACGTAGGCGTAGACCGGAAGCTCGGCGTCCCGCACTGCATCGATAATCTCCCAGGCCGAGTCCACCCGGCCGCCCGGGGTGTCGAGATCCAGTATCGCCGCCTCTGCGCCCTCGGCCGCCGCCTCCTTCAGTGAGCGCTGGATGTATGGAGCCAGCCCCATCTCGATGGTGCCGGTCACCTGGATCCGGTACACCGTCGGGGATTCCTGCGATACGGATGAGCCGGCAGGCCCACCCGGCCAATCGGTCGGACCGGCCGACGAACCGAAGCCGGCGGCGACCCCCGCCGCGGCGAGTGACGCGAAGATCGCGATCCTGCTTCTTCGGCTAATGCGCGACTCGCTCATGTGTCGAAGTTAGCTCCCGTTCACTTACCGGTGAACCGCGCGGGCCGCCTCTCCAGGAAAGAGAGGATTCCCTCGCGGAAATCATCCGTCTCGAGACAGGCCACCGCGCCATCCAACTCCCGCGACAGAACCTCCTCGAGCGGTGCGCCGGGCGCTTCCTGCAGAAGGCGCTTCAGTCGACCGACGGCGAACGGCGCGTTGTCCGCGATCCGGTGCGCCATGGCGATCGCTTGTTTCAGCAGATCACCCTCCGCAGCGAGCTCCGTCACGAGACCGGTGGCCAGCGCTTCCTCGGCCGAGATACTTCTACCCGAGAGTAGCCATTCGGTCGCGCGACCGGTGCCGACAAGCAGGGGGAGCAGACGAGTCGACCCTCCGGTGGCGAACAGTGCTCGTTGGACCTCGGGAAACGAGAACGTCGCGCCATCCGCAGCGATGCGTATGTCGGCGGCTACGGCCAGCTCCGCCCCGAACCCCACGGCCGGTCCGTTCACGGCGGCGATCACCACCTTCGGGAGCTCTACGAGCGACCGGGTAATCCGCTGGATGACCTCGATCGTCATGCGCTCTCCCTCCGCACCCTGCTCCACGACGCGGCTTCCGAGCTCCTTCAGATCGATCCCGGCACAGAAAGCCCGGCCCCGGCCGGTCAGCACGACCGTGCGGACTGCGTCATCGATCGCGGCGGCCTCGATCCGCCCGAGAAGACTCTCGAACATCTCCGGAACGAAGGCGTTCAGGACATCGGGCCGGTCGAACTGAATAACCGCGACCGATCCGTCGCGGCTCGACGTGATCACAGCCAGGACCGGATGGACGCGTCGTAGGAGCCGGCACGCAAATCCGGCTGGCCCGCGATGAGCTGCGGCTTCGCGATTCTTTGAGACGGGGTGAGCGGGAACTCGTCCACGAACTGGATGTAGCGCGGCACCTTGAATGCGGCCAGCTTGCGCCCGGCGTAGGCGAGCAGCTCCTCCGGCGAGACCGGGTCTGCCGAGGCGCCGGACTGCAGCTGAACGTATGCCTTCACCTCCTCGCCGCGCTCTTCGTCGGGCACGGCGACGCATGCCACGGCCCGCACGGCCGGATGATCCGACAGTACCGCCTCCACCTCGGCCGCCGCGATGTTCTCCCCGCCCCGCCGGATCATGTCCTTGAGCCTCCCGACGATCCGGCAGCAGCTCTCCTCATCGGCTATCACGAGATCCCCGGTATGCGCCCACCCATCTTTCTTCCACCCCGCGGTCTCCTCGGGAAGGCCGTGATACGCGAGCATCGTTTCCCCACCTCGCGTCAGCAGCTCCCCGGGAACTCCGGCCGGCACTTCGTCTCCGGCCTCATCGACCACTCTGATTTGCCGCCCCGGCACGGGACGGCCCATGACTCCGCTCCCCACGCTGGCCGTCTCCGAAAACGGCACGGAGAGCACACACCCCAGCTCCGTTGACCCGTACACCTCCCGCCAGGGACAGCCGTATCGCTCTTCCAGCCGAGCGTGGTGCTCGGCCGGGATGCCCGAACAGAGAACGCGCCGCACCCGGTGGGCCCGCTCCACAGAGGGAGCCTCGGGTTGTTTGAGGAGAAAGAGCGGCATCGTCCCGATGCAGTAGAAGAAGGTGACCCCGTTCTCCTGCACCGACTTCCAGAACCGGGACGCCGAAAAGCGCGGCAGGATGACGAGCGGCATGCCGGCGATCAGGCAGAGGACCGTGTTCCACACAGCATCCATGTAGTAGAAGGGCTGCGCGGTGAGCGCGACGTCGTCGGGCCCGAGCCCACAGATCTCCCGAGAGGCCTCGGCCAGCTCGATCCAGTAGCCGTGCGTCAGGAGGCAGCCCTTCGGAAAGCCCGTCGTGCCGGACGTGTACTGGATCGTCACGACCTCGGCGGGCGGAGTAGCCGTCGACGGGATCTCGGCAGACACGGAGTGAAGGGGCGCCGGGCCCTCCGCGTTCGGTTCGAGAGCGCAGATCCGGTCGACCTCGGGGCACGCAAGCAGAACCCGTTTCAGGAGATCCAGGTAGGCGGGATCCGCCAGCACGAGGCGGGCCCCGGAGTCGCGGAGCACGTGAGCCAGGTCGGACTCCCCGTACCCCGGGTTCAGCGGCACGACGACTGCGTCGGCGCTCACCACGGCCAGCCAAGCCAACGGGTACTCCAACCCGTTCGGGAGCATCAGCGCCACGCGGTCCCCGGACCGGATTCCGAGCGCATCCAGCTCTCGCGCCCAGCGATCCACCTTCTCCCGGACGTCTCCGACCGTCAGGCTCACGCCCTCGAACCGGAGGAGCTCCCTCTCCGGCGCCGTCCGCGAGCGCTCGCGGAGCAGCTCCGGGATCGTCGGCATCGGCCGGGTTGCCCGGTTTCTTTCTTCCACCATGGGAGACATGTTCACGCAACCTCGAAAACGCTGTCAACGATGGAGGCTCGGTGAGCGTCTTTCGGAAACTCGTGCTGCCCGGCCTCCTGTTCCAATCGATCGTCGTGGCCGGGGGGTACGGGACGGGACGGGAGCTCGTGGAGTTCTTCCTCTCCCGCGGCCCCCTCGGCGGCCTGTTGGCGCTCGGCTTGTCGACCGTGATTTGGAGCGCCGTAGCAGCGGCCAGCTTCGAGTTCGCCCGGGTTTTCCGCGCCTTCGACTACCGGAGCTTCTTTCGCCGTCTCCTCGGGCCCGCCTGGATCATCTTCGACCTCGCGCAGGTGAGCATCACCCTGCTGGTCACCGCAGTGATCGCGGCGGCGGCCGGCGAGATCTTCGAGGCGGTTTTCTCGCTCCCCTATCGGCTCGGCGTCGTCACGGTAGTCGTATCCATCGCGTATCTCGTGTTCCGCGGAAGCTCCACGATCGAACGCGTCTTCGCCGCCTGGTCCGGCGTGCTCTACCTGGTCTTCATAGTGCTGTTCGTCTGGTCGTTTCGGGAGTTCGGCGGCGACATCGTGAACGCCTTCCGCTCCCATCGAAACACCGAGGGATGGATCATTGGCGGCCTGAGCTACGCCGGTTACAACGTCTCGGTAGTGCCGCTCATTCTGTACGTCGTCAGGCACCAAGAGTCGCGCAGGGAATCGGTGACCGCCGGGCTCCTGGCCGGCCCGATCGCGATCTTCCCCGGCTTCCTTTTCTTCATCGCACTTTGTGGGCAGTACCCGGCGATACTCGAACGCGCCATTCCGGTGGAGATGATCCTCGAGCTTCTTGGCTCTCGAGCCTATCGGTTGACCTATCAGATCGTCCTCTTCGGCACCCTCATCGAGACGGGCGCGGGGATGATCCACGCGATCAACGACCGGATCGCCGGAGCCTTCGAAGAACGACGCCGACCGATGCCGCCGGCAGCCCGGCCGGTCGTGGCGTTTCTCTTCCTGGGAACCGCCGCGGGCCTTTCGCGGTTTGGACTGATCGATCTGATCGCGCGCGGGTATGGATCGCTCACCTGGGTGTTTCTGGCTGCGTTCGTCCTCCCTGTACTCACCTGGGGAGTCTTTCTGTCTCGTCAGACGACCGCGCGACCGCCAACCGAAGGAGACCGAGCGGCCGGAGAATCCTGACGAACCGCCGCCGCGTGTGGAGATCCCGCTTGTCCGGTCTGGGGCGCATCGGGTAGTTTGGCCGCCCCGGCGGAACGGCTCGAGCGTCCGTTGGCCGGGCCGTACGGGAGCACTTTTCCAATCGAAACGAGGGTCCAATGGCTGATAAGCTCATCGACTACGAAGCGCAGGACGGGATCGGCATCATCACGATGGACGACCCTCCGGCCAATACCTACACGCACGACATGATGCGCCAGATGGATGATGCCATCCTGGAGGCGCGCTTCGACGAGGCCGTTCACGTCATCCTGATCCGCGGCGCCGGCGAGAAGTTCTTCTCCGCCGGAGCCAACATCGGCATGCTTCAGACGGCAAACCCGTACTTCAAGTACTACTTCTGCCTGCACGCCAACGAGACGCTGAACCGTCTCGAGCAGACGCCGAAGATCGTCATCGGTGCGCTGAATGGGCACACCGTGGGCGGAGGGCTCGAGATCGCCCTCGCCTGCGACCTCCGCGTCGCCAAGAAGGGCGGCGGCAAGATCGGTCTTCCGGAGGTCACGCTCGGCGTGCTCCCGGGCACGGGCGGCACGCAGCGACTCGGCCGCATGCTGGGCAAGTCCAAGTCGATCGAGCTGATGGCCACGGGCCGCACCTTCGAGTTCGAAGAAGCGCTCGACCTCGGTATCGTCAACCAGGTGCTGGACGGCGAGGACTTCATGGCCGAAGCGATGGAGTATGCCCGGCAGTTCGCGCCGCCGGGGAAAGCGTCGAAGGCGGTCGGACGGATCAAGCGCGCGGTGTGCAGCGGCATCGAGGTGCCTTTCTCAGAGGGCCTCGCGATCGAACGGGAGATGCAGCAGCAGCTCTTCGAGTCGGCCGACGCTCGCGAAGGGCTGGACGCCTACGTCGAGAAGCGTAAGCCGGAGTTCGCCGGCCGCTGAGCTTCGCCCAACCCACATCTTTCCGCGGGTTAACCGCTCGTCTTCGAGGCGGGCGGCCCGCCGGACATGCCGGTAGGAAACGCTCCGGCCGCGGCTCTTCGATCCGTGGCCGAGCTCAAAGGAGATCGTCATGGCGGAAGCGACGTTGACGCGCTCGGTGCCGGATATCCTGGCCCCGGGCCGATTGTTCATCGGCGGCGAGTGGCAGGACGCCGGAAGCGGCCAAACCTTCGAGGTAGTGGACCCGGCACGCGCCGAAGTGGTGACCGAGGTCGCCGAAGGAGATGCCGACGACGTCGACCGAGCGGTCCGCGCAGCCCGGGAGGCGTTCGAGGGCTCCTGGCAGCAGACCAGCCCTCGGGAGCGCGGCCGCCTGCTCTTCAAGCTCGCCGAGCGCCTGGAGGAGCGGAAGAAGGAGATCGCGACGGCCGAGACCCTGAACAACGGGAAGCCGTTGTTCGAGAGCGGAATCGACGTCGCAATGGCGATCCAGACCTTCGAGTACTATGCCGGCTGGGCGACCAAGATCGAGGGCGAGACGATCCCGGTCTCGGTCCCGTTCCAATTCAACTACACGCTGCGCGAGCCGGTCGGCGTGGTCGGCGCGATCGTACCCTGGAACTTCCCGCTGAACCTGGCTTCATGGAAAGTGGCGCCGGCCCTCGCGGCCGGCTGCACCGTAGTCCTGAAGCCCGCCACCGAGACGCCGCTCACCGCGCTCCTTCTCGCCGACGCGGCCGCGGAGGTCGGCTTTCCGCCCGGCGTGCTCAATGTCGTTCCCGGCCACGGCTCGACGGCAGGCGAAGCGCTCGTTGCTCACCCCGGAGTGGACAAGATCGCGTTCACCGGCTCGACATCCGTCGGCCAGAGGATCGCCAGGACGGCCGCCGAGACGGTTAAGCGTGTCTCGCTCGAGTTGGGCGGCAAGAGCCCGAACATCGTCTTCGCCGACGCCAACCTGAAGTACGCCGCCAAGGGTGCGTTGAGCGGGATCTTCTACGGAAAAGGCGAGGTGTGCGCGGCCGGCAGCCGGCTGCTCGTGGAGAGCAGCGCCCATCCAGAGCTCGTCGGGATGGTGGCGGAAGGGGCGAACCAGATGAAGGTCGGCGACCCGTTCGAGAAGGACACCCGGATCGGCGCGGTGGTCTCGGAGAAGCAGATGGAGACCGTCCTCGGCTACATCGACAAGGGCGTCGAAGAGGGTGGCCGAGTGGTGGCCGGGGGAGGACGGGCCGACATCCGGCCGGGCTACTTCGTCCAGCCCACCGTCTTCGATGATGTGACGCCCGAGATGACGATCGCCCGGGAGGAGATCTTCGGGCCGGTGCTCGCGACGCTCACGTTCGACGACGTGGACGGCGCGATCGAACAGGCCAACGACTCTCCCTACGGCCTGGCCGCCGCGGTCTGGACAAGCGACGTGAAGAAGGCGCACTACGTGGCGTCGCGTCTCAAGGCCGGCACCGTCTGGATCAATACGTACAATCTGTACGACCCGGCGAGTCCGTTCGGCGGCTACAAGGAGAGCGGGTACGGCCGTGACCTCGGGCGTCACGCGCTCGACCTCTACACGCAGACGAAATCGGTATGGGTAAACCTCAGGTGAACGATCGCGACCCCGTCGTCATCGGCGCCGTGCGGACGCCTGTGGGCCGGCACGGCGGTGCCCTGTCCGGCGTTCGGCCGGACGACCTCCTGGCCATCGCGATTCGAGCTCTCGTGGACCGGACGGGGGTTCCAGCGGACCGGGTTGAGGACGTGATCGCGGGCGCAGCGAACCAGGCAGGAGAAGACAACCGGAATGTCGCCCGTATGGCCGGCCTCCTCGCCGGACTGCCGATCGAAGTGGCCGGACAAACCGTGAACCGTCTTTGTGGGTCCGGTCTTCAGGCCATCGTTTCGGCCGGCCACGCGATCCGGGCGGGCGAGGGGGATGTGTTCATCGCCGGCGGCGTGGAGAGCATGTCCAGGGCTCCGTGGGTGATGCTCAAGCCCGCTGCCGGATTCTCGCGGGTGCCCCCACCGACGGCCGATACGACCGTCGGCTGGCGGTTCATCAACCCGAAGATGCCGGAGGAGTGGACCATATCGCTCGGCGAGACGGCGGAGGTCGTGGCCGACGAGCATGGAGTCACTCGGGAAGAGCAGGACGCCTTCGCGCTGGAGAGTCAGCGACGGACGGCGAGAGCGATGGAAGAGGACCGATTCGCGGCGGAGATCGTCCCGGTCGAAGTGCCACAGCGAAAAGGCGACCCACTCGTCGTGAACCGCGATGAGCACCCGAGGCCCGAGGTCACCTCGGAAGGGCTCGGAAAGCTCCGGCCGGCGTTTCGCAAAGGCGGCACGGTCACGGCCGGTTCCGCGTCGGGAATCAACGACGGCGCTGCCGCGGTGCTCCTCACCAGCCGTGAGGTTGCGCGCGAGCTCGGCCTCCAGCCGATGGCGCGGCTCGTTGCCTCAGCCGTCGCGGGCGTGGATCCGTCGCGGATGGGGATCGGCCCCGTACCGGCAACCCGGAAAGCTCTGGAGCGGGCGGGGCTCACCGTGGCGGACCTGGACCTGGTCGAGCTGAACGAGGCTTTCGCGGCGCAGGCGCTACCCTGCATTCGGGAGCTTGGGCTCGATCCGGAGAAGGTGAACGTGAACGGAGGCGCGATCGCGCTCGGACACCCGCTTGGATGCACCGGTGCCAAGCTGTTCACGACGCTCGTGCACGAGCTGGATCGACGGGACGACCGGACCGGCCTCGTCACCATGTGCATCGGCGTGGGCCAGGGGATCGCCACCCTGGTGCACCGCGAGTCATCGGACGGATGAGCGAGGATAACGGCGTGAACGACGAAGCCCGCATCCTGGTCTCCGTGGACGGAGCCGTCGGCACACTGACGCTCAACCGCCCGGAGAAGCTCAACTCCTTCGTCGACACCATGCGTGACGAGCTGGCTGAGGGGCTGGAGAGCCTCGCTCGGGACGATCGCGTGCGCGCGGTGATCGTAACCGGCCGCGGCCGGGCTTTCTGTACCGGAGCGGACATCCGCTACCTGTCCGAGATGGTCGAAAGCGACCGGTCGGAGGAGTTTCGCAGCCTCGTCGAGGCGGGGCGGCGAGTGGTCTTGACGATCGCCGAGATGCCCAAGCCGGTCATCGCTGCGATCAACGGCCCGGCCGCTGGAGGAGGCGCCAATCTGGCGCTGGCCTGCGATCTCAGATGGGCCTCCGATCGGGCATCGATCGGCCAGACGTTCAGCAATATCGGGCTGCACCCCGACTGGGGGGGAGCCTACTTCGTCCCCCGCCTCGTGGGACCGGCGCGCGCCGCCGAGCTCTTTTTCCTCGGGGAAATGGTGGATGCGCAGACGGCCCTGGAGATCGGACTGTTGAACCGCGTCGTGCCGCACGACGATCTGATGGATGACGTTCGACAGTTGGCGGAACGCCTTGTTGCCCGACCCGCTCTGGCCGTTCGGCTGGCGAAGCAGGCGGTTCGACGGAGCCTGGCAGCCGACATCGAGGAGATGCTGCAATACGAACTCGAGGCACAGGCGGCATGCTTCCGCACCGCCGACGCCCTCGAGGGAACCCGGGCGTTTCTGGAGAAGAGAGCTCCCCGGTTCGGCGGTCGCTCGGCCGAAGAAGCTTCAGGCGAGAAAGATCTCGCCGCCGCAGCCGCCGCCGCGGACGAGGCGCGATGAGGGAGGACGGCGGGCTGCGCGAAGCGACCGAGAGCGACCTCGATGAGCTGGTTGCTCTGTGGATCCATTACATCCGGGACCACCGGCACAACCCCGCCTACAACCGCGTGGCGCGTACCGGGTTCGTGAGTCGGCGAGCCGCGTTCGCGAACGACATCAGCGACGAAGCGGCGGCCGTTTTCGTGGTGGCGAGGGAGGATGGCGGTTTGGATGGCATGATCACGTGCCGGACCGAGGGGAACCTGCCCTACTTCCAGCCGCACCGGATCGGCCGGATCCAAACGCCCTATGTCCGGCCCGACGCCCGCAAGAAGGGTAATCTGAAGAAGCTGTTGACGGCCGCGTACCGGTGGGCACGCGAGCGGGAACTCCTCGAAGTCCGGCTGTATGTCGGTGCCGACAACGTCCTGGCCAACGTGATCGCCGAGGAGCTCGGATTCGACGCCGTTGGAGTCGTCCGGCGAAAGGCGATCGACTGGAGTCGCCCACCGGAGCAACAGATCCGAAAACCGGGGGGACCTGACCATGAACGCTGAGGGAGCGCCGGGACCGGCACTCGCTGTAATCGGGGCCGGCACCATGGGACATGGGATAGCTCAGGTGGCGGCGCTGGCGGGCTACGACGTCAGCCTGATCGATGTGAGCGAAGAAGCGCTGGAGAAGGCGCTGGGCCGGGTCCGCGCTCAGCTCGACAGAGGCGTCGAGCTCGGGAAAGTAGAGCCCGGAGCACGCGACGCGGCCGTCGGCCGGCTCACTGCATCGTCCGATCCCGCTGCGATGCGCGGGGCCGAGATCGTCGTCGAAGCCGTTCCGGAGATCATCGACCTCAAGCGCCAGATTCTAGCGAGCGCAGCGGAACGCGTGGACCCGGACACCCTCCTCGCAACGAACACCTCTTCCTTGTCGATCACCGCCATTGCGGACGCCGTGCCCGGACCGGAGCGCGTCATCGGCATGCACTTCTTCAACCCGGTCCACATCATGGAGCTCGTCGAGATCGTGCGCGGAGACCGCACCGGTCCCGACGCTGTCGAACGAGCCCGTGACGTCGCGGAGAAGCTCGGCAAGACGCCGATCGTGGTGAGCGACTCACCGGGCTTCGCATCCTCGCGTCTCGGTATCGCCCTGGGTCTGGAAGCGATTCGAATGGTCGAGACCGGCGTGGCCACGGCAGAGGATATCGATCGGGCGATGGAGCTCGGTTATCGGCATCCCATGGGTCCCTTGCGACTCACGGACCTGGTGGGCCTGGACGTGCGGCTCGAGATCGCCCGCTACCTGCACCGCGAGCTGGGAGATCGCTTCCAGCCGCCGGAGCTGCTCGAGCGGATGGTGGAGGAAGGAAACCTCGGGAAGAAGGCCGGTCGAGGCTTCTACGTCTGGCGAGAATGAATCCGGCGCTCGCAGAGCGCCGGCAGTGATAAGGAGCGATCGAGATGAGTGACGTTCTGCTGAAGGAGAAACTGGACGGCCGCGTGGCCCTCCTCACCATAAACCGACCCGACAAGCTGAACGCCCTGAACGGCGAGGTTCGCTGCGCCCTGATCGGGGCTCTCGAGGAGTTTCGGACCGACGACGATGTCCGAGTCGTCGTGCTGACGGGGGCAGGCGAGAAGGCGTTTATCGCCGGAGCCGACATCGGTGAATTCAAGGACGCGAGGCCGACCGAGCAGTATCGGTCCATGCAGGCGGGCAACATCTACTCGGCCATGGAGGCTTTCCCCAAGCCGATCATCGCCATGATTAACGGCTACTGCCTGGGCGGGGGCTGCGAGCTATCGATGGCCTGCGACATCCGGATCGCCTCGGACCGGGCCCGGATCGGCCAGCCGGAGATCAACCTCGGGCTGATTCCGGGGGGCGGCGGAACCCAGCGACTGCCGCGCCTCGTCGGCGAGGGCCGCGCCATGAAGATGATTTACACGGGAGAGATGATCTCCGGAGAAGATGCCGGAAGGATCGGCCTGGTCGACGAGGTCGTCCCGGCAGACGAGCTGAAAGAGCGCACGCTGGAGATCGCCCGCGTGATCGGCTCTCGGTCACCGATCGCACTCCAGGCAGCCAAGGAGAGCATCCTGGCGGCCCGCCGCATGCCGATGGACCAGGGCCTGCAGTTCGAGCGGGCCTGGTTCAGCCTGCTCTTCTCGACCAGCGACATGGACGAGGGCGTGAGCGCCTTCTTGGAGAAGCGACCGGCTGAGTTCACGGGCGATTAGAGAACCCGGACGCCCCGATCCGCATGAATCGCCGCGGAACCGGGCGCTGAAACGGTAAGGCCTGATAACACGAAGGCCCCGCCGCCAGCAGGGCCTTCTTTTCGAAATCCGGTCGCGGGATCGCGCGCCTACCTCAAACCTCTGCCAGCACGCTTACCGTCTTTCGCCCGGCCCGGCCGGTCGAGAACTCCACAACGCCGTCGGCGAGGGCGAACAGCGTGTCATCCCGCCCCCGGCCCACGTTCCGCCCCGGATGGATCCGAGTGCCGCGCTGCCGGACGATGATGCTCCCGGCGCTTACAATCTGACCGCCATACCGCTTCACACCGAGGTATTTCGGCTTGCTGTCACGGCCGTTGCGGCTCGAGCCTACACCCTTCTTATGAGCCATCTGGTCTACTCCTCGTCAGCCTGGGCGCGGATCGCCTTCTGTACATCGCCCTTGAGAATACGGCCGCCGGCGCCCGAACCCTCGATCTTGGTGAGATCGAGCCCGTTTTCCTCGGCGAGCGTCCGCGCGGCATCGGTGATATCGATCTCAGCGGCCGGCGCCTCGGCCTCCGGCTCGGCCGCTGCCACCACATCCGGTTCAGCTGCCGCCTCGGTGATGACGGCCTCCTCAGCGGCCGGCACCTCTTCCTTCTTGGGCCGAGGCTTCGCCTTTCCAACCGTGATCTCGGTCACCCGGACCTCCGTGAAGCCCTGCCGATGACCCTGCTTCTTTCGGTAGCCCTTCCGCCGCTTCCGCTTGAACACCACTATCTTCTCGCCCTTGCCGTGCCGGACGACTTCCGCGGCGACGGACGCGCCGTCCAGGGACGGCTGGCCGACCTGAATCTGCCCGTTCGTCTCGGCGAGGAGAACGTCGAACGTGACGGTATCTCCCGGCTCCGCCTTCAGGCGCGGCAGACGAAGGGTCGATTCGGGCTCGGCCCGAAACTGCTTCCCGCTGGCTTCTATGATGGCATACATGCAGTCGATCTCTTGGCTTTGACGAATTTACGAAAGCCCACAAAGCTAGTCGGCCCATCTGCGGCGGTCAACTTCACCTCGTGACCGAGCCGTTGCGGCGAGCCGCACTCATCTACAGCGGGAACCGTTGCTCGTTCCGCTCCTCGTTACGCGGCCTCCTGGTCGCAGGACCGGGCAAGATTCGGCACTTCCGAAGGCTCGAACCCAACGCCTCGGAAATCCCGTATGGAAAAGGAGGGTGGCTTCCCGCGGGCCCAGCCAGGCAGGACGGACCGACCGCTCAATCGACCGACTGACAGAGAGATGAAACGATGGAGATGTTTTTAGCCCTGATCCTCGGTGTCGGCCTATCCGCCGCCGCGGGGTTTCGCGTGTTCGTTCCTCTGCTCGGCATGAGCATCGCCGCGCAAAGCGGCCATCTCGAGCTCGCCGCCGGGTTCACCTGGCTGGCCAACCCGATCGTGACGGTCGCCCTCGGTCTGGCCACCGTGCTCGAGATCGGAGCCTACTTCATTCCGTGGCTGGACAACGCGCTGGACACCGTCGCCACGCCCGCGGCCGTCGTGGCGGGTACGGTGATGACGGCCTCTCTGGTTGGTGACATGTCGCCGTTCCTCCGTTGGGGGCTCGCCGCCATCGCAGGTGGCAGCGTCGCCGGAGCGGTGCAGGGGGCCACGGTCGTGGCGCGGGGAACGTCCTCGCTGACGACCGCCGGCCTCGGCAACCCGCTCCTCGCCCTGACCGAGCTTTCGGCCTCGGCCGCCATTACGGTTCTGGCGATCGCGCTGCCCCTGGTCGCGCTCGCCCTGGTGGCGGTCGCCCTGCTGGCGATGCCGATGCGAAGACAGCGAAGACGAGCGCTGCCCGCCTATGGCCCTGGCTAGCTACAGGGAGGTTACGCCACCGCGTAGCGGCTCGTGACGTCCTGATCGGAGGGAGCGGCAAGCAGCCGGTACTCATCCGCCTTGATCAGCGGATCGTCGCGAAAGTCGAGATCGATCTTGCACTCCCGCTTCATGATCTTGATGAATTCGGGTTCCTTCTCCAGCAGATAGAGCGCCACATCCGGGTGGATCCGGACGGTGAGCCTCCGGTTCTCGCCGGCCGACGCCGCACGCCGGATCGCCTGCTCGACCCTCCTGAGCACGGTCTCCGGTGAGAAGACGCGGCCCGTGCCATCGCAGTACGGACAGGGCTCGGACAGCATGTGGTACAGGCTCGGCCGCACGCGCTGGCGGCTCATCTCGAGCAGCCCGAGATCTGAGATCCCGAACACCTTGGTGCGCGCCCGGTCCCTGCCGACGTGGGACTTCATGGCCTGTTGGACTCGGTCGCGAAACTCCGGCTCGTCCATGTCGATGAAATCGACGACGATGATCCCACCGATATCCCGAAGGCGGAGCTGTCGGGAGACCTCGGCTGCGGCGTCCAGGTTGGTGCGGAGGATCGTCTGTTCCGCATCCTTTTTCCCGGTGTAGCGACCGGTGTTCACATCGATCGCTACGAGCGCCTCAGTGGCCTCAATCACGATGTGCCCACCGGATGCGAGCTCCACCTTGCGGCCGTACGCCCGGAGGATCTGCTCCTCGATCCCCAGCTCGTCGAATATCGGCGTCGCCCCACCATAGACCTTCACCCGATCGAGCAGCTCAGGACTCACCTGGCCGAGGTACGATTTGATCTCGCGAGCCAGCTCGCGCGAATCGACGGTGAGCGAGTCGATCCGATCGCTGAACAGGTCGCGGATGATCCCGCTCGTCAGCTTGGCTTCCTCGTGAACGAGGGCCGGTGCTTCGACCCCCTTCATGGCCTCCTGGACCTTCTCCCAAGCGGTGAGCAGCGAGGTGAGCTCCTGCTTGAAGGCCTTCTTGGTGAGCTCCTCGCCCACGGTGCGAACGATCACACCGCCCGGCTTCTTGGCCAGCATGTCCCGAGCCATCTTCCGCAGTCGCGATCGCTCGTCGCGATCGTCAATCTTCCGGCTCACTCCGACATGGTCGCTGCCCGGCATGTATACGAGGAAGCGTCCTGGCAGGGATACCTGGGTCGTGACGCGCGGACCCTTGGTGCTGATCGGCTCCTTCGTAACCTGTACGAGGAGATCCTGACCGCGGGACACGAGATCCTGGATTGGCGGATACCGACCGGATCGCCGTCCGCCGCCGCCACCGCCGTTATCCTCGTCGTCGTCTTCGCGCTCGGCAGCGTCGGAGGCGTGGAGGAAGCCCGACTTCTCGGTGCCGATATCGACGAAGGCCGCCTGGATGCCGGGAAGGACGGCGTCTACACGACCGAGGTATACATCGCCGACCATGCGCTGAGCGTCCTCACGCTCGTGCATGAGCTCGACCAGACGGCCGTCCTCGAGGATCGCGACCCGCGTCTCTTGACCGGCCGCGTTGATGACGATCTCGCGCCGCATCGATTCGGCGCGCTAGGTCCGGAAGTGTTCCAGGATGTCTCGCGAGATCACGATCTTCTGGATCTCGCTCGTTCCTTCTCCGATCTCAGTGATTTTTGCGTCTCTCATCATCCGTTCGACCGCGTATTCGCGTGAGTAGCCGTACCCGCCGTGGAGCTGCACAGCCTTCGTCGTGACATCCATGGCCGCCTCCGAAGAGAACAGCTTGGCCATGGATGCCTCGGTCTTGTGAGGCTTGCCCTCCATACGGAGGCGAGCGGCGTGATAGGTCATGAGGCGCGATGCATGAATCTGCGTGGCCATCTCGGCCAGCATGAACTGCACGCCCTGGAAACGATTGATCTTCTTACCGAACTGCTCGCGCTCATCCGTGTATCTGGCGGCCAGCTCGAACGCCCCCTGGGCGATGCCGAGCGCGTGCGCGGCGATCCCGATCCGGCCACCGTCCAGCGTGTCCAGAAAGACGGGAAAGCCCTTGTTCTCTTCCCCCAACATGTTTTCGGCCGGCACCTCCACGTCCTCGAGAATGAGCTCACGAGTGTCGGAGGCGTTCCAGCCCAGCTTGCGGAGTTTCTGGCCGGATGCGAAGCCAGCCATCGGCTCGAGCTCGTCGCTGTGGCCGAAACCCAGGCCCTTCGCGACATCGAGATCACAGGTTTCCTTCGTGAGGATGAAGGCGCTGATCCCGCGGTTTCCCTCTCCGGGCGACGTCGATGCGGCAAGAACGAACACCTCGCCGACCCCACCGTGCGTGATCCATGTCTTCTGACCGTTGAGGACGTACCGGTCACCCTTACGCTCGGCGACCGTCTGCGTCCCACCGGCATCGGAACCGGCGTTCGGCTCCGTGAGCGCCAAGCCGCCCAGCACCTGGCCGCCAGCCAGCGGCGTCAGATATTTGCGCTTCTGCTCCTCCGTTCCCCAGCGGTGGATTGGCGTGCAGCAAAGTGATATGTGGGCGCCGATCGTAATCGAGTGGCTGGCATCGATCCTGGCGAGCTCTTCGCCGGCGATCACGCTGGCGAGCAGATCCATGCCGGCGCCGCCGTACTCCTCCTCGAATGGAATCCCGAACAGGCCGAGCTCCGCCATCTTGGCGGCGTTCTCCCACGGGAACTCCTCGGTCTCATCGTGATGCTCCGCGACCGGAGCGATCTCCGATTCTGCAAACTCGCGAACCATGTCACGCATCATGACGTGATGGTCCTCGAGATAAACGCCCAAATCGCCGGATATCCCGGCCATCTATGTCCTCCCGACCCTCGATATTCGGATCTGCGAAACCTCCCAATGTACGAGGCGGGCCGGGCCCAGCAAACTCGCCGGCTCAAAAGTTCAGCGGCTGGCGGACCCTCCAGAGCAACGATCACACCCGGTGCAGCGAGGCACGCTCTCACCGAAATACCTGGCGATCGTGGCGCGACGACAGAGGCAGGCGGTTACGTATTTTCTCATTTGAGCGAACCGCCAAGACGCTCGGCGCCGACCGCGCGTCACGACGCTGATGTCGATCCGACGCTCTGAGCCTGGCCCTCGGATGTAAAGCACACGCGGGCCGGTCGAGCGCGACCCTCTCCGCACGCAACCGAACTCCTCGAGCAGGCGAAGCGCGGCCCGAAGCTCGGGCTCCGGCACATGCCTCAGATTGCGGCGCAGCATACGCAACGGCACCGGCCCGGGAGGGAGCGCCTGGTACACGCGCAGTAGGCTCCGTCCGGAGGGCCAGCTCTGCCGGATCAGACTGTCCTGAACACGGCCGTCGGTACTTCCCGCGATCAGCAGACACTTCGCCGGCTCACCATCTCGGCCTGCCCTCCCGGCCTGCTGAACGTACGCCTCCAGCGATCCGGGCAAACCCAGGTGGCAGACGAGCCGGACGGAGGGATGGTCGATGCCCATGCCGAAAGCACTGGTCGCGCACACGGCTCGCAGCTGGCCGGCCAGAAAGCGCACCTGGATGTCCGATCGAGTCTTTGCGGGAAGCCCCGCGTGATAGGGCTCGACCGCGATCCCTCGCCGCTTCAGAACTTCGCACAGCCGAACCGATCGTTCCCGGGTGGTCACGTAGACAATCGCAGGCCCATCGGCTTCGCGAACAGCGGCGATGACCTGCCTGACTCCCTGATCCAAGCGTTTTGTCTGCGTCACCCGGTAGCTCAGGTTCCGCCGGTTGACGCTGTTGACGATCCGGCGCGGCGACCTCAGCCGCAGCGACTCGACGATGTCGTCCCGTGTCTCGGGCGTAGCCGTCGCCGTGAGCGCCAGGCACGGCGGGGCACCGGTGATGCGGCGAAAGGGAGCGATCCGGCGGTAGGCGGGACGGAAGTCGTGCCCCCACTCGCTGATGCAGTGAGCCTCGTCGACGGCCAGCCGGGCCACGCTCCGGCCGGCGAGGAGCTCATGAAAGCCCCTCGCCTGTAGCCGCTCCGGCGACACATAGAGCAGCCTGATCTCCCCCGAGCGAACGGCGCGGGAGAGGCGCACCCGTTCGGACGGCACCGTGACGCTGGTGAGCGCGGCAGCCGGAATGCCCCGCCGTGAAGCTGCGCTCACCTGATCTTGCATCAGCGAGATGAGGGGCGAGACGACGATCGTCAGACGGGAGTCGAGCAGCGCAGGGACCTGGAAGCAGATTGATTTTCCGCCCCCCGTCGGCAGAACTCCGAGAACGTCCCCACCCGACAGGACGGCGCGGAGGACTCTCTTTTGAGCCGGGCGGAATTCCCGGAAGCCGTAGTGCCGGCGAAGGACAGCGAGTGCAGGCTCGAGATCCGGCGGCATGCACCAGCGTCAGGCCACCCTCTCAACTCTCCCTCAACACCTCCGCAGTCCAGCGCTCGATCACATCGGCCAGCTCGCCCAGCACCTCGTCCCAGGTCCGGCCCGTGCGCTTCAGGACCTTGAACGAGTGGTCCGCGTCCTGGACCACGTGCAGGGTGCTACCTGCCAGCTCCTCGCAGATCGGTCTGAGCAGATCCAGGTCGGCCAAGCGATCCCGGGTCCCCTGGAGAAACAGCATCGGCTTGCCGACATCGGGCAGATGACCTGCGCGATCGATGGACGGCCGGCCGACGGCGTGAAGGGGAAAGCCGAGAAACACGAGTCCTTCGACCGGCTGCAGCGGAGCGGCCGCCGCCGCGAGGGAGGCCATCCGCCCACCCATCGACTTGCCGCCCGCGAACAGCGGTAGGCCCGGAGCCTCACGCACGGCGGCGGCAACGGCCGACCGGATGGTAGCCAACAGGATCGGTTGAGGATTGGGACGCCGCTTCCCCTGCTCCATGTAGGGGAACTGGTAGCGCAGAGTAGCCAGCCCCCGGTTCGCCAGCAGCCCGGCCACACACTCCATGAACGGGTGGCGCATGCCGGCGCCAGCGCCATGGCCCAGAACGAGAAGCGCCCGCGAGCCGGGGGGCGCGATCAGCAGGCCCGACACCTCCCCGGAGCTCCTCGACGCCTCGAACCGAACTTCCTTTGCCGCACCGGCCATCAGATTCCCCAGCAACCGGCGCTCATACCGTGAGCTCCAGGCCGTCCTCCGCGCACTCCAGCTCGAGCGAACCGGCGCGAGCCAACATCTCGTCGCTCATGTGGGTGCAGACCAGCCGGTCGCAGCTCAGCTCGTCTCGCTTGCCAAGAAGCGTGACGTAGTCGGTGTGAAGCGGAACCGTTCGATCGAAGGTGTACGCCTCGCAGATGAACAGATCGGCACCTTCCGCGGTCCGGAGAAGCACATCCGTCCACTCGGTGTCCCCGGAGTAGGCGATCACCTTGCCGGCGATCTCGATTCGCAGGGCGTGCGGGAGGGAAGCGGGAGCGTGAAGCACTTGGAAAGCCGTGACGACACAAGCATCCACCGGCACGGGTTCTTCGGCCACCCACTCGACGAAACGCAGATCGTACAGAGGCGTGACCTGAGAGGAGCCTGGAAACAGGACTTCCATCGCGGCCTTGACCCGCCCCTCGACCCCCGGAGGACCGGCGATCGTGAGCGGCTCGGTGCGCCGCGAGACGAGCTGCGTGTCGATCAGGAAGAACGGGATCCCACCGAAGTGATCCCCGTGGAAATGCGTGACGAGGATCGCGTCGATCTCGTTCGGCGGGACGCCCCAGCGCTTCATCGCGATGAGGGCCGAGGCTCCACAGTCGATCAGAAAGCGTCCCCCGGGATGGCGCACGTCGAAGCAAGTGAAAAAGCGGCCGCCGCTGGCGAAGGCGTCGCCGCTGCCAAGAACGCGGAGCGTCACCCGGCCGTCGGTCAAGCGCCCCCTACCTTCGCGTGGCGAAAACAGTCGACCGTGTGATCGTTTACCAGACCGGCCGCCTGCATGAACGAGTAGCAGGTGGTCGGTCCGACAAAGCGGAAGCCCCGCTGCCTCATATCGCGGCTCATCGCACGGGATTCGGCGGTCTCTGCAGGAAGCTCCGACAGCTCCCGCCATCCGTTCACGATCGGCTCTCCGCCGACGAAGCTCCACACGTAATCCGCGAAGCTCCCGATCTCGGACTGGACCTCCAGGACCTTTCGGGCGTTGGTGATCGTCGACTCGATCTTGCCTCTGTGGCGCACGATCCCCGCGTCGCCCAGAAGCTGCTCGACCTTCCGGTCGTCGAACGCCGCGACGTTGGACGGTTCGAAGCCCCCGAACGCCCGCCGGTAGTTCTCGCGCTTGTTCAGGATCGTCGACCAGCTGAGGCCGGCCTGCGCGCCCTCCAGGGTAATGAGCTCGAATAGTCGTCTGTCGTTGCGCAGCGGGACGCCCCACTCGAGATCGTGGTACTCGATCATCAGCGGCGACCCCCCGGCCCAGCTGCATCGCGTCACGACGAAGCGTCCTCCATCGGATCCCGATCGTCGGGGGCGGCCGCCCTTCGGCCCAACCGGAGGGTGAGAGCCGCGATGAGAAGTCCGGCTCCCAGTCCCGCGAAGAAGTCGTTGTCCCGGATCGCGCCGACCAGCCAGACGGCGCCTCCACCCACGGCGAGGCCGATCTGCAGCCGAAGCCACCAACCGACCGTGGCGGTGGACTCCTCGGAGCTGCTCATGCGGGGTGTGGCCGGGTCCCGAGCGGGTCGGCTATTCCAGGTGGCGGCTGATCGGGGCTTCTTCCGTGCGGGCGCCCCAAGCGATCGTGGCCGAGCAGGCGATGCCCCAAACGATTCCGAAAAGAGCGACGGCCACGAAGGCCAGCGGTCCGTAGTCCAGCCCGAACCAACCGGCGTGGCGGTCGAGCGGGAGCACCTTGAGCAGCATGTAGGCGGTTCCCGCGCCGCCTGCCACGATCCCTCTCGCCAGATAGGACCCGCCGGGGACGTAGGCATACAGGACGCCGAACGCGATTCCCCCGAAGAGCGCGTGCCCGATGCCGAGCCCTAGGACGACCACCCCTTCTCCCGAGCCGATCGGGAGCCCAAGGAGGCCGAGCACGCCGGATGAAGCGGAGAGCCACGCTGCTATCCGCACCGCCATTAATCCGAGCAGACCACCCAACAGCCCGAGACCCAGGCGTGCACTCAGGTCAAGCGCTCCTTCCGAAGCCGGGCCGTAAGCTCCCTGGGCCAGCGCGAGGGCCGTGAACGCCAACGCGGCCACGAGCAGCAGAACTCCGCCTCCAACCGCGTTTCGGCTGCCGGCGGCGACCAGCTGAAGGCCGACGCCCAGAGACACGACGGCCAGCACGAGCGCCAGGCCCGATGGAAACATCTCCACGCCCGTCTCTGAATCCGTCATCGCCGCGAGCCGTCTCCCTTCATCGATCCAGAAAGCGCCGGATTCCGGCCTGGCAATCCGGCGTGAGCCTGGCCAGCGCGTTCACGTCCGCCCCCGTGCGGATGGACGCCTCGAAGCTGGCTCCATCGATCTGGTACAACAGCGACTTGGAGAGGGCCAACGCGGAGGCGCTGTGTTCGGCGAGCCGCGCGGCGAACTGCTGCGCCAGCCCTCGGAATCCCTCAGGCGAGAAGACCCGGTTTACCAGACCGTACTCGCGCGCGGTTTCCGCGTCGATGTGTTCGCCAAGGGCCACCAGCTCGAAAGCCTTCTTTTCACCGACCTCCCTCCGAAGCATCGCCATGACCATCGCCGGCACGAATCCGAGGCGGACCTCAGGGTAGCCGAGCCGAGAGTCCGCGGCGGCCACGACCAGATCACACGCCGAGGCAAGCCCGCAGCCTCCGGCCAGTGCGCGACCATGCACGGCCGCCACCACCGGCTTGCTCAGGCGCCGGAGCAGGATGAACAGATCGCCGAGCGACTCGGCGTCTGCCAGGCTCTCGAGAACCCCGCCCTCCACCGACGCCTGCACTTCCCGCAGGTCGGCGCCGGCGCAGAAGTCGGGTCCCTCGCCTGCCAGAAGGACGACCCGAACACGCTTATCGGCATCGGCCTGAGCGAGCGCTTCCTTCAGCTCGGACACGAGCGCCGCGTTGAGCGCGTTGCGCGCCTCGGGACGGTTCAGCGAGATCAGGAGCACTCCGCTGTCGCCGTCGATCTCGGTCAGGATCTGCTCGTAGCTCATTTCTCCGCTCGAAATCTCCTAGTCTCCGGCGAACCCGGAGACCTCATCCGCTTCGCGGACCAGCTCATCCGGGACGTCCAGCTCCATGCGGAGCAACGCAGCCCCGAACGTCTTGCCCTGCGCGTCCAGCATCAGCGAAACCGTCCCGCCTCCGCCCAGGGACTCGTGGAGAAGAAAGTTGAGGGCCTTCAGGTTCGGGAGCTCGTATCGATCCACCGGCCCTTTACAGATGCCTGTGAAGTGCTCCTTTACACGAGCGGCCGTAACTTCTGTCACCAGAATATTATAAATCGGCTCTGTGTAGGCGATCAAACCGACGTTCGCCGTGTCTCCCTTATCTCCGGAGCGGGCGAAGCCGACCCGCCAGAGAGGGACTCTCATGCCTCCGTCACCTCGACCTGGACGACGCTCTCCACCGCGTCGCGGTCGATTAGCGCGGGCCAGTACGCCATCACATCGTGGATCTTCGGTCGGCCGGCCGCGAACCCGGTTACGCTCGGAGGGCCGGCCAAGATCAGTGGTGCCAGCTCTCGCGTGAAACGCTCGACTTCGGCCCGCTTCTCACTGCGGACGCTGACCAACAGTCCTACCTCCGGCAGCTCCGGATCGGGAGAGCCGGCCAGCGGGCCATGGCACGCTCCCGCACCCACGTACTCCGTCCGGATCTCCTCGAACCCGAGGCCGAGCCGTTCGAGCCTCCCACGCAACACGTGATCCGCCCGGACCGCTTTCTCGTAGGCTTCCGGATAGGCATAGGTGAGACTGCCGGTGGCCTTGTAGCCGGCTCGATAGGCGATGGAGACCTTGAGCGATTCGGGCCTTGGGCGCCCTTCGATGCCGGACACACGAACGCGGTCGTTGCCGAGGTCGTCCAGCCGGATCGTCGAAAAGTCGGCCACGCAGTCCGGTGTGATGTATTCCGAAGGGTCCCCCATCTCGTAGACCAGCTGCTCGGTGACGCTAGCCCAGTTGACGCGCCCCCCCAGTGATGGATGCTTCGTGACCACGAAGCTCCCGTCGGCCGATGCCTCGATGATCGGATATCCCGCCTCGACGAGGTCGACCTCGCGCCAGCGAAACAGCGTGTTTCCGCCGCAAGCCTGAGCGCCGCACTCGTTGATGTGACCGGCAACCACGCCAGCGGCGATCCGGTTCCAATCGTCGTCGGCCCACCCGAACTCATGGATCAGGGGAGCGTAGGTCAGCGCCGTGTCCGTCGAGCGACCAGTCACGACGAGGTCCGCGTCCTGCCGGAGGGCCTCGAGGATCGGGCCCGCGCCCATGTACGCGTTGGCCGCCGTCACCCGCTCGCGCACCGCGCTGAGCGGCTCTCCCGTCTCCATGTTGAGAAGCTCGTGGCCGGCCGACATCAGCTCATCCAGCCGGCTCATCAGGTCGTCGCCCCGAACGATCGCGATCCTCACAGGCCGCTCCGTGTAGACCTCCTGGAGGCGCTCCACCAGAGCATCTCTGCAAGCATCCGGATTGACGCCACCCGCGTTGGTCACGACCCGGACTCCCCGTGCTACCAGGTCGGGCGCGAGGTCGATGATCAGGTCGACGAAGTCTCGCGCATATCCGGCGGACGGATGCCGCTCGCGCTGCTTCTCCAGGATCGACATGGTGATCTCGGCCAGATAATCCAGCATGATGTAGTCGATCGGACCACGCCGGATCTGGAGCTTCGGGGCCTCTTGCCAATCGCCCCAGAAGCCCTGTCCGGAGGCTACTCGAACCTTGTGCTCAGGCATCGTCGGGAAGCGTGAAGGCGCCCACGTGGGGTGCCGGGTTGTTCAGAGCCGCTCGGAAGGCGAGGTCGAGCACGCTGCGCGTATCCTCGGGCCGGATGATCGCATCGACGAAACCTCTCGCCGCCGCGTACCGGGCATCGAGTTGCTCGTCGTATTCCTCACGCGTCTGCTCGATGGCCGTCGCCGTCTCCTCGTCGAGCGGCTCGCCCTCCTGTGCCGCGTCGAGCTTCGGGCCGTAAATGGCACGGACTGCCGACTCCCCTTCCATCACTCCCATCCTGCCCGTAGGCCACGTGAAGATGAAGTCCGGGTCGAAGCCCTGACCGGCCATGGCGTAGTATCCCGCGCCGCTCGCGTGATTGACCGTAATCACGATCTTCGGCACTCGGGCCGTTGCCATCGCCTCGACCATCCTGGCGCCGGCCCGGATGATTCCGGAATGCTCGGCCTCCTTACCCACCATGAAGCCGCTCACATCCTGTACGAACAGGAGGGGGATGCGGTGACGGTCGCACACGTCCATGAAGTATGCCGTCTTCTCAGCCGTGTCCGTGTAGACGATGCCGCCGAACTTCGGAGGCCCGCCACCCTTGACGGGATACATCCCCCGGCGGTTTGCCATTACGCCGACCGAGCGTCCCTCGATGCGTGCTACGGCGGTCAGCAGCTCCGGTGCATGATCGGCCTGGAACTCGTCCCAACCGCCTCCGTCCAGGAACGTCCCTAGCAGGGCTTCCATGTCGTACGGCTGCCGGTGGTTGGCCGGCATGATCTCGTAGGTGTCCTCGGCGGAGCGCTCCGGCGGGCTCGGCTCCGCTTGGGGCGGCGGCTTCAGCGGCGCCGGTAGCTCCGCAACCAGCTCCCGTAGCCTATTCAGGCACTCATCGTCGTCCTTCACCTTGTAATGCGCGACGCCACTGATCTCCGTGTGGGTCGAAGCGCCGCCAAGCTCCTCGCGCCCCACCTCCTGACCGGTGGCGCCTTTGACGAGGTTGGGACCGCCGAGCCCCATGAAGCTCGTCCCCTCGACCATCACGATCACGTCCGAGAGCGCAGGAAGGTAGGCGCCGCCCGCGATACACGAGCCCATCACGGCCGAGAGCTGCGGCACTTTCAGATAGTGCCGCATGATCGAGTTGTAGTAGAAGATCCGGCTCGCTCCGTACTTGCCGGGGAAGACGCCGCCCTGGTAGGGCAGGTTCACCCCCGCGGAGTCGACCAGATATATGATCGGGATGCGGCAGCGCATCGCGATCTCCTGGGCGCGGAGCATCTTGGTGATCGTTTCGGGCCACCAGCTGCCGGCCTTCACCGTGGCGTCGTTGGCGACGATCACGACTTCCCGGCCGCACACCTCGCCGACCCCGGTCAGCACCCCTGCCGCCGGCGCGCGTCCATCGTACTGGTCGAACGCAACGAGCAGGCCGATCTCCAGGAACCCGCCTCCGGGATCGAGCAAACGCTCGACACGCTCGCGCGCGGTCAGCTTCCCCTGGGTGTGCTGCCGCTCGATCCTCTCGGGTCCGCCGCCCTGGCGAAGCCGGTCCTCCAGCTCTTGGAGCTGGGACACGAGCTGGGCCATGCGCGAGTTCGCGGCGGTAGTCACGAAGCCTCGGGCGCCTCGCCCACCGAATCTCGCTTCTCCACCCAGGCCCGGATGTACTCCACGGCTTCCGACGTGGCGGTGCCCGGGGTGAAGAGCTGGCCGATCCCGATTCGCTCGAGCTCCTCGGCATCCTCGGCCGGAATGATGCCGCCGCCGGTGACCAACACGTCGGCCATTCCCTGCTCGTCCATTATCCGCTTGACCCTGGGGAAGAGCGTCATGTGGGCCCCGGAGAGGATCGACAGCGCGACGACGTCCACATCCTCCTGAAGCGCCGTGCTGGCAATCATTTCCGGCGTTTGGTGCAGCCCGGTGTAGATCACCTCCATGCCGGCGTCCCGGAGAGCCGCCGCCATCACCTTGGCGCCGCGATCGTGTCCATCCAGGCCCGGCTTGGCTACGAGAACCCTGATTCTCCGTTCTGTCATCACCACCACGGCGTTGATCATTCGCCCGCTTCCGGCGAGGAGCACCGCGCTCTCCGCTCGGCGCGAACCAGATTCGTCCAAGTTACCGGTGGCCGGTGGAAGGCTGCAACGAGACTCCAGCCGGTGGCAGGCCGGGTCGGCAAGCCGCTATGTTGGGCGGAGATGGCCAGACTCCGAACCGCCGCCGAGAGCCTCCCACCGCGCCGTAGCGTGCTGCTGAGCGCCGCCGCCTTCGTGGTCGCGGTCGCCGGCATGCGCGCGGCCGCAGACATCCTCGTCCCGTTCCTCCTCGCCGTGTTCATCGCGATCCTCTGCTCCGAGCCGATGGGCCTCCTCCGGCGGCTCGGGGTGCCGCGTTGGATCGCGGTGACGGTCGTCGTTCTCGGAGTGTTGGGCCTGGGCGCAGCGGTGACCACCCTGCTCGGTACATCGCTCATCGATTTCACGCGCACCCTGCCCCTCTATCAGCAGCGTCTCGAATCGGAGACCGAGGCGCTTTTGGGGTGGCTACGGGGGCTCGGGTTGGACGTCTCGGGAGACCTACTGCTCAGCTATTTCGAGCTCGGCCGGATCCTCCAGCTGGTCGGCGGCATTCTCACGGGACTCCGGGGCCTGGTGACGGATGCCTTCCTCATCATCCTCACCATGATCTTCATTCTCATCGAGATGTCCAGCTTCCCGGCCAAGCTCGGCGCCGCCCTGGGGGAAGCCGATGCCTCCGAGGCGAGCGGCGCTTTCTCCGACTTCGTGGTGGACGTCCGGAAGTACGTCGGCCTCAAGACGCTGGTGAGTCTCGGAACAGGAGCACTCGTGGCCGCGTGGCTTGCGTTCCTCGGAGTCGACTACTCCCTGCTCTGGGGCGTCGTCGCCTTTCTGCTGAACTACGTGCCCACGATCGGGTCGTGGATCGCGGCGTTGCCGGCCGTCCTGTTCGCGTTTCTCCAGCTCGGCCCGGGAGCGGGGCTGGCGGCGGCGCTCGGCTACCTGGTCGTGAACACTCTGATGGGTAACGTGGTCGAGCCGCGCGTGATGGGCCGGGGCATGGGGCTATCCACCCTGGTCGTCTTCCTCTCCCTGATCTTCTGGGGATGGGTGCTCGGCCCAATCGGGATGCTGCTCTCCGTCCCGCTCACCGTGATCCTCAAGCGGGCGCTGGAGCTTCAGGACAGCACGCGATGGATCGGTATCCTTCTCGGTCCCGCCATGCCGGCGGGCACGCCGGTAGCCTTGCCCGTCACGGAGGAGGCCTCGGCGGGCTAGCCCCTACCTGACCGCCAAACGGAGCAAAGAAAGCGAGGGTTCGAATGGATCGGGACGATCTGAAAGACCTGGCGCAGCGACTGGAGCGTCAGCGCGACGAGCTCAGGGTGCAGGCGCACCTGGCGAAGGCCGAGGCGCGGGAGGAGTGGGAGGAGCTGGAGGAGAAGTGGGAACAGCTGAAAGGGAAGCTGAGGACGGCCGGCGAGGAAGCGGATGACGCCTCGGATGACGTCAAGGCGGCCGCGTCTCTGCTGATGGACGAGCTCAAGAAAGGCTACGACCGGATCCGCAGTCGCCTGTAGAGCCCGAGGCTGGCGGCGCCGCCGGTGTCAGAAGGTGACCGGCTCCTGGAAGCGTCCGTACACTCTTTCCAGGGTCAGCCTGATCTCCCCGAGGGTCGCGTAGGCACGCACCGCATCGAGCATTGGCGGCATCAGGTTCTCGTCACCCCGCGCCGCGGCCTCCAGCTGACGTAGGGAGTCGGCGACCGCGGCCCCGTCCCGCCGCTCGCGCAGCCCAGCCAGCCTGGCGCCCTGCTTCTCCTCGGCCTCATCGCCGATCTTCATAATCTCGATCGGCAGGTCGTCAGCCTCGACGAAATCGTTCAGTCCAACGATGAGGCGGCGCTTCGCGTCCACCTCCCGCTGAAAGCGGCGCGACGAGAGCGCGATCTGGCTCTGGAAGTAGCCGCTCTCGATCCCGGCGACGACTCCACCGAGGGTGTCGATCTCCTCGAAGATCGCCTCGGCCTCTTCTTCAAGCTCGTCGGTCAGGCTCTCCAGATAGTAGGAGCCCGCAAGCGGATCGATCGTGTTGGCGATGCCGGTCTCGTAGGCGAGAATCTGCTGTGTACGCAGCGCCACCTGCACCGCATGTTCGGTTGGCAGGGCGAGGGTCTCATCCATCGCGTTCGTGTGGAGCGACTGAGTCCCCCCGAGCACGGCCGCCATCGCCTGATACGCGATGCGGACGATGTTGTTGTGTGGCTGCTGGGCCGTGAGCGTAACTCCCGCGGTCTGGGCGTGCGTGCGTAGCCGCCAGCTATCGGGGTCCTCGGCCCCGTAGCGCTCCCGCATGTGACGGGCCCAAATCCGCCGCGCCGCACGGAATTTGGCGATCTCCTCGAAGAAGTCGTTGTGGACATCCCAGAAGAAGGAGAGTCGCGGGGCGAAAACATCCACGTCGAGACCGCGCCGGATCCCCTCCTCCACGTAGGTGAACCCGTTGTTCAGCGTGTACGCGAGCTCCTGGGCCGCGGTGGCTCCTGCTTCGCGAATATGATAGCCGGAGATCGAGATGGTGTTGAAGCGAGGCACATGCTCGCTCGACCACTCGAAGACGTCTGTGATGACCTTGAGCGCCGGACGGGGCGGAAAGATCCAGGCGTGCTGTGCCATGTACTCTTTGAGGATGTCGTTCTGAATCGTCCCCCGGATCTTGTCGAACGGGACGCCCTGCTTCTCTGCGGTGGCGAGAAGACAGCAGTAGAGCATCATGGCCGGCCCGTTGATCGTCATGGAGACGGAGACCTCGTCGAGAGGAATCCCGTCGAACAGCGTCTCCATATCCGCCAGGCTTGAGATCGCGACGCCGCACTTCCCCACCTCGCCCGCCGATAGAGGATCGTCGGCGTCGTATCCCATCAGGGTCGGAAAATCGAAGGCAACCGAGAGCCCGGTCTGACCGCGCTCGAGCAGGAACTTGTACCGCTGGTTCGTCTCTTCAGCGGTCGCGAAGCCCGAGAACAGCCGCATAGTCCACAGCTTGGTGCGGTACATGCTCGTGTACGGGCCGCGCGTAAACGGATACTGGCCGGGAAAACCGAGATCGCGGAGATAGTCGTCATCGGCGGTATCGAGAGGAGAGTAGAGGGGCCGGACCTCTCGGCCCGAAACGGTGGCGAAGTCCACCTCAGAGCGAAGCGGGCTTTCGCCGTACTCCGCTTCCCAGCGGGCGAGCCGATCCTCGAGGCGGCGAAGCTCGGCCTGACGCCGCTCGATCTCCCTCTGGAGCTCGGCCCTGGTCTCGTCGGTTAGAATGCTGCTCATCTCGACCCCATACTACCGCCCGCTATCACCCGTCGTTCCGGCGAGAAGCGGAGCTAAGATCAGCCCTCCGACAGTCGGTCGGCCACCGAATAGGGAGTGATCCGGCCGGTGAGAAGATCCTCCAGGAGATCCCCTTTCCGGGCGTTCCAAGCCTTCAATGTGGAAGACTCTGCTCGGCGCAGCAGGATCCGCCTGGTCTGGTCCAGCAGGGCGTTGGCCCTTCGTACCGCCAGCTCGCCCGACTCGGTCAGGGAGCCGAAGTGCTCATCCAGTCGCTTCGCGAGCTCCTCGACGCCCTCTCCCTGCGTGGCGATCGTCTTGAAAACAGGGACATCCCAGTCGCCTGACTCGCTCTCCTCGTCTTCCTTCCCCTGGTCCGTCTCCACCTCCGCGCTGCCGTGGGCGCGGGCGTGGTGACGTGGAATCCCACGCAACGCCCTTCCCGCCCGGATGGTCTTCATTACCTCGATTTCCTTGACCAACCGGTCGGCTCCGGGACGGTCCGCCTTGTTCACGCAGAATAGATCCGCCACCTCCATCAGCCCCGCCTTCATCGCCTGAATTCCATCCCCGGATTCGGGGACCAGAACCACAACCGTCGTGTCGGCCGCGACGGCAATTTCAAGCTCGGACTGGCCCACCCCCAACGTCTCGAGGATCACCCGGTCGAACCCGAACGCATCCATGAGATCGGCCGCCTCTGTCGCGGCGGTGGCGAGCCCTCCGAGTGATCCGCGGCTCGCCATCGAGCGGACGAACATGCCCGGCTCGACCGCGAGCTCCGCCATCCGTATCCGGTCTCCCAGAAGCGCCCCGCCGGTGAACGGGCTCGTCGGGTCGACGGCAATCACCCCCACCCGGGCTCCTTCGTCACGGAACAGCCTTGCTAGACCCGCCGTGAGGGTGGACTTCCCGGCCCCCGGTGGACCCGTAATCCCGATGCGGCGCGCCCGGCCCACTGCAGAGCGCAGCTCGTCCAGAAGACCCTCGAAGCCCGGAGCCTGGTCTTCGACGATCGAGATGGCTCGAGCCAGGGCGCGCGGATCACCGGCTTGAAAGGATTTGACCAGGACCGGCGGGCCGCCGGAAGGAAAGGCACGCATCCGAAGGGCTACTCCTCAGGCCTCAGAGAAGAAGGCTCGTTGCCAGGGCGAGGAGCAGAAAGAACCCCGCCAGGTCGGTCAGCGTCGTAACGAACACCGATGAAGCGACGGCCGGATCCACGCCGATGCT
The DNA here is from genome assembly GCA_039589875.1 of Gemmatimonadota bacterium. Classification (GTDB taxonomy): domain Bacteria; phylum Gemmatimonadota; class Gemmatimonadetes; order Palauibacterales; family Palauibacteraceae. Next base: position 31,955 of record JBDHGL010000017.1, read on the forward strand.
CTCCAGGAAGATCGGGATGAATCCGCCGACCGTGGATGCGACGACGAGGTTGCCCCACATGGCGAGCATGACGACCAGGCCGAACCTCGCATCGCTGACGAGAAGGAGACCGGCTACGGCCGCGATGCTGCCGATCACGACTCCGTTCAGAAGTCCCACCGTGAGCTCCTTTGCGACCACCGACCAACGCTTCGTCAGCGATTCGTCCGAGATAGCGATCCGGCGGATCGTGACGGCGAGCGCCTGGGTGCCCGCGTTGCCGCCGAGCGCGGCGATAACCGGCATCACGGCGGCAAGGATGACCAGCTGCTCGATCGTATCACGGTACAGGTAGACGATCGAAGAGGCCGCGGCGGTGGTGACCAGACTCAGTACGAGCCACGGGAGACGACTGCGGGCGGCATCGACGGTCGATCCTCGGACCTCCTCTTCTTCCGAGACCGAGGCGAAGCGGAGGATGTCCTCGGTGGTCTCCGCCTCCATCACATCGATCACGTCGTCGAACGTGATCCGACCCACCAGCCGATCCAGCGCATCCACGACGCCGATCGACGCCAGGTTGTAACGTGCCAGGATCCGGCCTACCTCCTCCTGATCCATATCTACGGGCACGACGGCCGGGGGCTCATCGGTGAACTCGGTAATCGGGCGTTGGGGATCGGCCAGGACCAGGCTCTGGAGGTTCGTGACGCCCCGCAGGGCGCCGCGGGGACCGACAACGAAGATCGTGAAGAAGTCGGGAACGTCGCGCGCCTGGCGGCGGATCTCGGCCAACGCTTCGCCCGCCGTGACATGCACGGGGAGAGCGACCAGCTCGCGGGTCATGATCCCGCCCGCACTCTCCTCCGGATAGTGGAGGAGATCCTCGATCGTGCTCGGGTCGTCGAGAGACGCGAGAACGCGCGCCTGATCCTCTGGCTCCAGCTCGCCGATGAGATCGGCCGCGTCGGCGTCGGGCATCTCCTCGACGACCTGGGCCATCTTCTCCGGTTCGAGCTGGGCGAGAAGCTCTTCCGGATGCTCGATCTCCTCCATCTCCACGAGCGTCCCGGCGGCTGCGGTAGAGGGAAGCAGGGAGATCACCCGAAGCCGCTGCTCTTCCTCCAGCTCCTCGAGAACGTCGGCCAGGTCGCTCGCGTGGACGTTCTCGACGAGGTGGCGCAGCTCGTCACTGTCGCCCCGGGTGAGCAACTCCTGCAGGCGCTTCACCTGTTCCTCGAGTTCGGTGTGCTCGCTCAAGGTGCCTCGACCGACCTACTGGGTGGGCCCGACGTCACGGAGTATCAGCCCGCGGACGGTGCCTCAAGGAATGCCTCGCGTCAAGCGGCCAACCAACTCCTCCTGAAGCCGGAACATCGGGGAAGCGTAGCGATCGTCTCCCTCGGGATGGTCATGTCCGAGCAGGTGCAGGATGCCGTGCACCACAAGACGCACGAGCTCCTCTTCTTCGGAGATTCCCAGCTCGGCCGCCGTGCGCGCGGCCACCTCGGGAGCGACGTACACATCGCCGATCAGAACTCCGTCGTCGCCGAGCTCGAAAGCGATGACGTCCGTGCTCCCGGACCGGCCGAGATAGCGGAGGTTGAGCTCGCGCATCACCACATCGGTGACGAAGGTGATGCCGATCTCGCCGCTCGGGGGCTCGGGCGTCGTGCGGAGAGCGGCCTTTGCGGCCTCGCTCAACGTGGCGGCGATGCCCGCCACGGCCGGCCAATTTTCGGTGAGGTTGAGAACGATCCGGACAGTCATCGGCCGTGGCTCTCCACGCCGGGCTCGATCGCTCCCCGTCCGGCCGAAGCGAGGATCAATCGGAGCCGGTACGAGCCTCGCGCGGTGCCGCCGTCTCGACGCCAGCCAACGGCGCCTCGAGCGGCGCCTCGCTCTGTTGGGGGGGAGCTTCCTCGGCGCTGGAGGCCGGAGGCGCTGGCGCGGGGCGGTCTGCGGTGTCCGGATAGTCTATCCGGTGGTGGTAGAAGCTCGTCAACGTTTGGGCGAATTCCGCCTTAATCCGGTGCAGATCGTCCAGCGTGAGAGGTGACTGATCGAGCTGCCCCTCGCGTATCCTGGAGTTCACCAACTGGTCGATCAGCGAACGGACTCGTTCCGGGGTGGGATCTGCCAGGGTCCGCGTCGCCGATTCCACGCAGTCGGCAAGCATGACGATCGCGGTTTCCTTGGATTGAGGCTTCGGCCCTGGATAGGAGAAGTCCCACAGATTGATGTCGAGATCCGGCTCCTCCTGTTTGGCCTTGTTGAGGAAGAACGAGATGGTGAGCGTCCCGTGGTGCTCGCAGATGAAATCCTTGATCGCCTGCGGCAGGTGCGCCTCGTCCGCCAACCGAAGGCCTTCGCGCACGTGCTCCTTGATCACCTCGGCGCTTCTCGACGGCCGCATCCGGTCGTGCGGGTTTCGCCCGGGTGGCTGGTTCTCCACGAAGTACTGCGGCTGCTGCATCTTCCCGATGTCGTGATAGTAGGTTCCCACGCGAGCGAGCAGCGCGTTTGCTCCTATTGCCGTGCAGGCGGCTTCGGCCAGGTTGGCGACGCTTACCGAGTGCGCGTAAGTGCCGGACGCCTTCTTTGCCAGCTGGCGCAGCACCGGACGGTTCAGGTCCGAGAGCTCGAGCAGGGTCTGCCGGGTGGTGGTGCCTGTAAAGCTCTCGAGCGCCGGCAGGAGTCCGCCCACCACGAGCACGGTGCACACCGTCGCGTTCAGCGCGCCGAAGGCCGTCGTGATCGCGAGCTCGCGGGCCGGCCACCCGAACAAGAGGCCGAGGGCCAGCGCGGCCAGGAAGTAGGACAGGGTGATGATCGCGATCAGCTTCCAGCTGTCGGCCCTGCGCCGCAGGACACGGATCGCCGTGGCGCCGGCCGCACCACCAGCCATCGTGAGGAACGGCGCGCTCAGTCCGGGAAACACGGTCTGACCGGCAAGCAGCGCGGCGATCACCAGTACGGTGACGGTCGCCAGCAGCCCATCGTAGACGGCCGCCACCAGCAGAGCCGCGAGAGCGACGGGGATCAGCGCCGGAGAAGTGTCCGCCCGCGCCACTACGCTGGCCAACACCATCACCACGAAGATGAGACCGAGGACGATCGAGAAGCTGCGGAAGCTCTCGTAGACCTGCGTGCGGTGATAGTAGAGCACGCCCCACAGGATGCCGATCACGACCAACGAGTAGAGCACGCCACCGAAGGAGCGGAAGATCGAGCCGACCCCGCTGGCCAGACTCGTGTCCAGCAGAGCCGCCCGGTAGGCACGAAGCTTCTCGATCTCCTCGCGCCCCACCCGCTCGTGGGCGGTCACGATCCGCTCACCCTCCAGAACGAAACCGGCCGATTCCTGAACAGCGTTTCTCGCCTGTTGCCGGGCTCGCCCCGTGGCATCCGGGTCGAGGCTCAGGCTCTCTTCCAGGTAGTGCACGACGAGGGTCTGGAATAGCTGCAGGCCATTCACCGAGAGGGCGGTGGGCGCCAGCTCCGACGCCCGCGAGTAAAAGGCGCCTGTATCGAGCAAAGAGTCGCGCCGGACCAGCCGGTCGCCGCCGGCTTCCCGGATGATCACCTGGGCCGAGAAGACGTCCGACAGGTCTCGGCTGGAGACGACTCCCCGCGGCAACAGACTCTCGTACGCCCTCAGGAGAGCGTCCCGCAGACCGCGTCGGCGCGCGCCCACTGTCAGGAAGGTGGCCTGCTCGGTGGTCGGTACCGTCACGTTCTCCACGTCGCCGAGAACCTGCCGGACCGCCAGCGTGTCGTCTTCGGCGACGGCGAGCGCGCTGTCCAGGCGGGAGAACAACCCACCGACTTTCTGCGTCGTCCTGGTAACTGCCTCACCATCGTAGATGAAGATCGGCGAGATGCCTCGCTCCGCCTCGGTTCGCTCCAGCTGCAGGCGATCTGGCGATTTCGGCACGTCGAACGAGATATCGGCGATCACGTCCTCCGTCGCGACCTGGCCCTGCTCGAGAAGCGCGAAATCCGGGAGGGGAGCGGTCGGGAAGAGTACCGCAACGACCACCGCCAATGCGACGAGGAGGAGCCCGCGCACCCCGTGATGGACCACGTTGGACCGCCAGCCGCTTCCCGGCGACCGCCCGATCGCCCGGAGCGCATCCCGCCAGCTCTCGGAGTAGTGCGCGATCACTCGTCCCCCTCGGGGCCGGTTTCGTTCGAGCCGTCGCGCTCACCGTAGGCCCGGATGATCTCCTTCACCAACCGGTGGCGAACGACGTCCATCTCCGTCAGGTAGACGAAGCCGATCCCTTCGATTCCCTTCAGGACCTCCTCGATCTCGAGTAGGCCCGAATCGATACGGCGCGGAAGGTCGATCTGGGTCTTGTCGCCGGTGATCACGGTCTTGGAGTTCAGGCCCAACCGCGTCAGGAACATCTTCATCTGGGCGGTGGTCGCGTTCTGGGCCTCGTCCAGGATGAGGAAGGCATCGGACAGCGTCCGGCCGCGCATGTAAGCGAGAGGAGCGATCTCGATCGTGTGCTCTTCGATCGCTCGCCTCACCTTGTCAGCCGGCATCATGTCTTCCAGCGCGTCGTACAGAGGCCGCAGATAAGGATCGACCTTCTCCCGGATGTCGCCAGGAAGGAAGCCGAGCGCCTCGCCGGCTTCGACGGCGGGTCGAGTCAGAATGATCCGTCGCACCCGCTTCAGGTGAAGCGCTTCGACCGCCCGCGCCACCGCCAGGTACGTCTTGCCCGTGCCGGCCGGTCCGATGCCTACGACGATGTCGTTGTCGCGGATCGAGTCCAGATACTCGAGCTGCCCTTTCGAGCGGGACCGGATCAGCTTCCGCGCCCGGGGAAGAATCAGCGGCTCCGGCTGTTCTCCGTCCGAGATCTCGGCGGGCTCATCCCGGAAAAAGCGCTCCAGATCGCCAAGGGAGAATGTCTTCCGGTGGCGAGCCCGCTCGATCATCCGTCGCGCCACGGGCATGGCCTGCTCGACGGATTCCGGAGTTCCGGAGAGGATGAGGTGGTCGCCCCGTAGGATGACCCTGGCGTCGGTAAGGCGCGCGAGCTCCGCGAGATGGGCGTCGTTGACGCCCGCCAGTAGAAGCTGGTCTGCGCCTACGGCATCGAGCCGCTCTTGGACGGCGCGGGTCTCGGGGGACGATGTGCTCACGGACGCCTCTTCAGTCGTCCTCGCATAGCTGAATATGTAGCCCGGCGAGGTCGTCCGGTTCCACCCGCGAGGGGGTACCCTCCATGAGCCCACGCGCCGCCGTCGTCTTGGGAAAGGCGATCACATCGCGGAGTGAAGAGGCTCCGACCATCAACGCGATCGTGCGGTCCAACCCGAGCGCATAGCCGCCATGCGGCGGAGCGCCGTATCGGAACGCCTCCAGGAGGAAGCCGAACCGACGCTCTGCTTCGTCTCGGTCGAACCCGAGCGCCTCGAGGATCGCGCGCTGGATCTCCGGATCGTGACACCGGATGCTGCCGCTGGCCAGTTCGCTTCCGTTGTACACGACGTCATAGGCGAGGGCCATGACATCGAAGGGCGCTTCGCGGATCCGGTCCGCATCCGCATCCAGAGGCATGGTAAAGGGATGGTGGGACGCCATCGGCGACCCCGTCTCCGGATCTACCTCGAACAGGGGAAAGTCTACGACCCATAACCAGCGGTGATCATCCGTATCGAACGCATTAAGCCGAGCGGCCACCTCGCGCCGCAGAGCATCAAGGGCCTGACCCGTCTCGCTGTCGGGGCCGGCCACCACGAGAAGCAGGTCGCCCTCTTCGACGGCCACTATTTTTTTCAAGGCTGCATCCACTTCGGCATCTACATACTTGGCGAACGGCCCCGACCACCCGTCGGCTGACCGCTTGACCCAGAGCGTCCCCTTGGCCCCGTTCTTCTGGGCGATCTCGTCGAGGCGGCCGATCTCCGTGCGGGAGAAGGACGCGCCTCCGCTCGCCACGAAGCCCCGCACCCGCCCGCCTGCATCTGCCGTGCCGTCGAAGATTCCGAAGCCGATGCCGGTCAGAACATCCGTGAGATCGGCCAACTGCCAGGCTATTCTCAGATCCGGCTTGTCGGTGCCGTAGAGCTCCAGCGCTTCACGGTGCGTTAGACGGGGAAACGGAAGGTCGAGCTCGATGCCGGCCGCCCGGCTCCACATCCGCTTCAGCATGCGCTCGCAGACGCCCAGGACGTCGTTCATGTCCACGAACGCCATCTCTACGTCGATCTGACTGAACTCGGGTTGGCGATCGGCCCGCAGGTCCTCATCACGCAGGCAACGTGCGACCTGGAAGTACCGGTCGAAGCCGGCAACCATGAGAAGCTGCTTGTACAGCTGGGGCGACTGCGGCAGAGCGTAGAACTCTCCCGGGTTCACGCGGCTGGGCACCAGGTAATCGCGGGCGCCCTCCGGCGTCCGCTTCGTGAGAAGCGGGGTCTCAACCTCGACGAATCCCTCCTCCGAGAGCGCCTCGCGGGCGCCGGCGACTGCCGCATCGCGAATCTCGAAGTTCCGGATCATCTCGGCACGCCTCAGATCGAGCACCCGGTGCCGGAGGCGAAGCTCTTCGGCCGGCAGAGACTCCTCCTCGTAGCCCGCGACGAGGATCGGCAGCGGCTCCGACTTGGAGATCAGGCTAAACCGGTCCACGTGGACTTCGATCGACCCCGTCTTCATCTCTGGGTTCAGCGCTTCCGGCGGGCGGCCGACGACCTCTCCTTCGATTTGGATCACGTCCTCCGAGCCCAACTTCCGGGCTGTCGCCAAGACAGGCTCCTCGCACCAGTCGGGTCCGAACGCCAGCTGCACGCGTCCCGCGCGGTCCCGGAGGTCGATGAACAGCACGCCGCCGAGATCGCGGACCTTATGCACCCAGCCGGCGAGCTTCACTCGCCGTCCGAGCCAGGCGTCCGAAACATCGCCGCATCGGGCTTCCCGCCAGGCGGTCGCATAGCTGCCCGTCGACTTCGAATCTAGCGTGCTTCGGCCTTCCATCTGCGTCTCCACAAGACGATGTACATCACATATGCGGTGATCAGGCCGGCGATATCGGCCACCCAATCGGCCAGCTGTGGCACGCGCCTCGGGACCCAGCCCTGAAGAAGCTCATCGAGAGCCGCGAACGCGACGCCCGCCAGGAGCAGGCCCAGCAGTGCCGGGGCGCCGCTGAAGCCCGATATGCGGGCGGCACGGGCGAGGGTCCAGCCGAGCCCGAAGTACAGGCCGAAATGTACGAGCTTGTCGAGGTCGGAGCCTGGGGCGCCCGACCATGTCGGCAGCGGCACACCGGTGAGCAGGATGATCACGAGCGTCCAGCCGACCACCGGCCACCAGGCGTTCGTACGCTGTTTCACCTGTAGACAATCGATGGAGACACGGCGCCCTCAGGCAGGTGTGGAGGAACGACGATCGGGGCCAACAGTAGAACGCCTGGCAGTATATTCCCGGTGTTTTGACCCAGCAAGCGGCCCCAACCCGGCCTTTTCCTGACATGTCCAACCGAGCCGATCGTCAAGCCGTCCGTCCATCGCAACCTCCCGAAGGGGTCGTTGAGTTGCTCGGCCTCGGACCCGAAGACTTTTCGCGGTGCGTCGGCGCGACCCTGGAATCTCTCGGGGAGCCCGCCTACCGGACCGCACAACTGCGCGAGTGGGTGTTCGGGCACAAGGCCCGTGCGTTCGAGGAGGCGACCAACCTGCCCGGGAGCCTCCGGACTCTGCTGACGGCCGAGTTCTCGCTCACACCGCTCGAGCCGGCGCACACGGCGCGCTCCCGGGACGGCACCGTGAAACACCTCTGGCAGCTGCCGGACGGTGAGCGCGTCGAGTCGGTGTTGATCCCAACCTCCGATCGTCTCACGCTCTGCCTCTCGTCGCAGGCGGGCTGTGCCCTCGGCTGTGTCTTCTGCGCGACCGGCCATTACGGTTTCCGCCGACAGCTGTCCGCTGCCGAGATCTGTGCCCAGTACAGGGAAGCCGCACGCTTCGCCGATGCGGAGTGGGGACGCGGTGTAACCAACGTCGTCTACATGGGGATGGGCGAACCGCTCGCCAATCTGGACGCCGTGCTTACGTCGCTGGAGGTCTTGCACGGCGGGTTCGGGCTGGGCGCGCGCCGTCTCACGGTCTCGACCGTCGGCCTCGTTCCCGGGATTCTCGAGCTTGGCGGTCGTCCCGAACAATTCGGGCTGGCGGTCTCGCTGCACGCACCGGAGCACCAGCTTCGGGCTCGCCTGATGCCGATCGAGAGGCGCTACCCGATTCCCGAGCTCTTCGCCGCCATCCGGGAGTACGCGCGCGTGCGGGGGCGGCGGATCACGTTCGAGTACACCTTGATGGATGGGATCAACGACGACCCGCAGCTGGCCCGACAGTTGGCCGGACTACTCAAGGGGCTTACCGCTTTCGTCAACCTGATCCCCTTGAACCCGATACCGTTCGTCGATTGGAGACCAAGTCCGCCGCAGAAGGTGGCCGCCTTCGCCGGCGCTCTTCGCGAGCTCGGCGTCCAAACCGCCGTACGCACGCCCCGGGGCCGAGACATCGCGGCGGCCTGTGGGCAGCTGCGGCTCGACGCGGGCGACTAAGCCGGGAACCGCCGACCCGCTTCCGAAGAAGCTCAGCGGTCGGGACCTTCCCCTTGGCCCACGGAGTCCCCCGCGAGCCTGAAGCGATCCCGCCAGTCGGCTCCGAGAATGATCGTCGCATCGAGGTGGGCCTGCAGGTCCGGCTCGGTCTCGGTGCGGTCGACGCCAAGCCAACCGGCCACGGAGTCCGCGCGCGGGCCGGAGCCCACCCGATCGATGACCCGGGTCCGGGTGACCCCGAAGTCGGGCGCGTTCCCGAAATGGACGACGTCGAAGCCGGCCCGACGAAGGACTTCGGCTGCCCGCCGGGCCGCTCCGGGCTCTCCGGCGCCATTGAGAACTTCGACGCGCGCATACGGATCCGGCTCCGGCGCGACTTGAAGTTGCTCGCCGAAAGGGTCGTCCGCCGGAGCAACCGCTTCCCTGGCCTGCCTCCACCCCCACCAGGCGGACCCGGCCAGCACCATCACCGCTACGATCGCACCGATGAAGGCCGCCCTGGGCGGCCTCGGCCGGCTTCGCCTGCGACTCACCCTTCCTCCTCGGCCACGCGATTCCAAAAGCACAGGGTCTCCGGAAGCATATTGCTCCTTTGATCGATCAGATAGCGGATCCTCAGGCCGATCACCTCCTGAAGAACGGCCCTCCGCTCCTCGGGAAGCCTCTCCCGCATGGCCCGACGCTCCTCATGCCGAAAGTGGCGCCCAGGGTCCAGAAAATCGGCCAGATACAGGTACTCGCCCATCTCGTCCAGGTCGGCGTGTCCCGTGGTGTGATAGGCCACGGCACGAAGCAGAGGGATATCCTCCACGCCCTCGGAACGCAGCAGGAAGGCGCAGGCTGGACCGTGCAGAAGGTGGCGGGGCCACGAGGCCCCCGTTTCTTCGGGGTAGACGGAATCCGGCCCGAACCCGGCCGCGTCGGCGTCTCGCATCGCATCGTGTAGCGTGGCGGCGGCCTTCCACCTCAGCAGCTCTTCAGGAGCCAGGTTCAGGATCGTGCCCCAATCGATCACGAGCTCACGCACCCGGCGGATGTGCTCGCACCGTTCCGGAGTGCAATGGGCCCAGGGGGGAAGCCGCTCTTCCGCGGCCAGCGCTATTAGGGGATGAAGCGGATTCAGACCGCCGTGCCGGAGCGGAGATCCGGAAGGAGACGGTTGTGCTCATCTACGTGCACGACCGTGGGCACATGCCCGGCCAGTTCCGCTTCCTCGTACTCAGCGTAGCTGACGATGATGACCTGATCGCCAGCGTGCCCGAGGCGAGCGGCCGGGCCGTTCAGCTGAACCTCTCCGCTGCCACGCGGAGCCTCGATCACATAGGTCTCGAGACGGGCACCGTTGGAGAGGTTCAGGACCTGGACCCTCTCGTACGAAACCAGATCCGCCGCATCCATCAGGTCGCGATCGACCCCGATGGAGCCCTCGTAGTCGAGGTGGGCGCCCGTCAAGCAGGCCCGGTGGATCTTCGACTTGAACAGCGTTCTTCGCATCTATGCCCCCGAATCATCCAGGGAGGATCGTCCTGCGAGCGATGCGTTGTCAATCAACCGCGTCGCCCCAACCCATCCCGCAACAGCGCAAACCAAGCCCGGCTCAGCTTCCGAAGCGGGCGCCAGGTCCTCCGGATCGACGATCTCAACGTAGTCCACTCGCACTCCCGCCGCTTCCATTCGCTCGCGAGCAACGGCGCGGAGGATCTCGACGGATCGCTCGCCCGAACGAAACGCCTCCCGAGCAGCTCGTAGCGCCAGAGACAGGCCGCGGGCGGCGGGCCGTTCAGCGGCCGCAAGATTCGCGTTTCGGGAACTCCTGGCCATCCCGTCGCGCTCTCGAGCGATTGGCGCCAGTTCTATGCGAATTGGTAGGCTGAGTTCCCGCACCATCCTCCGTATGAGGACCGCCTGCTGGTAGTCTTTGCGGCCGAACACCGCCAGCTCGGGCTGCACGATCCCGAATAGCTTGGCTACGACCGTGAGGACGCCCCGAAAATGGGTAGGCCGGCTCGACCCGCAGAGTCGGTCGGCCATGTGCTCCGGCGGCTCCACCCAGAGCGATTGCGGCTCCGGGTACATCTCCTGGTCTGAGGGGATGAAGGCGACATCGACCCCGCGGGAGTTTGCGAGCTCCAAATCGCGTTCCAGGTCCCGCGGATACTCCGCCAGATCCTCGCCCGCCGCGAACTGCGTTGGGTTAACGTAGATGGAGAGCACGACGAGATCCGAGCGACGTCGGGCGACATCGAGGAGGCTGAGGTGTCCCTCGTGCAGGTAGCCCATTGTGGGTACGAAGCCGATCGTCCGGCGCGTCGCCGTTGCGGCCTCTCGGACCCGGCGCATCTCACTGACCGTGTGCGCGACCTGCAGATCGCGGCTCACCTTGATCCTCGACTCCGCTGCGGTTCTGCTGCCTTTCCCGGGTGGAAAGCTGGAAAGCGGCGTAGAATATACCGATTCGTCACCACTGCTCCAAAGCGAGCCGGAGGGCAATGGCAGTACGATACGATGCGCTCTTGGCCAGGACGCTGGCCGATGAGCTGCACGAGCGTTACGCGGGCGAGCCCGTCGCCGCGCTCGGCATGCAGCCGGAGGCGTGGACGTCAGCGATCGCCTTCGGTGGCGGAAGCGTGCTGTGGTCCTTCCTTCATCCGCGGGCCGGACAGTTCGTCACCGGCAACGCATCACCGATCGATTCCCTGCTCGCGGATCGATCGGCATGGCGAAAGGCTCTCAAGGCGGGGAGCCTCAGAGCCGACGGGTGGAGCTGGTTCCTGTTTCGGAGTCTCCGGCTGACCGGTATCGAGGCAGTGCCGGACGAGCGCATGATTCTCCTGGATCTGGCCGGAAGAGACCGGATCTCTCGCTACCGGATCGCGTTCGACCTTCCCCGTAATCGCCGCAACGTCCTGCTCCTGGACACGGCAACCGTAGCGACCGGTAGGATCCGCGCCGTTCTCCGCCGACGGCCCGGACGGTTGGGAGCCGGTCAGGCCTACCGGATGCCAGTCGGGCGGCGCGCCGGCGTCAACAGGCCGCTCGATCCCGCCGAATGGGAGGAGCGCTTCACCGGAAGCGAACGGGAGGGTCTGCGCGAGCGGCTGCTCCGGCAGGTCGCATACTCGAGCCCGCTCAACGCTGACTACATCCTGCGTGATCAAGACCTCGAGCTTGCGCACGCCCGCTATCTCGAGATCCTCGAGGGCGAGGGCCGGTGGCTGTTGACTCGCGATTGGGGGCTTCAGCCCTACGTCCACCGCCTCGGCGAGGAGGACGCGGTCTCGGTACCGACGATTAGCGAGGGGATGGCGCGCGCGGCCACCGAGGAAGGCGTGGAAGAACCGGCCGCCGATCCCGCACCTGTCTTCGCGGCCATGCAGCGGATCGCCGAAGCGCTCCTCCGTCGACGGAAGCGCCTCCGCCGCCGGATTACCAGCCTGGAATCCGAGCTCGAGGAGGGGGATCCACCAGAGCTTCTCCGGGAGACCGGGCATCTGCTTCTGGCTCATCTGAAGGAGGTGCGCCGCGGGGAGGCGAGCGTCGAGCTGACGGGTTTCGAAGGCGAGCGCCGGACGATCCCGCTCGATCCGGCACTCGGACCTGCCGACAACGCCGACCGCTACTACCGGGCCGCCGCCCGCCGCGAGAGAGCGCTCGGGCGGCTGCCGGTCCTGATCGCCGAGGCACGCGAAACGGTGGAGCGCATCGAGGCGGGACTCGGTCGCCTGAACGAGACCGGAGAGGCCGACCCCGAGATCAACGAGCTTGCCGGGCTCGCTGCCGATTCGCCGGGCGGCACCCGTGAGACCACTGAGAAGCGTCTGCCCTACCGCCGCTACTTCTCCAGCGGAGGGCTCGAGGTCCGGGTGGGCAGAAGCTCGAAGGAGAACGATGCTCTCACCTTCCGTAACTCCTCGCCAAACGACATCTGGCTGCATGCGCGCCAGGTTCCCGGAGCGCACGTGATCCTTCGGTGGGGCGATGGCGAGCAGAACCCGCCAGAGCGCGCCCTGACGGAGGCGGCGATCCTCGCGGCCCTGCACAGCGACGCACGAAGCAGCGGCGTCGTCGCCGTCGACTGGACGCGGCGGAAGTACGTGCGAAAGCCACGGAAGTCGGCACCGGGCATCGTCACGGCGGAGCGGCTCAAAACGGTGTTCGTGGAGCCGGACTCCGCCGCCGCCGAGAGGATGTCGCGGGACTCCTGACCTGCGCGGAACCTCCAGCTTGCGTTTCGGTACTTCTTCGGGTACGTTATCTTCGGTTTACGTTCGGTATCGGCCCACCGGGTCGACGCCGCCAGATCCCGACGGAACCGTAACGGAGGCCCGACCGGTGGCCCTCACGAGACGCCAAAAAGAGATCCTCGACTTCATCGAGAGCTTCCTCGACGCACGCGGCTATTCGCCCAGCTTCGAGGAGATCGCCGAGGGATTCGGCTTTCGATCCCTCGCGACCGTGCACGAGCACCTCTCGAACCTCGAGGCGAAGGGATATATCAGGAAGAGCTACAACGAGAGCCGCTCGATAGAGCTCGCTCGGACCGAGTTCAAGCTCGGAGCGGTCGAACTCCCACTCCTCGGCAGAGTCGCCGCCGGCGAACCGATCGAAGCGATCGAGAATACGGAAGCTCTCGCAGTACCGGAGAGCATGATCGGCACGGGGGCCGAGCACTACGTGCTCCGCGTGCGCGGCGACTCGATGATTCAAGAGCAGATCCGCGACGGCGACTACGTCGTCGTGCAGTCGCGAGAGTGGGCCCACAACGGCGAGATGGTGATCGCCCTGGTAGACGGAGAAAGCGCCACGATGAAGAAGTACTATCGTGACGGGAACGGGCGCGTTCGCCTCCAGCCCGCGAATCCGGAGCTCTCCCCGCTCCTGTACCCTGAGGATCGGGTGCAAGTGCAGGGCATCGTCGTGGGCGTCCTGCGGAAGTACTGAAGCGGCCCCGACGAGACCACCGTCTCGCCACCATCGCAACTGCTCCGGGCTCTAGCCCGGAGCGCCCCTGGCCCGGTACCGACCCCCACTCGGCGCCGGGCCTTCCTTCCATCTAGGGCGATTACCGGCCAGTTCCGAGCCCCGTCTTGACACCCGCGAAAAGCCCCAGGTAGCTTCGCGCCGTGCCGGACCTCGAGCACGCCCGCTTCAGGGCGACAATCCAATACGACGGCACGGCCTTTCGAGGCTGGCAGCTACAGCCCGACGAGCGCACCGTCCAGGGCGTCGTCGAAGACGCACTCTCCCGTCTCCTTCCCACCCACCAGGGGACCACTGCCGCCGGACGAACCGACGGTGGAGTCCATGCCGCGGGCCAAGAGATCGCTTTCGAGGCTCCCGACGTCCGGCAACCGAAGGAACTCCGCCGCGGTCTGAACGCCCTGCTTCCGGAGGACGTCTGGATCCCGCGGCTTGGTTACGCGGAGGAGAGCTTCCACCCGCGCTTCGACGCAATCGCCCGGCGCTATGAGTATCTCGCGAGCGACACGGGCGACCTCACCTCGCCGCTCATCAGAGACCGGGTCTGGCAGCTGGCGCGCAACGACGCCGAACCGGTCGAGGCGGAGCACTTGTCGGAGATCAGCCTGTCGGTCGTCGGAAGAGGGTCTTTCGCGGCGTTCAGCAAGGCGGGGCAACCGAAGCGCGGAACGATGTGCGAGGTCAGGCAGGCGATCTGGTCGCGAACTCCGGCAGGTCTCCTGCACTTCACCATCGTGGCGGATCGGTTCCTCCACAGGATGGTACGATACCTCGTTGCCACACTGATCGAGGTGGCGACAGGTCGCCGCGGCCGCGACGAGCTCGAGCGGCTTCTCGCCGAGGCCGGTGAGGACCCCAGCCGTCCGGTCGAAGGCGTACGGCCTCCGGTACCCGCTCCAGCCTGGGGGCTCTACCTTACCGGAGTGCGATACGCCGATGGTTGGAACCGGCCGCCCGGAATCCCGGGCTTTCTCGGCGCGACCCGAACCTCGCGGGCACAGGACGACTGAACACGCGATGGTCGCGACCACGGACGGCCGCATGGCCCGGTTTCTGAGCGCACTCGGCGTCACTCTCCTGCTGGGCGTCGCGGTCGGCTGGTCCCTGACGACGCAGGGATCCTCCCGCCTGACCGGCGACGACGGCGTCTCGAGCGACGCGCGGCTGAACAACTCTGCCCTGGCGACGTCACTGATCGTCGGCGACCCGCCTCCGGCCGGGAACCATGAGCTCGGGGCGGTCGGCCTGCAGAGCGCACAGGACACGACGCGGGAAGGAAGCCGCGTCACGCCAACCGTTCAGGCCGTCCGCCGGGTGCTTCCCTCGGTGGTCAGCGTCAGCGTCTTTCGGCGAGAGAGGCGGGGAGCGCGAAACCTCCTCGAGCTGTTCGGTCCTTCGCGCGATCGCGTGGTCTCGGGCCTGGGCTCGGGCTTCGCGATCGACAACCAGGGCACGATCCTGACGAACGATCACGTCGTGCAGAGCGCCGACTCGGTGATCGTGGTCGATGCGGACGGCCGGACGTTTCAGGCCGCAGTCATCGGTCGGGACGAGCTGACTGACCTGGCCGTTCTTCGAATCCCTCCGGGACGCATCCCCGCCGCACCGCTCGGCCGTTCCAGCGACCTGATGGTGGGCGAGCCGGCAATCGCGATCGGCAACCCGTATGGATCCTTCCTCGCCAACTCCGAGGCGACGGTCACGCGCGGCGTGATCTCCGGTGTCGACCGTGATATCCGAGCAACGGGCCAGCGGGATGTGCTGTACGCCGACATGGTTCAGACGGATGCGTCGATCAACCCGGGCAACTCGGGCGGTCCCCTGGTCAATATTCAGGGTGAGGTGATCGGTGTAAACTCCTCTATTTTCTCGAGTTCCGGAGGATCACAAGGACTCGCCTTCGCGATCCCAATCGACCGGGCCGTCCGGGTCGCACGCGAGCTTCGTGACTTCGGCCGCATCCGCCGCCCGTGGGTGGGGGCAGATATCGCCACGATCTCCTCCGACACCTTCGTTGCGGTGGCGAGCGTCCGCCGCGTGGCACCCGCCTCGCCGGCGTCACGGGCCGGACTGGAGGAGAGCGACGTCATCGCTGGTGACCCTCACGGCCGGCATCGCGATCGAGCGAGACCTGGCGGTCGAGAGCGGGGCGCTCATCGTGCAGGTGGAAGGCGCCCTCGCCCGCCGGACGGGCATTCGGGAGAACGACGTGATCGTGGCGATCAACCGCCGCGAGGTGCGCTCGGCCGAGGAAGCTCGGGATTATCTCGGGGCCGCGGCCCAGGCCGGCTGGGTCGAGCTCGTTATCAGCCGGAGGGGAGCGACGCTGGTCACCTCCTTCCCGATTCGTCGCTAGGGCAACGTCGATGCCGGCCGATCGCGCTCGCTACCCACACCCCCTGATCGACCGGTACGCATCGGCCGAGATGGCCGATCTTTTCTCGCCGACCCGAAAGGCGCTTCTCTGGCGGGACCTCTGGATCGCTCTCGCCGAGATCGAGCGCGACCTGGGGGTCGACATCCCCGCCTCGGCGATCGCCGAGATGAAAGAGGCGCGAGACGCGCTGGATCTCGACCGCGTCGCCGAGCTGGAGGCCGAGCTCCGGCACGATGTGATGGCGCACGTGCATCATTTCGGCGAGGTGGCCCCGGCAGCGCGAGGCTACATCCACCTCGGCGCGACGAGCGCTTTCGTAGGCGACAACGCCTCGCTCGTTCAGCAGCGGGATGGCCTCACGCTTCTTAGGGAGCGGCTGCTCGGCGTCGTGGCTGCTCTGACCGCCTTCGCCACCGAGTACCGCACGGTTCCGACGCTCGGTTACACGCATCTCCAGGCGGCCCAGCCGACGACGGTCGGCAAGCGCGCCTGCCTGTGGCTGCAGGATTACCTGTTCGATTTGGAGGAGATCGACGCCGCCCTTGCCTCCCTGCGGCTGCGTGGGGCACGTGGCACGACGGGCACGGAGGCCACCTTCCTCGAGCTATTGGGCAGCAGCGACCGGGTCGAAGAGCTGAATCGGCAGTTGGCGGAGCGATTCGGCTTCAAGGGCACTTACGGCGTCGTTGGACAGGTCTACCCGAGAAAAGTGGATCATCGCCTCCTCTCGGTTCTGGCCGGAATCGGAGCCAGCTCATCCCGCTTCGGCCATGACATCCGCCTGCTGCAGGGTCTGGGAGAGATCGAGGAACCGTTCGGTGACCGGCAGATCGGTTCATCCGCGATGCCCTACAAACGGAACCCGATGCGCTCGGAGCGGATGTGCGCGCTATCGCGTCACCTGCACGCCCTGCAGCTCGAGTCCGGCTGGACGGCCGCCGTCCAGTGGCTGGAGCGCTCGCTGGACGACTCGGCATCCCGGCGCATCGTGATCCCCGAGGCGTTTCTCACGGCCGACGCCGTCTTGCTGATCGGCCACAACGTGGCGGGGGGATTGGTGGTGCACCGGGGGACCATCGAACGCCGTCTCCGCCGCGAGCTTCCGTTTCTGCTCGCCGAGACTCTGCTCATCGCTGGCGTGCGCGGTGGCGGCGATCGGCAGGAGCTGCACGAGCGAATCCGGCAACACGCCATGACAGCCCGCGAGCGACTCGAGGCGGGGCAGACCGAGAGCGACTTCCTGGAGCGCGTGGCCAGCGACGAAGCAATCCCGCTCGATCAGGAAGAACTTCGCGAGCTGGCCGACCCCATCCGGCTCACCGGCCGGGCGGCGGAGCAGGTCGAGGGTTTCCTCGCCGAACGGGTCGAGCCCGTGTTGGCGGGCGCCGAGGCGCCGCATCAGCCTGCCAGCCTCCGCGTATGACCACACCGCCGCCCTTCCCGCTTCTGCGCCGCGGCAAGGTCCGAGAGGTGTACGATCTGGGCGAGCAGCTTCTGCTGGTGGCCTCCGACCGGATCAGCGCTTTCGATTTCGTGCTCCCGCAGGCGATCCCGCGGAAGGGCGAGGTGCTGACCCAGCTGTCGCGGTTCTGGTTCGAGCGGACGGGGCACCTGGTGCAGAACCACTACCTGGCGGGCGATCCGCAGCGGATGATCGCGCTGCGCCCAGAGCTGGCGGAGTCGCAGGACGTGTGGGCCGGCCGCGGACTTCTTGTCCACAAGGCCACGCCCTTTCCCGTGGAGTGTATAGTCAGAGGGTATCTGGCCGGGTCGGCCTGGAAAGAATATAGGGAGAGCGGGAGCCTGGCCGGCGAGAAGCTCGAGGAGGGGCTCCGAGAGAGCGACCGCCTGCCGGGGGTGCTGTTCTCGCCATCGACGAAAGCCGTGGAAGGGCATGACGAGAACATCACGTTCGACGAGCTGAAGCGCCGGCTCGGCCAGAAGACCAGCCTGCTGCTACGTGAGCTCAGCCTCGCCCTGTACCGTTTCGGCCGAGATCTGGCGGCCCGGCGGGGCATCATCGTGGCCGACACGAAGTTCGAGTTCGGAGTTTCCGACACCGGCGAGGTCCTCCTGATCGACGAGGTTCTCACTCCCGACTCGTCCCGGTTCTGGCCGGCGGATCGATACGAGCCCGGGCGCGGCCAGGAGTCGTTGGACAAGCAGCCGGTACGTGATTATCTGGAATCATTAAGAGAGGCCGGAGAGTGGGACGGAGAGGCCCCTCCCCCTGAGCTGTCGGGCGAGATCGTGTCGGCGACGACGGAGCGTTACATGGATGTGTACCGTAGGCTCACCGGCCAGGAGCTTTCATGAATTACCAGATCGAGATCCGCGTAACCCCGAGGGAGGGGATTGTCGATCCGGAGGGTCACACGATCGGACAGGCGCTCGCGAACCTCGGCTACGAGGGCGTGCAGGACGTGCAGGCCGGCCGACTCGTGCGGTTCGATCTGGAGGCTCCGGATCGGGAGGGTGCGCATCAGAGCGTCGTTCGGATGTGCGAGGAGCTCATCGCCAACCCGGTGATCGAGCGCTACGCGATCGAAATCCAGCAAACGGAAGCGTGACCCGGTGAAGGTCGGCGTCGTTCGTTTCCCCGGATCCAACTGCGACCAGGACTGCTTCCGGGCGGTCGAGGACGGCATCGGTGCCGAGGCGACCTATCTCTGGCACAAGTCGCACGACCTGCAGGCGTCGGACGCGATCATTCTCCCCGGCGGCTTCTCGTACGGCGACCACCTGCGAGCCGGCGCGATCGCCCGCTTCAGTCCGATCATGCGGGAGGTGATCGGCTTCGCCCGGGACGGCGGTCCGGTGCTCGGGATCTGCAACGGCTTTCAGATTCTCTGTGAGGCCGGCCTGCTGCCCGGAGCCCTCATGCGGAACCGCTCCCTGCGTTTCCGCTCCCACCAGGTGCACCTCCGGGTCGAGCGGACCGACACTCCGTTCACCTGCGCGTACGATGAGGGAGCAGTGCTGGCCATGCCGATCGCCCACGGAGAGGGGCAGTACGTGGCCGACGGCCCGACGGTGGCAGAGCTGGAAGAGGGAGGCCGCGTGGTATTTCGCTACGTGACTGCACACGGCGAGACAACGGAAGAGGCGAACCCGAACGGATCGATACGGAACATTGCCGGAGTGTGTGACGCGGGAAGGAGTGTCGTGGGCCTGATGCCGCATCCCGAACGCGTTGCGCTGCCCCTCCTCGGATCGGATGGCCTCGGCGTATTCCGGTCGCTGCTGGAGAGCGCGGGAGCGAGCGTGGCTTGAGCGCTCCAGCCACCGAAACGATCATCGAGATCACGCCGTCCCTGGTCGAAGACCACGGACTCCTGCCCGAGGAGTACGAGCAGATCGTCGAGATCCTCGGGCGCGAGCCCACCTTCTCCGAGCTGGGGGTGTTCAGCGCCATGTGGTCGGAGCATTGCGGCTACAAGAACTCGCGGCCGCTTCTGCGCACCCTTCCGACAGAGGGGCCGCAGGTCGTCCAGGGGCCGGGCGAGAACGCCGGCGTGATCGACGCCGGCGAGGGCTGGGGAGTCGCCTTCAAGATCGAGTCCCACAACCACCCCTCGGCGGTGGAGCCATACCAGGGCGCGGCCACGGGCGCCGGAGGCATCCTTCGGGACGTCTTCACGATGGGCGCCCGCCCGATCGCCCTCTTCGACAGCCTCCACTTCGGATCCCTGGATTCACCGAGAGCGCGATACCTTCTGGACGGCGTCGTCCGCGGCGTGGGCGACTACGGAAACTGCGTGGGCGTCCCGACGGTGGGCGGCGAAGCGGTGTTCGACGCCGCCTACGAGCGCAACCCGATCATCAACGTGATGTGCGTCGGCCTGCTCCGGCTCGAGGATCTCGTTCGGGGACTAGCGGAAGGCGTGGGCAACGCGGTGATGGCCGTCGGAGCCCGGACGGGCCGCGATGGGATCCACGGAGCCACCTTCGCCTCGGAGGAGCTGGATGAGGGATCGGACAGCCGGCCGCAGGTTCAGGTCGGCGATCCGTTCACCGAGAAGCTGCTGCTCGAGGCCAGCCTGGAGCTCATCGAGAAGGATCTGCTGATCGGAATCCAGGACATGGGCGCCGCGGGCCTGACCTCGAGCGGCTCGGAGATGGCGGCGCGAAGCGGCTCCGGCATCGACATCGATGTCGCACTCGTGCCGACGCGCGAGCCTGGAATGACGCCGTACGAGATCCTTCTCTCCGAGTCGCAGGAGCGCATGCTGCTCGTGGCGAAGCCGGGCCTCGAGAGCGAGGTCGAGGACGTTTTGGCCAAGTGGGATCTCGAAGCAGCAGTGATCGGTCGCGTGACCGACGACCAGGTCTTCCGGGTGCGCGATGGCGGAGAGGTAGTGGTGGAGATCCCCGTGATCCCTCTGGTCGAGGGCTGTCCGACCTACACCCGTGAAGGGGTGGACGACCCCGAGATCCGCATGCGGCGTGAGGCCGATCTGTCTGCCTACTCGGAACTTCCGTCCGATGGCGAGGCCGCCGAAGCGCTGCTCGCGCTCCTCGATTCTCCATCGGTGGCATCCCGCCGATGGATCTACGAGCAATACGACACGACCGTGGGCACGAACACGATCGTAGGTCCCGGCTCCGACGCCGCCGTCCTGCGCCTGGCGGACACGGGGCGCGGAGTCGCTGCCTCGTTGGACGGTAACGGCCGCTATGTCTTCCTGGCGCCGCGACGCGGCGCCCAGATCGCGGTGGCCGAGGCGGCGAGGAACGTGGCCTGCAGCGGCGGGCGCCCGGTTGCGATCACCAACTGCCTGAACTTCGGAAACCCACTGAAACCGACCGTCTACCATCACTTTACGGAGGCGGTCGAGGGCGTCGGCGAGGCATGTCGGGTCCTCGGCACTCCTGTCACAGGCGGGAACGTCTCCTTCTATAACGAGACGCCGGACGGAGCCGTCTACCCGACTCCGGTCATCGGCATGCTGGGCCTGCTCGATGATTTGGATCAGGTCGTTCCTTCCCGCTTCCAGGAGCCGGGAAGCACTGTCCTGCTGATCGGAGAGACGCAGGACGAGCTGGGCGCGAGCGAGTATCTAGCGGTGTGCCATGGGCTCGTCGCCGGACAGCCGCCCGCGATCGACCTTGATGAGGCGAAGCGGCTCGTGGATTTCCTGGTTAGCGCCGCCTCGCGACGGCTACTTCTCTCGGCGCATGACTGCTCCGATGGCGGCCTGGCCGTGGCGCTGGCCGAGTGCGTTATTCGGGAGCACCTCCCCGCGCTGGGGGTCGAAGCCGCGCTGGCCTCCGAGATCCCGGCGGCCGCGGCGCTGTTCGGCGAATCACAGTCGCGCGTCGTACTCAGCTGCGCGGCGGCCGCGGTCGACGACATCCTGGAGCTCGCAAGCCGACACGGTCTACGGGCGGCGGCGATCGGAACCGTTGGAGAGCCGGGCGGCACGTTCCGGCTGAGCGCCGGCAGCCGGACGATCGAGGTCGACGCAACCCACCTCGCCGAGGTGTACGAGTCCGCGCTCCCCCGACGGATGGAGAAGGAAGCCGGCCTGACGACATGATCGAGTCCGAATGAGGCACCTCGAGAGCCCCGGCCCCGACCGGCCGCGCGAAGAATGCGGCATCTTTGCCATCAGCGGATCGCCGGCCGCCGCGGAGCTCGCCTTCATGGGCCTCTACGCGCTCCAGCACCGGGGTCAGGAGTCCGCCGGGATCGTGTCGATCGACGACCTCGGGATCGCGAGGAGCCACCGGGGCATGGGGCTGGTGGCGGATGTGTTCGACGAAGACAACCTGCACCGGTTGGTCGGGACGACGGCGATCGGGCACGTTCGCTACTCGACCTCGGGCGGCTCTGAGCTGCGGAACGCACAACCGGTGCTCGTCGAGTACCGGCACGGCTCGATGGCCCTCGCGCACAACGGCAACATCACGAACGGCCGAGAGCTCCGGCAAAGACTCTCGGAAGAGGGTGCGATCTTCCAGACGGACTCCGACTCGGAGGTCGTCATCCACCTGATCGCCCGGTCGCGGCGAGAGGACGAGTGCCAGCAGGTCGACGATGCGCTGTCGCAGCTGGTCGGCGCCTTCTCGCTGGTCCTCAGCGTGGGCAAGAGCGTGTATGCGGCGCGCGATCCCCGCGGATACCGGCCTCTCGTGCTCGGACGCCTCGGCGAGGCCAGCATCGTCTGCTCCGAGACCTGCGCGCTGGACCTGATCGGTGCCGAGTACATCCGCGACGTGGAGCCGGGCGAGGTGCTGCGCATCCGGGACGGCCGCATCGAGAACCTCCGTCCGCTCCCGCCGGAATCGCCAGCACCCTGCCTGTTCGAGCTCGTCTACTTCGCGCGCCCCGACTCGCAGGTTTGGGGCTGTTCGGTCGACGGTGCGCGGCGGGCCTTCGGCCGGCGGCTGGCGGTCGAACACCCGGTCGAGGCCGACTGCGTGTTCTCGGTCCCCGATTCGTCCAACTCGGCTGCCCTCGGATACGCTGAGGAATCCGGGATCCCGTTCGAGCTCGCCCTGATCAGGAACCACTACGTCGGGCGGACGTTCATCTACCCGACGCAGACCGGACGCGACTTCAGGGTCCGGGTCAAATACAATCCGGTCACCGAGCTGATCTCCGGAAAGCGAACGGTCATCGTGGACGACTCGTTGGTCCGGGGTACGACGAGTAAAGGCCTCGTCGCCCTGCTCCGCGAAGCCGGGGCACGCGAGATCCACTTCCGCATCGCCTCGCCACCGATCCGCTTCCCCTGCTATTACGGAGTCGACATGCCCACCCGCACGGAGCTCCTCGGCGCCGAGCACTCCGTCGATGAGATCCGGAAGCATCTCGGCGTCGACTCGCTCGGCTATCTCTCGATGGATGGCATGCAGGCGGCGGTCGAAGAGTTCGGGCCGTTTTGCAACGCCTGTTGGACGGGAGAGTACGCCGCGCCGTTGATCGACCTGGAGGCCGGTCACGATCTGGCGGGCGTCACGGAGTGAGCCGAAAGCCCCGTACGCTTCGCGCCGCTGCGGTCGCGTTGCTCGTCCTCCCGCTCCTCGCGGCCATCGTCTACCGCTTCGCCCCGGCAACCCTCCCTGCGGCCCTCTCGGGCGCGGTCGACCTTCCCGCGGACTCGGCCTGCGCCGTGATCCTGTCGACCAACGACGAGCATGGCGGGCTGCTCCCATCCAGGTACCCGTGGGCGGGCGATACGCCGGTCGGAGGCGCCGAGGCGCTCGCCGGCTACGTGCGCACGGTCCGGGAAACTTCCGACTGTCCCGTCTTCCTGGTCAGCGGCGGGGACATGATGCAGGGCACCCTCATCTCGAACCTCTCAGCAGGACGTGCCACGATCGAAGTGATGAACGAGATCGGCTACGACGCCGCCGCGATCGGAAACCATGAGTTCGACTGGGGCATCGGGACCCTCGAAGAGCGACTCGAGCAGTCCCGCTTCCCGGTCCTCGGCGCGAACATCTTCGTGGAGGGAACCAACCGCCATCCGAAGTGGGTGCAGCCGTACGCCATTCTGGAGAAGCAGGGCGTCAGGCTCGGCGTGATCGGCGCGGCCACCCGTTCCACCCCGTCTACCACCCACCCCGACAGCGTCGCGGGGCTCGAGTTCCGCTCCATCGCCGAGGCGCTCGACCGATACATCCCCGAGGTTCGCGCGAAGGGGGCCGACTTCGTCGTCGCCGTGATGCATGCCGGCGGCTTTTGCGACCGCCCGTCAGAGGAGCCGGGATCAGGGGCAGCGGCGACACGCTGCGCCGGCGAGGCCATCGACGAGCTGTCGGCGACCAAGGAGGTTTTCGATTACGCCGCGACCGGACACACGCACAGCCGGGTGGACGACCGGATCCACGGGGCGCCGGTCGTCCAGTCGTACGCGAACCTGGGCGCGATCGGCATCGGCCGCCTGGTGCGCTACGCCTCCGGCGAGGTGGTCGGTGAGCTGGAGGGCATCTATCCGCTCTTTCCGGACTCGACACCCGCCAGCCCGGCAATCGCCCGTCTCGTGCGGCACTACGAGGAGGAGGCGACCGCGACCGCCGAGGCCGAGGTTATGACGTTGGCCGAAGCGCTGCCGAAGACGCGGCGGGGCGGCTACGGCCTCGGCCGGCTCATCGCCGACGCCCAGCGGGAGGCCGCCGACGCAGACGTGGCGATGATGAACAACGGAGGGATCCGAACCCCTCTGCCGGCCGGCCTGATCAGCTACAGCGACATCTTCCGCGTGCAGCCGTTTCAGACCACGCTCATCCGCCTCCAGCTCAGCGGCTCTCAGCTCCTGTCTGCTTTGGAGCACTCGATCACCGACGCTGGCCCGCGGGATAATCTGAGTGGACTCACCGTCGAATACGATCCGGAAGCCGTGGCGGGAAACCGGATCCGCTGCGCCCGTCTCGCGGACGGAAGCATCCTCTCCGCTGAAGCCATCTATATCGTTGCTGTAAATAACTTTATGGCAGCTGGCGGCGATGGTTTCGAGGTCTTCAAGGAGGCCCGGATGGCCCAGCAAACGGGCATCGTGGATCTGGATGCGCTCGTCTCCCACCTCCGGCAGCTACCGCAACCGGTCACCGCTCCGCAGGAGCCGCGATGGATCGCGATCCCGGGACTCTCGCGAGGCTGCTCGTGATCCCGCTCCATGCGGCGGCGCTCGGCCCAGGGAGATGAACGCAGACGACAAGATCCGTGTATACGTGGACGATGCGCCGCTGGACATCTGGCCGTGGGCGCTCGTGCGGGATGCTCTGACCTGGCACTCCGGAGAGCTCGGTGCCTCCCAGCCGGAGAACCCCCTGACGGTTTACGACGGGGCTGGCTATCCCGTCGACCCGAACGGCCAGCTCGTTCAGGGAGCCCGGCTGTACTTGCGCTCCGATCGAGAAGCTGACACAACGGGCGCAAGCCGATCCGCGAGCAACGCGGGTGCGAAACGAGACAGGAGCGAAGCGGTGAACGATCAGACCGCAGAGCAGGATGCGCGCGAGCGCATCCACGCGATGCCGAAGACCGACCTTCATGTTCACCTGGACGGGTCGTTGCGCCCTTCCACGATCCTCGAGCTTGCCGACCAGTACTCCGTCACGCTGCCCGCGAGCGATCCGGAGAGCCTGGCCGACTACATGCACGTCAAGGACGCGCGCAATCTGGAAGACTATCTGGAGCGCTTCGCGATCACCCTGTCGGTCATGCAGCATTCCGACGCGCTCGAACGAATCGCTTACGAGCTCTGCGAAGATGCGGCGGCCGAGAACGTGCGCTACATGGAGATCCGCTACTCCCCGATCCTCATGACCCGAGAAGGTCTGCCGCTGCCGGAGACCGTCGAGGCCCCGCTCCGCGGGATCCGGAGGGCACGAGAGGAGTTCGGAATCGACTCGTCTCTGATCGTCTGCGGCATCCGCAACATGGAGCCGGACGTCTCACGCGACCTGGCCGACCTCACGATCGCCTTCAAGAACCGTGGAGTGGTTGCCTTCGACCTGGCCGGAGCCGAGTACAACTACCCGGCCAAGAAGCACAAGAACGCCTTCTACATGGTTCGGAACGCCAACGTCAGCGCCACCATCCACGCTGGCGAGGCCTACGGCCCCGAGTCCATCCATCAGGCGCTCCATTACTGCGGCGCGCATCGGATCGGCCACGGCACCCGGCTCTACGAGGATCCCGATCTCATGCAGTTCGTCAACGATCACCGGATCCCGCTCGAGATCTGCCTCACGAGCAACGTCCAGACGCGGGCGGTCGAGGACTTCCGGAGCCACCCCGTGCGCCTCTACTTCGATCGGGGCCTGGTGGTCAGCTTGCACACCGACAACCGGCTGATGAGCGGAACCACCGTGACCGAGGAGCATGTGCGCGCCTGGAAGCACCTCGACTTCACGCTGGACGAGATCGCTGAGCTGGTCCTCAACGGCTTCCGCAGCGCCTTTCTCCACGAACCCCAAAGAGAGGCCCTGCTGGCCGAAGTCGAGCCCAAGATCCGCGAACAGGTCGCCTGATCACGGGGAGCCCGCCAAGCCCGTAAGCCGTTGCAAAGGCGGCTGATCCTTACTGACTCCCGCGCCAAGCCAGCTTTTACGCCAACATAGTTGCGCGGGGCCCACGGCGTCGCGAGTTCGCCGCTCTTGCGCCCCGGCCCAGGATCCTCTCATCGTGCTCGTCCGGCGCTGCCCTGGAGGGGCCCGATTCCGCTCCACCGCAGCGTCGAGGCTGTCTTGCCTGCCCGGCACGGAGGTCTCGCAGGCGAGGCTACGCCGTCGACACAGTTAGGGAGGTAGCCATGCGACGACAAAGTCTCGCCCTGTTGCCCCTGTTCGCCGTCCTGGCGCTGGGGTGCGGAGACTCACCGACGACACCACCGGGCATCGATGCGACTCGGGGCGGCGTCCCCGCGAAGGCGGGCCCGCGGAAGGTCGTGAAGTTTGCGACTTTCAACGCATCGCTGAACCGGAACTTCCCCGATCAGCTCATGTCCGACATGGCAAGTGGAACGGACACGCAAGCGCAGGCCGTCGCCGAGATCATTCAGCGCACGCGGCCCGACGTCCTGCTCGTCAACGAGTTCGACTTCGACGCCGGCGGCGTGTCGATGCAGGGCTTCCAGGACAACTACCTGTCCGTTCCTCAAAACTTCTCGGGACAAGGGCCGACGCAGCCGATCGTCTACCCCTTCCGCTACTCGGCGCCATCGAACACCGGCATACACTCGGGCTTCGACCTGGACCGGAGCGGAACCGTGGTAGACAATCCGGGACCGTTCCGCTTCGACCATGCGGGTGACGCGTTCGGCTTCGGGACGTTCGAGGGGCAATTCGGGATGGCCGTCTACTCCATGTACCCGATCGACGTGGCGACGATAAGAACGTTTCAGCTCTTCGTATGGGCCGATATGCCCGGCGCGAACCTCCCCGTCGATCCCGGCACGGGTATGTCCTTTTATACGGACGAGGAACTCGAGGTCTTTCGGCTGTCCTCGAAGAGTCACTGGGATCTCCCGATTCAGATCGGAAACAAGGTCGTCCACTTCCTCGTCAGCCATCCGACACCTCCGGTGTTCGACGGACCCGAGGACCGGAACGGGACCCGGAATAACGACGAGATCCGTTTCTGGGCAGACTACGTGATTCCCTCGCGGTCCGGATACATATACGATGACAACGGGATGTACGGCGGCCTGACGGGCGAGCTGTTCGTGATCGCCGGGGACCAGAACGCAGACCCGTTCGACGGCGACAGCTTCCCGGGTGCGGCTCAACAGCTTCTCGACCACCCCTTGATCAACACCAAGGCAACGCCGGCCAGCGCCGGTGGCGTCGAGATGGCCGGACAGGGACCGCCGAACGACACCCACGTGGGCGACCCGGCGTTCGACACGGCCGACTTCAGCGAGGCCGCGTTCGGAGGCCCCGGCAACCTCCGCGCCGACTACGTGCTCCCGAGAAGGGAGCTCTCCATTCGAGACTCAGGGATCTTCTGGCCGACGTCGAGTGATCCGTTGTTCCCGCTCACCGGACCGGGATTCCCGGCGGTCAGCTCGGACCACCGGCTCGTGTGGATCGATGTCCAGGTCCCCGGAAGCTAAGCGAAACGGGCGCTAGCCAGCCCGAATAGCGAAATACCAAAAAGAGGGCCCCCTTAGCCGGGGGCCCTCTGTCATTTATGCCTTTACGCGTGCGTTACATCCATGTAACATACGGTTGAGTCTGTTCATACACTTCTCCGCCACTTTGGAGAGGACGCGGTGCGCTATCCGCCCCGGCTATTTGGCTCGCCTCGCAGAGATCCTCACTCGCTGCAGGACTACACACATCCAACCCCCCCACTCGTGAGGTCCCCATGAGTACACGATTTGTTAGAGCGACTCTGTCCCTAGCACTGGTCGCGATCGCGGCGCTCGTAACGACGGGTACGGCCTGGTCGCAGGTCGTGACGTCGGAGATTCGCGGCACCGTAACGGGTCAGGACGGCAACGCGATCGACGGTGTGCAGGTGATCGTCACCGACACCCGGACGAACGCCACGTTCGGGACGCTCACGAACGCGAGCGGCCGGTACGCCGTGCTGCACCTCCAGCCCGGCGGGCCGTACACCGTGCAGGCGCAGAGCATCGGCTATCGGTCGGAAATCAAGCAGGGCGTCTCGGTCGTGCTCAGCCAGGCCGCCACGGTCAACTTCCAGCTACAGGTCTCGGCCGTCGAGGTCGAACCCCTCACTGTTGGAGTGGACGCAGGCGAGGCCTCCGTGTTCAGCGCCGAGCACACAGGTCAGGCGACCCAGATCTCAGAGAAGGAGATCGAGACCTTCCCGACGCGATCGCGGAACATTCTGGAGCTGACGCTCCTCTCGCCGTACGTGAACCAGTTCGAGGACGCCCCGACGATCGCCGGGAAACCGAACCGGTACAACAACTTCCTGGTCGACGGAGCCGTCACCAACGACTTCTTCGGGGTCGGCGAGGGCGGAGCTCCCGGCAGCGACACCAACGCCAAGCCGATCTCCCTCTTGGCGGTGGAGCAGATGCAGATCCTGGTGGCACCGTTCGACGTCCGGCAGTCCAACTTCACCGGCGGCGTCATCAACGTCGTCACCAAGTCGGGCACGAACGAGTGGACAACCAACTTCTTCGCGAGCTACTCCAGCGATGCCCTGACCGGAAGTATCGGTGAAGACCTAGCCGGCGATTTCAACGACACGCAGGTCGGCCTCAGCTTCGGCGGCCCAATCGCCAAGGACAAGGTGTTCTTCTTCGCGGCGGGCGAGTATCAGTCCGAGAACCGGCCGTTCGACAACCGGCTCATTGAGGAGGGAGGCGATCCCGCCGAGGCGGCCGAGATCGCGGCGATCCTCGAGAACACGTACGGCGTGAACGCCGGTAGCCCCGGAGCCGCGTCGCTCCCCAACCCGCGCACCAACATCTTCGTCCGGTTCGATTTCAACCTGGGCCAGAAGAACCGGATCGTGCTGCGCGACAACTACATCAAGGGTACGGCCCAGACGGCGTGCAGTCGCGGCTTCTTCGGCTACTGCTTCACGTCCGGCCTCGGGCCGTTCACGACCGACTACAACTCGATCGTGGCAGAATGGTTCTCGCAAGTCGGCACCAACTGGAACAACGAGCTGCTCATCAACTACTCGAGGACCCAGGAGAGCCGGAACTGCGACGAGACATACCAAGAGCTCACGGTCGGGAGCTCCGGCCCCGACTACCTCTTCGGTTGTTCGCGGTTCTCCCAGCGGAACGCGCAGGACCACAAGCTCTTCCAGCTCACGGACAACCTGACGGCGACCATGGGCGCCCACCGCCTCACGTTCGGAACGTCGAACGAGTTCTACAGCTTCTTCAACGTCTTCCAGGAGTCCGCCATCGGGCTGTACGAGTTCGCCGATGCGGACGCCCTCGCCGCCAATACCCCGTCCGAATACACGAAGCGCGTGCCCGCACCGGGAATCCCGACCCTCGACGATGCCGCCTCGGAATTCAACGCGATTCAGCTCGGCTTCTACGTCCAGGACCAGTGGACAGCAAGTGACAAGCTCACATTCAACTTCGGGATCCGGGCCGACATCCCGATCCTCCCGGACAGCCCGCGCTTCAACCCGGAGGCAATGGAAATCCTGAACGTCAACACGTCGGAAGTCGCCTCGGGGAACGTGATCTTGCAGCCGCGTTTCGGCTTCAACTGGAACAACCAGGCAGATATGCCGACGCAGTTCCGGGGAGGCATCGGGATCTTCGCCGGTCGCAATCCGTACGTGTGGATCTCCAACTCCTACCAGAACACGGGTAAGGAGTCGAACATCCTCTCCTGTGGCGCGCTCAACTCGCCCGGGTTCGACCCGGACGAACGGCCCACGACCTGCACCGACGGGACCGGGGCCGGATCGGCGCTGCAAAGCACCTGGTACATGGACCCGGACTTCAAATTCCCGACCGACCTCAAGATCAGCGGCGGGATCGACCAGGCGCTGCCTGGCGGAATCGCCGCGACGTTCGAGATCCTGTACACAAAGTCCATCAACGACGCGTTCTTCGAGGAACAGAACATTCGCTCGCAACAGGGAACGGACGAGACCCAGGGGAACCGCCCGGTCTACGGCACGCCCGTCGACTTCGACCCGGTGATCGGCCGCAGCTGCGGCGACAACGGAGGCTGTTTCACGGACTTCCGTATCGACGAGCGGTTCCGGCAGGTCGTGGAGCTGACGAACCAAAATCAGAACAAGTCCCTGATCCTCACCTTCCAGCTGCAGCGTCAGTTCATGGACTGGCTGGGGTTCAACACCTCCTACACGTTCGCGAACGTGGACGACGTCCAGGTCCAGCAGTCGAGCCAGGCCACCTCCAACTTCGGCCGGAACTCGATCGATGCCGACCCCAACGATCCGGATCTGGTCTCGGGCTTTAACGAGCGGCCTCACAAGGTGGTGTTGGCCGCCACCGGTAGCTGGACATTCGGCGGCGGCTGGCTGTTCGAGGTGACGCCCCAGTACTTCGGGCAGTCGGGCCTACCGTACAGCCTCACCACCGAGGGTGACATCAACGGCGACGGCTATGCCTCGCCCGAGATCGGCCGGGACAATGACGGCCTCTACATTCCGAACAACTCGGACGAGCTCGTCTGGAAGACGCCCGAGGATCAGATGCTATTCGATGAGCTGATCGCATCGAACGAGTGCCTCTCGTCGCAGAGGGGCAGCATCATGAAGCGAAGCAGCTGCCGCTATGACTGGAACAACCGGCTCTCCATGCAGTTCAGGTTCGGGATCCCGACCGGCTCCAGAGGCCGAATCGACTTCGTCGCGGACGTCATCAACCTGTTCGGCTGGGAGTGGCGTGAGGGGGCCGCCGACCGCGGAGTCATCGTAACGGAAGTCGACGGAGGACGCTGCCCGAACCCCAGCCGCGCCGACTGCGGGCCCGGCGACGATGGCGCCTTCATCTTCGACTACATCGGCCCGGAGGCGGACAGCGAAGGCAGGATCGATCCTGCTGGACCCCTGAGCCCCGAGTCGCGCACGCGCTGGCAGATCGGCATCCAGTTCGCCTTTTAAGCGACTGGACCAGCTGAAGAGGCGGATCATGCCTGACAGCTGATTCGCCCCAACCTTTACAAAACGGCCCCCGTTCCGCTCACGCGGAACGGGGGCTTTCCGCATCTGGAAGCCGTCGGTCGATCAGCCGCCCTCGAGCGGGCGCCGTCCCTGAAGACATCTCGACAGGTCCTCGTTGTTGTCGTGGCTGAAGATGCCGCTCAGCTGGTCGGGGTCGCATTCCAACTGACCGGCTCCCGTAATGCCGCCCGCGCTGCAGGCGGACAGAAGAAGCGCCAGCATCGGCAGCAACATCCAGCGTTGAGCCATTCTCACGCTATCGCCCCGTACGAGGACCGCGCTCGCGAGTAAACTCCGAGATTCCGAAGCGAGCATCGGACGCCATCCGTCGATTGGAGATGTGGGGACTCGATCGCCCGAATTGAGTTAATGGAGGTGCCTTGAGCCGGGCGAACGTATCCTCGACGAGCGAATTAGCGCGACGGCACCGAGACCCCGCAGCGTAGCGAGGAGGCTCGGGGCCCAAAGCGCGCCAGCGAGGCGAGGATACGTTCGTCCGGCTCCTAACTGTACGTCTCAACCGCTCAAGCACTCCGCAGCGAGATCCACATACTCTGTGCTCCCCATATACGCCGGCACCCGCTGGTGCAGCTCGTGGGGCACGATGTCTAGGATCCTCTGCCGACCGTCGATCGCCGCACCACCCGCCTGCTCACACACCATGGCGAGCGGCGAGATCTCGTACAGGAGCCGCAGCTTGCCGCTCGGCGCGTTTGAGTCGGCCGGATACATGAAGAGCCCCCCGTACAGCAGGGTCCTGTGAAAGTCGGCCACGAGCGAACCGATATAACGCAGCGAGAAACCGCCCTCCCCCTTCAATCGTTCGACCAGCCTTTTCTGGCCCTCATCCCACCGGTCCGAGTATGCCTCGTTCACACTGTAGATGCGCTTCCCCGGGGAGGGGATCTGGATCCGGGGATGGGAGAGCAGGAAGGCGCCGATCGAGTTGTCCAGCGTGAAGCCGTGCACGCCTGCCCCGCTCGTGTAAACGAGAAGGGTCGAGGAACCGTACAGCACGTAGCCGGCAGCGACCTGATCCACGCCCGGCTGGAGCAGATCATCCAGCGCCCCGTCGCCGGTCTGCGGGTCACGCCGGCGGTGCACCGAGAAGATCGTCCCGATCGACACATTGGCGTCGATGTTGGAGCTCCCGTCCAGCGGATCGTACAGCAGCACGTAGTCTCCCTTGGGGAACTGCTCGGGGATCGGGATCGGCTGCTCCGATTCCTCGGAGGCCATCAGGCAAAGGTGGCCTCCGTGATCCAGCGCGTTGAAGATGACCTGGTTCGCGTACTCGTCGAGTTTCTGGACCTGCTCGCCGTGCACGTTCTCATCACCGGTTGCACCGATGATATCGATCAGCCCGGCCTTGTTCACCGCACGGCTGATCACTTTGGCAGCGAACGCGATGTCGTAGAGGATGCTCGTGAATTCCCCGGTCGCCTCCGGATGTCTTCGCTCTTCCTCTACGATGAACCGGTTGAGGGTGACGACGGCCTTCTTCAAATGAGCCTCCCGGGTTCGGTTACGGTCCCGCCGGTCTCGCTTCGCAAGATGTGGACGCATAGCGAGCCGCGGTAGCGTCCGGTCACGCCACGCAGCTCAAGCGCCAATCAGGCTCCAACCCCCGTCCGGTTCTACCGCGATGCAGCCCGTGCCTTCCAGATCGGTCCGCCAGATCCGCCTGACGCCCACCGCTTCCAGCCGATCCACCGTGCTCAGGTGCGGGTGCCCGTAACGGTTCCCTGCGCCCGCCGAGATGAGCGCGAGATCCGCGCCCACCGCTCTCAGCCAGCGGAGGTTCGACGAGTTCTTGCTCCCGTGGTGGCTCACCTTGAGCACATCGGCGCGCAGGGTGTCGGACGGCCAGAGTTCGACCATACGAGCCTCCTCTGCAGCCGGTGCGTCCCCGGCGTTGACGTAGGCAAATCCATCACCGACTCCGATCCGCAGGGTAAGGCTGGCATCGTTGGCCCGAATCGGAAGCGGAGAGGATCCCCCCTGCGGCGCCTCTTCGAAAGAGGCCGCCGGACCCAGTACGAGGAGATCGACCTCGTCGACCCGAAGCCTGGACCCGGGTCTCGCCACGAGCCACGCCGCACCCTCTTCGGCGACGCGCTGCAGGTGCTCGCGGTAGCGGTCGGTCGGAACGGGCAGCCCGCTGTCCAGGACCCTGCGCACCGGCAGCCGATCGAACAGGGACGCCGCGCCTCCCACGTGATCCAGATCCGGGTGGGTCAACGCGAAAAGCTCGATCGCGCGGGCCCCGTTGGACAGCAGGAATGGCAGGACGACGCGCCGGCCCGCATCGGCTCCTCCGAAGCTCGGGCCTGCATCCACGGCGATCCAGCTCCCGCTGCGGGTGCGTACCACCGCGGCGTCCCCCTGCCCCACGTCCAGTGTGCACACGAGAGTGCGTCCGCTTTCCCACCTGGCCCGCAAGGCGGGAAAAGCCAGAATCAGACCCACCCCCAGACCGATCAACGGGAACGTCCTCCGGAACCGTCGGCCGCTGGCCAGGAGAACGAGGACGGAAACGAGGCAGCCCACAAGCGTCCACTCGAGGGCTCCCGGACGTCCCACCGACCCGTGGCCGAGCGGAATCGCGGCGGCCGCCTGGACGAGGGAAAAAAGCCCTCGGATCAGCAGCGTGGAGGCAGCAGCGAAGCTGGCGGCGATCGGCCCGGGCGCGAGAAGGACGCCGAGGAGAGCGACGAGAGCCAGCGCAACGAGAGGGGAGCCGAGGAGGCCCGAAAAGACGGAGACCGGGGCGATTCTGTAGAAGTGCCAGGCAGCGATCGGGGCGGTCAAGAGAAAGGCTCCGGCGCCCGCCCCGATCATGCGCAGCACCGAGCGCACGGCCTTTCGGGCTTCCTCCCACAGAACCGAGGGACTCTCGGAAGCCTCGCTCAAAGCGCGGCGGGCGATACGCTCCCCCAACAGAAGACCGGCGAAGCCAGCGAACGAGAGCTGGAACCCGGCATCCAGCAGCGTCAGGGGATCCGACACGAGCGCGATCAACGCCGCCGCCGCGAGCAGCTCGCTGATCCGAACAGGGCTTCCCCGGGCTCGGCACGCTGCATAGCCGGTGAAGAGCACTGCAGCGCGCGCCGCGGCGGGGGGTGCGCCGATCAGAGACACGTAGCCGATTACCAGGGCCGCGGCGGCAAGAAAGCGAGAGCCAGCAACTAGAAACAGACCGCTGCCCGCCAGGGCGACGGCGGCCAAAATACCGACATGGAGGCCCGAGATGGCCAACAGGTGAGCTAGCCCTGCGTCGGCGAACGCTCGCGTGGTTCGCCCATCCAGTCGGCCGCGTTCTGCGAGAAGCAGCGCAACTCCCGCTGGAGCCACATCGGACGGAAGCCGGTTCTCGACTCGATCAATCGCCGCCGCTCTAGCCGATCGAAGGATGCCCAGTCCCGGCAGCGAAATCGAGAGACCTCCATCCGTCGACTCGGCAGCTCCAGCACCAATGGACCCACGAACGAAACCACGACGCTCGGGACGCGTCGGCCACGCCCCCGGCTGACCGTAGGGCAGCCACTGGCCGCTGAGCTCGATCTCCGCGCCGGCAGGGAGACTTTTGGCGGGCCGCCGGGCGCGGACGGAAACCTCCTTGATTCGGCACGTTCCGGCTGACGCTCTGATGATCGAATGGAGCACCACGAAGCGCGCGGAACGGTCGATAGCCGCCTCGCCCTGCCGGCCGGCAAGCCCCGACGCGAGCCGACCGCGGAGCTCTACATTGTCGCCGGGCTCGAGGTGGCGAAGGCAGCTCGTCCGGGCGACGGCCCCGGCCCTCCGACCACCCAAAAGACCGGCCGAGAGCGAAGCGCTCAGCAGCAGAATGATCGGAAGCCATCGCGTGCGTTCCGGTGCGGCTCGGAGCGCAAACCCTCCGGCCAGACCGACGACGCCGGCCAACAGGATCCCGTAGATGATCGCCAGCGAGCCGGGTGCTGAGAGGGTAGTCGAAGTGCGGAGCCCGATCGCGGTTCCGGCTCCAAGGGCCAAGGCGGAGAGGCTTAGCGGACCGGGGGACAGACGCACGGCCGGGAGCTGAGCCTTGGCCGGCCTCACTCCTTGTCTTCGAGCGCTCCTCGGTAGTGCTGAAGGAGTTGGCGCGTGCGGAGGTCGGCACGAAGCCCGACGAGGAACACGGCAAGCATGCCGACCAGCGCCGACGCGAAGACCACCACAGGGAGCGAGATCGACCGGATCGTCACGAAACCGAGGTTCAAGGTCACGCGTTCACCGGCGTTGGCCGCTGCAAAGCCGAACGAGAACGCGGCCACAGCCACGAAGCTCAGCGCCCGTGCCCAAAACTTCATACGAGCTCTCCGGCGAAGGTGGCACCGGAAGTGGCTGTCAGTCGGACGCGCCGGTACTCGCCGATCCAATCGGCGGGACCGCGGAACGCTACGACCTTGTTCGCTTCCGTTCGACCCAGGAGGTCGCCGGGCGAGCGAGCCTCGCGCTCGACGAGAACCTCACGCACGAAACCGACCTCTGCCCGATTGATCTCCGATTGAATCTCCCGCTGCAGATCGATCGTCCGTTCGAGGCGCGACTGGGCGGTCATCGACGGCACGCGCTCCTCCGACGGGAAGCGGGTGGCAGGCGTTCCGTTCCGCATCGAGAACTTGTAGAGATATGCGTCATCGAACCGTACCTCGGCGAGAAGCGAAAGCGTGGCCTCGAACTCCTCCTCCGTTTCTCCTGGAAATCCGACGATCACATCTGTGCTGAGGGCCAAATCAGGCACGATTCGCCGGGCGAGCTCGACCTTTTCCAAAAACGCCGTACGGGTGTACCGTCGCACCATCCTCTTGAGGATCCGGTCAGCACCGGACTGCACCGGAAGGTGAAGCTGTCCGCAAATCACCGGCTCGCTAGCCATGGCGTCCAGCAGCCGCTCGTTCACATCGTTTGGATGCGGCGAAGTGAACCGCAAGCGGCGAAGACCAGGCACCCGCGCCACGGCCGTAAGCAGGGCGGCGAAGTCCCAGTCGTCGCTGGAGTACGAGTTCACGGTCTGACCCAAGAGGGTCACCTCGCTGTACCCGCCTTCGACCGCCTCCTCCACTTCCGAGACCACCTCGCTCGGTGCTCGGTTTTTCTCTCCGCCGCGAACGTACGGAACGATGCAGAACGTGCAACGGTGGTCGCAGCCCCGCTGGACCGTCACCCATGCCGAGACCCCTTCCCCACGGATGGAGTGCAGGCCGGCGTAGTCCTCCTCGGGCTCCAGCTCGAGAAGAGACTGTCCTCGTTCCACCGAGCCGCAACGGATCCGTTCGACGAGCTCGCCGATGAGCCTGTAGGCATCCGGGCCGGCCACGAGATCGACGCCACGCATCTCGTCGAGCAACCGTCCCCCGACTCTCTGGGCCATGCAACCGGTCACGCCCAACAGGAGATCGGGCTTGTGCTTTCGGAAGCGCTGCAGCTCTCCGAGCCGCCCTCTCACCCGTCGCTCTGCATGCTCCCGGATCGCACATGTGTTCACCAGGATCACGTCCGCCCTCTCGGGATCGTCGACGCGCACGTAGCCTCGATCGGCGAGGACGCCGGCCATGAGCTCGGTGTCGCCGATGTTCATCTGGCAGCCGTAGGTGTCGATGTACACCGTGCCGCCGATCGGGCGGGCGCCGGGCCTCTCGGCTTCCGAGCGGCCACGCTGCAGGTTCACGAGCTGCGTCACCGCAGGATCCCGTTTTTCCGCCGCACCTGTCACCTCATGATTCGATTCGCAATCAACCCACGATCAAAGATGTCGTCTGAGCGACCGAGGATCCAGATTGGCTATTGGACGAGCGAGGCAGTGAAGTTGAGTCCCGTGAAGCTCTCCTCGGTCCCGGTGGTCTCGAGATCGCCGCGGCTGCCGAACTCGAAGCCCAGGTCGATTCGTGCCCGGCCTCCGAGAACGACGCCAAGGCCGAAGGTAATCGCCTGCTCCTTGGATTGTTCGAATTCAGGTAGGATGAACGGCAGGTCCCTCGTGCGGGCGCCCGCCCGGATCGCCACCGGAATGCTGCCGAAGAAGACGCTGTACGCGAGACCGCCGCCCAACCACGACACATCGGCCGTGCCGAACGATCCCGGATCGGGTTCTGTCTGCGACCAGCCCGACCAGCCGCCGCCTACGGCGACAAAGAAGCGATTGGTGATCAAGCCGCTGGCGCCGCCCTCGAACCCGCTCGGCAGCCTGAACTCTCGTTCCAGAGGGGATTGAAGACGCTCGGCCGTCAGGTCCGTCGCGAAGAAGTAGGCTCCGCTCAGCACGAATCGATCGTACAGCTCCGCGTTGAGTCCGGCTTTCACCGACCAGCCTCGGTAGTCGGTTTCCGAGGCCTGGACTACGCCGCCCGGAAGGAAGCCCGATCCATCGATATCTTCCGTGAAGCGGCGTCGGAAGCTCTGCTGGAGGCTCCCTGTCAAGCGTTGAATACCAACGCCGACCCCCACCGGACCGAGCTTTCGCCCGATCGAGACATCGATCTGACTGAGCCCGCCATCGCGAGTCCGCTGTTCCTCGAACTCGAAGCGACCGAGCGATGAGTCCAATGTGTCGGTGACGATGATCCGCATATCCTGATCCAGCAGGCCGCCGAAGCCGACCCGGACCGCCCAATCACCCAACGGGACCACTGCACCGATCACCGGAAACCAGCTGCGCCCGGTGTTTTGCGTCGCGCTCGGGCTGGTCAGGTCGACGTTCTCGCCAGCGACGGCGACGGCCACGGCAGCCGAGCTGTGCAGGGTGACGTCGGCCGGGTTCCCCAGCGAGAAGCTCCCTCCCAGGAGGCCGTTGGTAACGCCGCCCAGTGCGATCGACCGGGCATCGATGGATCGGATCGGATAGCCGAGACCGACGGCCGTGAACGGGATCTGGGCGTGCGCTTCCGTGGTGGGCAGAAGCGAGGCGCCGGCGAGCGCCAGCCCGGCGAGCGCCAGAAATCGGCGCTCGCCGAGACACGTGAAGCCCGTTGGACGACGCCTCTCGAGGCGGGAACGCCTCAAGGAACCGGGAAGCCGGCGGGCGGCGTGACCAGCATGATCAACTCCGGCTGAAGTGCCGGCGGCGATTCGACCGAGCCGAAGTCCCAGTAGCCGAAAGCCTGCGCATCGCTCGGGGAGGGACGGAGCACCATACGGAGGTTGGTCAGGGAATCGATGAAGACCGCTCGAGAGATCAGCTGGGTCACGCTCACGCGAAGAGGCTGGCCGTCGGCGAGGTTTTCAGGAATGAGCGATAGAAATTGGGCGCCGCCGCTGAGCGGATCCAGAATCGGGAGGCCAACCGGTACCTTCGCCCCGACCTCGAACGGGTCGGCAGCCACCTCGAGGACGCTGGCGACGACCGGGCGCTCGAGCTCGAACGGTTGATCCGCCGGAGCCAGAGGGCGGAAGATGATCTCAGCGTGGTTGATGCTCGATCCGCTCAACGGTACGCCATCCAGGACTCTCGGCAGGGCGAATTGTATGTAAGCACGCCCTGACGGCAGGCCCGCCAATCGAAGTCCGAGGCCCGGCGAAGGCTGCGGTGGATCGTAGATAAATGTCGGGGCGATCGCC
This sequence comes from Gemmatimonadota bacterium, assembly GCA_039589875.1. Taxonomy (GTDB): domain Bacteria; phylum Gemmatimonadota; class Gemmatimonadetes; order Palauibacterales; family Palauibacteraceae. Next base: position 70,557 of record JBDHGL010000017.1, read on the forward strand.
GGAATGAACCGGATGATAGTGTCTGTCTGACCGACCCTCGTCAGCGTCGTGCGCAGCTGTAGATTCGTCACCAGGAGCTCCGAGCCCAATCCCGTGGTGACGACCGCGACACCGGGCTCACCTCCCGTGGCGCGCCATCCCTGCATCACCGGGTCTACCGGCACGAGGAAATCCACGATGGCGGTCTCGGTTCTCTCCGCGAACTCGGCGGCGCCCAACAGCTCTCCGAGGCTTCCGCCGGGCGTGGTCCACGGCTCGCCTTCAGCAGCCTGGCTCCAGGTCGCTTCCAGCGAATCGTAGCTCTGGGTAAGCGAGAAGACCTCGAGCTTGTACGGGAACCGGTAGGTGCTCTGAACCGTGTCGATCGTTACGAAGAACTGGCCTTCGATGAACTCGTCGATTTCCGCAGCGCCATCTCCTGTCTGGACGGAGTCGGGCACGAAGTACCGCCCGAGGAGCCGCGACGTCAGGTCGGGCCGATCGGCCAACGTCTTGATCGGTGATGTGGCAGGCAGCTCGTAGCCAAGGTACGTCGTGTCCTGCCAGTCGAGAAGCTCGGAAGCCAACGCCCTGATCTCGACCGTCGGAGTCGTGCTGCCTGGGACGTTGGGGTCGACCCCCACGATCGCCTCTTCGGTGCATCCCGCAAGCAAGGTGACGGCGATGGCGCTGGCCGTCAGGGCACCGGCTGCCCGGCGCTCACGCATCGGCTGTGCTCTCGCCGCGCTCTGTGAGCTCGAAGTGCTCAGGTAGCAGCTCTGCCAGGGTCCACCGGGAGCGGACGCCTTCACGGCCGACGCTCAGAACGTCGAGATCGAGGCCGAACTCCGACAGGGCCTGCCGGCACATGCCGCACGGAGGCGTCGGAGACTCGGCGTCCGTCGCGATGGCGATCCGATCGAACTCCCGGGCACCGGCCGCCACCGCCGAACCGAGGGCGACGCGCTCGGCACAGATCGTCACGGGGTACGAGGCGTTCTCCACGTTGCACCCGTTAAAGATCCGGCCGTCGGTGGCCCGGAGAGCCGCGCCGACGTGAAAGCCGGAGTAGGGAGCGTGCGCTCGTTCCTTGACGGCTCGAGCCGCATCGATGAGATGCTCGCCGCTCTCGCTCATCGGGCCAACCCGGTCAGCCGGTCTCCACAGAGATGCGAGGCAGCCGAGGGCTCAGCCCGGTAAGTATCTCGTAGTCTATCGTGCCACAAAGTTTCGATATCTCCTGTAGCGTGATCACTTCCTCGCCGTCACAGCCAAGTAACGTTCCGATGTCTCCAGGACGGACACCCGCGATTTCCGTCACATCCACCACGGTGACGTCCATGCACACAGCCCCTCTGATCGGAGCTCTCCTCCCTCGGATCAGTGCCGAGCCCTCGTTGGAGAGCTCCAGTCGTACTCCATCGGCGTAACCGATCGCGAGCGTCGCGAGTCGGGCCTCCACCTCCGTTCGATAGGTGGCACCGTAACTCACGGTCGTCCCCCTCCCCACATCTCGCACGTCGAGCACTCGCGCCCGCACCGATACAACGGCTTCGCTGAAGGAACTCGAACCGCCGAACAGGCCGATCCCCGGGCGCACCATGTCACCAGCGCACTCCTTGTACCTCAGGGCGGCCGCGCTGTTCGCGGCGTGGATCAAACCGGTCTCGATGCCCACCTCGCGGAGCCGGGCCAGTGCCGCCTCGAACCCCGCCCACTGGGCCCTAGATGAGCTCTCATCCGATTCTGCGGAGTGGAAATGGGTGAACGTGCTAGCCAGCTCGACTGGGTACTCGCCCAACAGGCGGCCGAGATCGGCGGCCCACGACGCCGCGTCATCCGCCACGAGCCCCAAGCGGCCCATGCCGGTATCCACCTCGAGGTGCACGCGCAGTCTTACGCCCCACTCAGCCGCCGCTTGCCCGAACGTCTCCAGCGCCTCGAGGCTGGTGATCGCCGGCTCGAGGTCGGCTTCGAAAACGTCGGCGGCATCGAGGGGAGGGAGAGGAGAGAAGGCGACGATCCGGCCGCCGTAGCCGGCCGAGCGCAGTCGGCCACCTTCCTCGACCGTCGCAACGCCCAGACCCCAGACACCGACGGGCGAAACGGCCTCGGCCACGCGCTCCGCGCCCAGTCCGTACCCGTCCGCCTTGACCATCGGGAGAAGTCGGCACCCCGGGAGGCGGGCCGCCAGCCTCTCGGCGTTCCGACGAATCGCCGCGAGGTCCACTTCCACCCAGGCTCTGCGCCGGTCGTTTGACTCCGTTTTCAAGACGCGCCTAGTATATCCCAGCCATGTCCGAGCAGCAACGTAAGTCACATGATAAGAGAGGGTTCACAGTGCCCGCAGACGCCCTGGAGCACGCCGTTCGCATTCAGGAACAGGCGGCTTCGCTGAACTTCGATTGGCCCGATGCGCGGGGAGCGCTCGCAAAGTTGGAGGAGGAGGCGGCGGAGCTCAGAGCGCTCCTGGTCGGCTCAGCGACGGGCGGCGAAGAGCTGCGGGCTTCGCTACGTGAGGAGATCGGAGACCTGTTGTTCGCTGCGGTCAACATCGCCCGCCTGTGCGACGCCTCTCCCGGCTTGGCTCTGGCAGACGCCACGGCCAAGTTTCAGAGGCGATTCGAGTCGTTGCTCGAGAGGGCTCGGCTGCTCGGCCTGGAGCCGCGTGAGAGCTCACTGGAGGAGCTCGATGTGCTCTGGGAAGAAGTGAAACGGAGCGAGAGCTAGCGCCGACCGTCCAGGTATCGGGTGAAAGGCGAATCTCGATCTCCGCTCCCCGGCAATTCCCGAAGTTCCCGCACTTCAGCGGCGAACCCCTCCTGCAGCAGAGCCTCGGTTTGCTCCAGAGGCAGAGCCCCTCCGAAGAAGGGACCCTGAGCGTACCGGCAGCCGAGCTGGAAGAGACGCTCCAGCTGCTCGGCCGTCTCGATCCCGCTTGCGATGGCCTCCGCATCGAGGACTCGCGCCAGTTCCACGATCGTTCGGGCTACTAGCCATTGGGCGGGTCGACCCGACACGCCCGTCAGGAACGCCCGGTCGATCATCAGCCCACGCGGCCGCAGCCGGTGAAGATGCGGCAGAGATGAATACCCGGTGCCGAAGCCTTCCATCACGACCCCGACCTCGAGCGCCCCGAGGCTGGCCAGCACCTGTGCGGCCTGGCCGGGCGATTGGGTCAGCGCGCCTTCTCCGACGACGAAGCGCAGCAAGCTCCCATCCAGGTCCGTGCTCGTAAGTACGTCCCAGGCTTCGGTTACGAGATCGGGGCTGTAGAACTGCTCCGAGGAGAGCACCAGGGCCGCGTAAGGTCGACCCTGCTGGCTTCGCCTTTCCCACTCGAGTACTTGCAGGCAAGCCTCGCGCAAACTCCAGGACAGGAGCGCCGAAACCGCCGGCCCCACTCCCGATTCGGGGAGAAACTGCTCGGGAGTCAACGGTCCGCGCTCCGGATGGTGCCAGCGAACGTGGGCTTCAAAGCCGGCGATCCGGCCGGTTTCCAGAGAAACGATCGGCCGGTGCTCGAGCGCCATCTGACCATCTCGAATCGCCAGCTCGAGATCCTCTTCCTCCGGACGCGATCTCGTTTGGCGAGGCTGTTCGGCCAGGTCGAACACCCGTGGCTGTTCATCTCCGAAGGCTCGGCTCGCTCGCAGCGCTGCCGTGGCGTCACGCAGTATGGTCTCCGCGTACTCATAGGGGGGGCTGCTCAACGCGAGCCCCACGCTGGCCGAGGCTTGCGCCTCTTCCCCGTCGAGTCTGTAAGGTCGCTTTATGGCCGTCTGGATCCGCTCGGCAGCCGCATTGGCGTCCGCCAGGCCGTCGGTATCCTCCAGAATCACGGTGAACTCGTCTTCGCCGGTGCGCGCGACGGTGTCGGCAGGCCTCACGGCGGCCTCCATCCTTCGACACAGGGCGAGGAGAAACTCCTCCGAGGCCCGAAGGCCCAGCCGGTCTCGGATCGGCCCTAGACCCTCCAGGCCGACGCAAGCGACCGCAAACTGAAGGTTCGGGTTCCTCTGTCGACGACGCAGCGACTGCTGGAGCCGGTCCAGGAGGAGTCGCTTGCGGGGGAAGCCGGTCAGGGCATCGTACATGCCCTCTCCGCCTTGTGCCCCGCTCTCGTGAAGCCTGACGGCCATCTCGTTCAGCTCGGAAGCCTGTGCCCGGGCGTGACGCGCTGCTGCGCGAACCGCGCGCTCCGCCCTCTCCGTTCCGGTCAGCACCTCGAGCTGGCGGAGAGCGAACTGAACGACTTCGGTGACGACATCCGGAAGCCGGGCCTTGTCCTCCGAGAAAAACACCAGAACGGCCACCACCTCGCTGCCGAAGAAGACGGGAAAGGCGTACGCCGCTCCCAGGCCCGCCTCGATGGCCGCCTCGGCCTCCGACAGTGCCTCCTTCTCCAGGTCGTTGACGAGCACAGGCAGCCCAGCCAGCGCTCGTTCTGTGAGCGAGGTCGTTTCACGCTCCGAGATCTTCGCGGATGCCTTCCGCGAGCGCTTGCCGGCCTTCCGGAGCCCGTCGCGTTGAAGCTCCTCTCTCAGCCGCGCGAAGCGATCATCGTCGGATGCCCACCACACCTCGGCTCCCTCGTCGTCCTCCGGATCGACAAGACCGTAACCGACCTCGAAGGAGCCGAAGTCACAAAACCGCTTCACTATGTGCTCGACGGCCTCTGCGAGGCGTCCGGCCTCGGCAACCTCGACGGCAATTTCTTGATAGAGACCGACGATTTCGGCCGCTGTCGCGTCCGACTCGCCTTCGTCAGGACCTGGCCGCTCCTCCGCCCATGAGTCGGCGACGGCCGGTTGCCGCTTTTCCTCTGTTGTGGCTGTCCGCTTTTTCTTGCTCATCCCTGTGGTCGCGCCGGGGTTCGCCTATGCGGCGGGAATCGCGTTTCGCCGGGATCCATGCGAGTTACCGCACGTATCGCGGCCTCGGAAGCCGCCAACGAGGGAGTGTGCAATCTCGGTTCCAAACCGAGCCGAAAATCGCCGATCGGGGGCCGGGAGGAGGGGAAGGAGGGAGAAGGGAGAGAGGAAAGAGCTAGAGGGCACCCATCCTATGGCTTCAACCGCGTCATGAGGCGCGGAAAGGCGATCGCCTCGCGCAGATGGCCGATGTCGCAAATCCAAGCGACGGTGCGCTCCACGCCGAGCCCGAATCCGCTGTGCGGGTACGTCCCGTAGCGCCGGAGATCCAGGTACCAATCGTACGCTTCCTCCGGCAGCTTCTCCTCGCGAATGCGAGCCAGCAGTCGATCGTGATCGTCCTCGCGTTGGCTGCCGCCGATGATCTCACCGTACCCTTCGGGAGCGATGAGATCGTTGCATTTAACGGTTCGCGGGTCCTCGGGATTCTCCTTCATGTAGAACGCCTTGGCCTGCTTCGGATAATCGTAGATAAAGACCGGCAGGGGACACCCCTCTGCCACCAGCGTCTCGTCTTCCGCTCCCAGATCATCGCCCCACACGATCTCGCTGCCCCGGCTCTGCAGCTGCTCGACCGCGTCCGTGTAGCTGATCCGGTCGAACGGCGGCCTCACCCGTTCAAGATTAGCGACATTCCTTTCCAGGACGACCAGATCGTCTCTTCGATTCTCCAGCACGCGCTCGACGATGGAGGTGATGAAGTCCTCTTGCAGCTTCATGTTGCCCTCGCTGTCGAGCCAGGCGACCTCCGGCTCCACCATCCAGAACTCGGCCAGATGGCGACGCGTCTTCGATTTCTCCGCTCTGAAAGTCGGCCCGAAGCAGTAGACCTTGCCGAGCGCCGCCGCCGCTGCTTCCAGGTACAGCTGACCGGTCTGGGCCAGATAAGCGGTACCGACGTCGAAGTACTCCGTCTCGAACAGCGTGCCGGCCGACTCACCGATGGCGCCCGTCAGGATCGGCGTATCCACCAGCACGAAGCCTCGCTGGTGAAAGAAGTCACGAATCGCCCGGACCACCTCGTCGCGGACTCGCATGATCGCAATCTGACGACGACTACGGAGCCAGAGGTGCCGGTTCTGAAGGAGGAAGTCGATCCCGTGCTCTTTCGGCTGGATCGGAAACTCGGGCGACGGGCCCACGAGATCGAGTTTCAGGCCCGTGATCTCGTAGCCGGACGGCGCTCGCTGATCCTCTCTCACTTCACCTTCGATGATGACGCTGACCTCCTGGGCCAGACTCTCGATCGTCTCCCAGGAGACATCGTCCACGTCGTCCCGGGCAATCACGACCTGCACCTCACCGGTACCGTCACGCAGGATGACGAAGCGGATCTTTCCGCTCGATCGATGGGTCCGCACCCAGCCTCGCAGGCGTACACGCTGGCCTACGTGGCTGCTCAACTCCGCGATCGTCACAGCGTCCGCTGACGGCGGCTCTGGTTCGGCAGGCTTTGAGGACATTACGCTCGTTCGGTTCGGCGCGAGGGCTCTGGATCGGATCGCTCAACTCTGTGGGCGGGCGGATCGACGGTCAACCCCGAACGACCATCAGGGCCCAACGCGATCAGCCAACCTCGTAGAGAGCTTCGCTCCGTCCGTGACGCTCTCTCAGCTCGCGGGCGAGAAGTGCATGCCGTGCTCGCCGCAGCTCCGGATCGTCCGCGACGATCTTCCGGGCTCGGTGTCGCGCGTCTTCGAGCAGATCCAGATCGGTCTCGAGGTCGGCGAAACGCAGCTCTGGAGCGCCATGCTGCCGTTCTCCGAAGAGGTTGCCCTGTCCTCGAAGCCGAAGGTCCGCCCGGGCCAGCTCCAGACCGTCGTTCGTTCCGGCGAAGATGCGAAGCCGCTCCGGCTTCTCTTTCCCGGAGTAGAAGGCAGCGCAATAACTGGGATGCGGCCCCCGACCGATTCTCCCTCGTAGCTGATGAAGCTGGGCGAGGCCGAACCGCTCAGCGTCCTCGATAAACATGACGGTCGCGTTCGATACGTCGATTCCCACCTCGATCACGGTGGTCGTGACAAGCAGATCGATCTCACCGCGGACGAAGCCACGCATCACCTTCTCTTTCTCGGCCGATGGCAGACGCCCGTGGATCAGGCCGACTCTGAATTCGTCGAAACGCTGCACGAGCCCTTCGTACATCTGCGTGGCCGCCTTCAGATCGAGCACCTCGGACTCGTCGACCAGCGGATATACGATGTAGCCCTGCCGCCCCTCGGCCAGCTGCTCTTGGAGAAAGGCGAATGCCACATCGCGGCTCTCAGGTCCCCTCACGCCGGTTCTCACAGGAGGGCGGCCAGGCGGCAGCTCGTCGATAACGGAGATGTCCAGGTCTCCATACCGCGTAAGTGCAAGCGACCGAGGGATCGGCGTTGCCGACATCACGAGCGTGTCGGTTGCCTCGCCGGCCTGCCGAAGGGTTTGGCGCTGCTCGACGCCGAAACGGTGCTGCTCATCGATCACCACCAGCCCGGGCGAGTGGAAGCGGACCGCTTCCTGGATCAGAGCGTGGGTGCCCACCACTACCTTCGCCTCACCTGCAGCGATCTCGCTCAGCAGGGTGTCCCGGCGCGCTCCGGTCGTGGAGCCGGTGAGGATGCGAGGCTCCACCCCGATCGTCTCCATCAGATCGGCAAGCGTCCGGAGGTGTTGCTCGGCGAGCAGCTCCGTCGGCGCCATCAGGGCAGCCTGATAGCCGCTGTCCACCGCCTTGAGCAGCGCGGCCGCGGCCACGACCGTCTTGCCGCTGCCCACGTCCCCCTGCAGCAGGCGGTACATCCGAAGCTGTCCCTCCATGTCGGCTTCGATCTCGTCCCAAGCTCTCTGCTGGGCTTGGGTCAGCCGAAACGGCAGCCCGCCGAGAAAACGACGAACGAGCTCCGATTCACTGGAAAACGAGATCCCCTCGCGGGCCGCGCGATGCCGATGCCGGGCCCGCGCGTGGAGAAGCTGCAGGAAGAAGAGCTCTTCGTAGGCGAGGCGCTTCCGGGCCGGCTCGATCTCGTCGATGGACCGGGGATCGTGGAGTATCCTCAGGGCGTCTCTCAGCGAGGGCACCCCGAGCTGGGACCGCCACGCCGCATCGAAAGGCTCCCCGCTTTCTACTTCCCGTAGCAGACGGGGAAGGTTGACCTGTACGATTCCGCGGATCTGCCGGTGTGTCAGCCCTTCGGTCGCAGGATAAACGGGAAAGACACGTCCGGCTGGAGCGCCGGCCGAGCCGTCATCCGTCTCGCTCTCATCGGCCAGAACGATGTGCTCGCGCGGTTGCATCTGCCTGCCGTGATAAAAGCGAACCGCACCCGTGGCGAGAAGGAGTTGGTTCCGCCGGATGGTCCGCTCCAGCCATGGTCTCCCCGGCCACGCGCACTCGATCTGTCCCGTCGAATCACGGAGAACGGCGTGAAAGACGCGCATGCCCTTGCGGGTGCGAATGACGCCCTTGGAGATGACGTGGCCGATGATCGTCGCCTCATCTCCCGGTTCCAGCGATGAGATGCCGGCCACGGTGGTCGCATCCTCATACCTGAGCGGCATGTGGTAGAGCAGATCGCGCGCGGTAAGGATGCCGAGGCGGGCCAGCGTCTCCGCCCGTTTCGGCCCGACACCCTTCAGAAACTGAACCGGTCTGTAGAGCGAGGCTTCCCCTCCCGCTTTGGCCGTAGATCCTCCTTCGCTCGGAGTGCCTAGGCGAAGACCTTCGCGAGATAGCGATCCACCTGAAAGAGCTCCAGGTCCTCCTGTCCTTCGCCCGTACCGAGATAGCGAACCGGCAGAGCGAGCTCCCGGGCAACCGATACGATGGTGCCTGCCCGAGCCGAGCTGTCGAACTTGGCGACGATCAGGCCGGTGAGATCGAGGCTCTTGCCGAAATCCGCCGCCTGGCTGAGCACGTTCTGGCCGGAAGTGGCGTCCACCACCAGAAGGCGCTCGTGCGGCGCGCCGGGCTGATGGCGGGCGATCACCCGGTCTATTTTCCTGAGCTCTTCCATCAGGTTTTTATGCGTGTGCAGCCGGCCAGCCGTGTCCACCAGAACGCGATCCACGCCGCGGCTTCGTGCCGCCTCCATCGCGTCGTACGCCACAGCCGCCGGGTCGCCCCCCTCATGCCCTCCGACATACTCGGCGCCGACCTGGTCCGCCCATCTCCGGAGCTGCTCCTGGGCGCCGGCTCGAAAGGTGTCCGTAGCTGCGAGCAGCACCCGCTCGTCACGCCGGATGAAGCGCCAGGCCAGCTTGCCTGCCGTGGTCGTCTTACCGGTTCCGTTCACGCCCAGAACTAGCGCGACACCGGGCCCGGACTCGGGACGTTCCAGCTCCCCACGCCGCGCCTGTCGCGTGGGCCGGGCTTCGTCTTCATCCAGCATCCCGCGGATGCAGCTCGTCAGCAGCGACCGCAAATCGCTTTCGGTGCGAACCCTTCCCCGATCCGCGGCGCGCTCCAACTCGGCCACGAGCTCCATCGTGGCAGTCACGCCGAAATCGCTCTCGAGGAGCGTGCGCTCCAGCCCGTCGACCGAGGCCTCGTCGATGCCGGCCTGTAAGGTCCGGGCGTCGGTCAACGCAACATCGACGATCTTTTGCCACAGCGAGCGTTTCGGACGCTCGCTCTTGAGATCGATACTCATCTGAGGCCGATCCTCCTACGCCAGATCCACTCGGAGGCGAACAGCACGATCGCCGCGGCAAACGGCCAAACGGCCCGGGGGCGGGGAGGATTCGAGCTTCGGGCTCCACCGGGCTGCGCCTCGAGTGCGATCTCCGGCGCCGCCTCTCTCGGCTCGTATTCCCGATCCCGACTCCGCACCAGGAAAGGTCGCTCGACACGGAAGCTTCCGTCCGGACTCGTTCCGACCGCCTCGAAGGACAGCCGGCCGGCGTCCAGGGCGGGCCCGGAGACAACCGGCGGCGACCTATCCCATCTTCCGCTCCAAACGGTGGTGTCACCATCATACACCGTCATCTGAAGATCGGTGACGGACGGCCCTACACGCCATGCGACGGGAGTACCGACCACGGCATTCTCGTAGAGATCCACCGGCCGCCTCCGGATCCCTTGCAGCAGCCAACCCGCAAGGCCGCCGAACAGCCCGTCGTAGGTGCGCCGGGCCACTCCACCCCGGAACGCCCAACGCCAGTAGCCCGAACCGACCACGATGGCCCATCGGCTCGCGCCAGTGCGCCCCGCCACCGCCAGGGGTCGGGCCTCTCCCCTTCGCTCCCGCCTGCTCACGAGGGCCGCCCAAGACCATTCTCCTGTCAGGCTCGGGATATCCTGGATCGGTGGTAGATCACTCGGCCGGAGCCCGTCCAGCAGAGGGCTCGTCGGCGTAGGTGCCGTCGGCGCTTCCGCGTACCACTCGCCGTCGAGTCGCGGCCCGACGCTCACGCTCATGTCGGGCAAGCCTCCCGGACCGGTCATCAGGAGAAGCTTCCTCGGGTGGCCACGCAGCGCATCTCTCAGCCATGCCGGGAGACTGTCCGGAACCCCTTGCACGGCCAGCAGGCGCGCGGCCCGGACCGCCCGACGAACGTCCATCCCTTCGACGGAGAGAGGCTCCGAACCCACCCTCGCATATCGACCCGGAGCCGTCCGAACGTACACGGCCGATCCGGTTGATGTGACACGCTCCAGTACGGGAAGAAGAAAGGACGCTTCCCAATCCGGTGTCTCGGAGATGAAGACCGCCCCTGCCGTCTCATCGACCACTTCGAGGAGCAGCGATGCACGATCCGCCGATCCATACGGGTCGGCGCTGTCCTCCAACGAGATCTCGTAATCCCGCCACTCGGCTGTTCCGGTGGAAGGAAACCCGGGCACCCAGCTCAGCTCCCCGGTCACGGAACGACCGGAGGCGGGAAGGCCGAAGATTCGGGTCAGATCCGCGTCCGCACCCCGCAGCCGGACCTGGATGCTATCCATCGGCTCGTCGGGTTCGTCAGGTGCGGGATCGCCCCCGCTGACCACCAGCTCGAAGCCCACCCGCGCCGTGTCGCCGGCAGCCACCGTCCGTGAAATGACCACGTCCCGGATTCCGATGCGGCGAACCGCAGAGCTTACCCGTTCCTCGCGAATCCCCAGGCCGAGCCCGCCTGCCACATCCGCGGCCTGTGCGGGATCGTCCCATTCTCCGTCGCTGATGATCACGACGCTGTCGAAGCCGGCCAAAGACGCCGCTTCCAGCGCGGGCGCCAGCAGCGTGCGCGGAGCGTTCGGAGGGGAAAGCGAATCGCCCGACGCGTAGGCCGGTTCGGACCCGAAGGCCAAGACCCGACCGGCCGGCCACGGAGCGAGCAACGCCAGGGCGCTGTCGTAGCGCGAGCGGCCGCCGGGCAGGCGGCTGGGCAGGCGCATGCTCGCCGAGCGATCCAGCAGAAAGAGCGGACCCTCCGGTTCGGCGGCCTCGGACCTCAGAGCCGGTATCCGCAGGCCGGCCAGAAGAAGGAAAAAGGCGAGCCCACGAAGGATGGCGGGACCGGTCCGTCCGGGGACGGGCTCCTCTCTACGCGCGTAGCTCCAATAGGCTAAACCGCATCCGGCGAGAGCGGAAAGCGAGAACCACAGCCAGGCCGGCATTGGCGCTCAGGCTGACCCGAGAGGCGCCGCCGGAAGCGCGAGGCTGCTTATTCGGCCGAGAGCGGCCTGCGGCCGGCGTCGGCCATCCGCAGCGTCGGCAGGGCGACATCCGAGAGCCGAGCCAATAGCCGATCCCGTTCGATATCGAAGGCCGGTCGGTGTTCGGCGGCCACCGGCTCGGCCGGCGGGAGCTTCAGACGAGTCGGATTCCGGTGGGCGCCGCGCTGTAGGAACTCGTAGTGGAGATGAGGAGCGGAGGACAATCCGGTGGATCCAACGCGCCCGATGACCTCTCCCTGCCCGATACGCTGTCCTCGACGGACGGAAACACGGCTCAGGTGAGCGTAGCGCGTCGAGTAGCCGTTCGGGTGCCGGATCTCGATGGCTTGGCCGTAGCCTCCCCACCAGCCGGCCCGCGTGACAGTCCCGTCGCCGGTGGCTCGAACGGGCGTCCCTGTCGGAGCGCCGTAGTCGGTACCGAGATGCGCCCGGTAGCGCCTGAGAACGGGATGAAACCTCCGGCTGCTGAAGCCGCTCGTAACCCGGCGAAAGTCCAGCGGCGCGAGAAGGAAGGCCCTCTTAACCGACTCACCGTTCTCGTCGTAGTAGTTGGGCTTGTCCGGAGCGGGCTGGAAGCGGATGGCTGCCAGAACACGATCCCGGTTACGGAATTCGGCCGCGAGCACCCGCACTCCCCGCACCGAGCCGTCGGGTCGTACCTCGCGCTCCACGAGCATCCGATACGCATCGCCGGCGTGGACATCCCGATAGAAGTCGAGCCTCCATTGATAAACCTCCGAGAGAGCCCAGATCAGCTGATGGACGTCTCCCTGCCCCAGACCGACCGTGTCACCGACCAGACGCGCGTCGTACATGTTGCTGCCGATCAAACCGGCCAGCGCGAT